>QJXZ01000375.1 GCA_003248125.1 Gammaproteobacteria bacterium | reverse complement strand
CATTACCACGTGATCGAACATGTCGATCTCGTCGTAGCCGATCGCCTCGATTGCGCGCGCGAGCTTCGTGACACCCTCGCCGCCTTCGCGATACGCAACGCTCGGAAATTCGACCGTCAACTTCATGCGCTTCTCCCAGCCGCAGCGAGAATTTGGGGCTCACCGTACGGCAACTTCAACCGCTACCCATCGCCTTGCAGCGGAACGTGCCCTTGGCATTCTCGTAGTCACCGCCTTCGTAGTAGTGCGCCATGCTATCGGCGCCCAGCGTTACGCGGTTGTTCGACCATGTCCAACGCTGCTCGCCGTCTGCCGTCGCGGCGTGCTGAGCGGGGATGCGTTGGGCGCCGAACTTCACGTAGCTCGACGCACCACGCGCACCGAGCACGAGCACGTTGCCACGCTGCCCCGGGTATGAGCAGCCGTAGATCGCCGTCGTATCGGCCGCCAAGACGGAAGCCGATCCGATGCATACGATGGTCCATACGACAAGTCGTAGCGGTGACATATCGGGTCCGCGCCACGGTAATCTTCGGATAGGTTCCCACTTTTCCACTGCACAAAGCAAAATCGCGTATCGCTGACTCGGAGGTGATCGATGCGAAAGCTACTGGCTTGGCTCGCGCTGGCGTTTATCGCAGTCGCAGCAGCCGCATATGCATTGCTCTCGACGGAACGAGGCCAAGATTGGGCGCTCGAACGTCTCGCGACAGCGGCGATGTCCAGCCCGGATGTGGTTCCGTTCGAGGGCCTGCGCGCAACGATGTGCGGGACCGCATCGCCACTCCCCGCGCCGAACCGGGCCCAAGCTTGTGTCGCCATCGAGGCCGGCAGCGCCCTCTACGTGGTCGATGCCGGCACTGGCTCGGCGAACGTGGCCAACCTGGCGGCCCTGCCACTGAACCGACTAGAAGCCCTGTTGCTCACACATTTCCACTCCGATCACATCGCCTCGGTGCCCGACTTCAACCTCAATTCCTGGGTCGCGGGCCGGTCGAAGCCGCTCGACGTGATCGGCCCCGACGGCGTCGACGCCGTCGTCGCCGGCTTCAACGATACCTACGCGCACGATCGCAGTTATAGGATCGCGCACCATGGTGAAGTATTGCTACCGCCCGCGCTCGGCGAACTCAACGCCGTAACCATTCGGGCGGGTAAAATCCTCGAGCACGGCGGCCTCGTGATTCGCGCCTTCACCATGGACCACGCACCGGTGGTGCCAGCGGTCGGTTATCGGTTCGACTATGGCGGGCGCTCGATCGTGGTCAGCGGTGACGGCAACGTGACGCGCTCGCTGATCGAGGCTGCGCGCGGTGCCGACCTCGTGCTTCAGGATGCGCTATCGCTTCCGATCGTGGCCGCCTTGGAACGTGCCGCGCGTGCCGCCGGACGGGATCGTCAGGCCAAGATTCTGAACGACATACAGACGTACCACGCCCATGCCGACTCGCTCGCCGAGCTCGTGCGCAGCGGCGAAGCGAAGATGATCGGTGCATATCATCTGGTGCCGCCACCGCGGAACTGGTTGTTCGAGCAGATCTTCCGTCGTGAGCTGCCGGACCGCGCGGTGCTCACGCACGACGGCATGGTGTTCGAATTGGCGGCCGGTAGATCGGACATCGTGGTACGCTGAGACGGAGGTGAAGATGCCGCCCGACGCAATCGAAGTACGCGATTCGTAACCGTCGGCCTACTGCCTACTGAATGAGCAACCACTGCACACGTCCTTGATGCATTGGTATGCGCCGCCCGGCGACCCACTCGAGGAACCGTCGACGGCTACCTGATCGAGAGCGATTGATCGAGATTCAGACCGCCGCGCCGCGCCCATTTCACCAT
>QJXZ01000117.1 GCA_003248125.1 Gammaproteobacteria bacterium | reverse complement strand
CAGGTTTGTCGCCAACAAGGCTCGCAGCAATGAGTGAGCAGCCGAAGAACCTGTGAGTAGGAAATAGGTAAACTGTCCCCGATTTAAGGGGCCTTCCAGCCCCAGCTCTGACGCAGGATTGCGAGGGCGGCAATCGGGGCAGTGTCGGCGCGCAGCACGTGGCTGCCCAATCCCATCGCGCGAAAGCCATGGGCGAGTGCGTGATCGCGCTCGACCGTGGCGAAGCCGCCCTCGGGACCGACGAGCACCAACGTATCCGATTCCGGCAGCGGTGCATCGAGGCGCGCGGCACCGGGCTCGAGCAACAGCCGTTCGCCGCGGGCGGCAGCCACCAGCTCGGCCAGCGGTTGCGGCGGATGCAAGCGCGGCAGCCACAAGCGTTCGCATTGCTCGGCTGCGGCCACGACGATCTTCTGCCAGTGCGCCATACGACGCGCGATGCGGGCGTCATCCAAACTTACTTCGGTGCGTGACGTCGTCACCAAGCGGATGTCGGTGACACCGAGTTCGGTCGCCTTCTGCAGCACGAAGTCCAGTCGATCACCCTTGATGAGAGACTGGGCGAGGGTGAGTGTGAAAGCAGGCGCAGGCGCGGTCTCTGCGACCTCGCCCGGTTGCAGTTCGCAGCGGCGGGTGCTCGCCCGCAAAATCGTCGCCGTGTAGCCGTTTCCGTGGCCGTCGCAGACCAGCACCGGGTCGCCGACGCCGAGACGCAACACGCGGCACAAATAGTGGGAACGTTCGGCATCGACCGTGATCAGTTCGCCAGGCACCACAGGGGCAGTGACGAACAGGCGATGTTTCGGCGCCTCAGCGGTCACCCGGCAAACGCAGATTGGCGAGTACGGCCAGGGTCGCTTGCGACAAGTTGAGCGTGTAGAAGTGCAGGCCCGGCACACCGCCGTCGATCAGCCGTTGGCAGAGCGCACTCACCACGTCGACGCCGAACGCCTTCAAGCTCGGCGGGTCGTCCTTGTAGGCCGCCAACCGCGTGCGAATCCAACGCGGGATCTCGGCCGCACACTTGTCGGAAATGCGCACCAATCCCTCGTAGTTGGTGATCGGCAAGATGCCCGGGACGATTGGAATGGCGACGTTTGCTCGCGTCACGAAATCGAAATAGGCATCCGCGTTGTAGAAGTACTGCGTGATGGCACCGTCCGCGCCGGCGTCGACCTTGCGGCGGAAGAAGGCGAGGTCCACGTCGGGCGACCGCGCGTCGGGATGCATCTCCGGATAGGCCGCCACCTCGATCGCCATCGCGTGCTTCTCATGGGCGCGAATGAGGCGGACGAGTTCCTCCGCATAGCGCAGGTTGCGGCCGCTGCCCATACCGGACGGAATGTCGCCGCGCAGCGCGACCACGCGGTCGACCCCGAGTGCGCGGTAGCGGTCCAGCAAGCCGCACACGGTCGCGTCGTCGTCCGTGCCGATCGACAAATGCGGTGCTGCGGCGAAGCCGGCGCTGCGCAACGCCGCGACGGTCTCGAAAGTGCCGTCGCGGGTCGAGCCGCCGGCACCGTAGGTCACCGAGTAGTAATCGGGCTCGTGCCTCGCGAGCCGTTTGGCGGTGCGCAGTAGCGCATCGCGCGCATCGGGCGTGCGCGGCGCCGAGAACTCGAAGCTCAAGGAAAAGGGCACGGCTTACGCGGCGCGGGCCGCTTCCTCGAGCGCCGCGGCGCGGTCGGTGCGTTCCCACGAAAGGGCATCGTCGGTGCGACCGAAGTGGCCGTATGCAGCGGTGCGCCGATAGATGGGCCGCTTCAGATCGAGCATGGTGATGATGCCGCGCGGGCGCAGATCGAAATGCTCACGCACGAGACGCACGATCGCCTCGTCGGATAATTTACCGGTGCCGAAGGTATTGATGCTGATCGAGGTGGGCTCCGCCACACCGATGGCGTAGCTCACTTGAATCTCGCAACGCTCGGCGATGCCGGCTGCAACCAGATTCTTCGCTACGTAACGCCCTGCATAGGCCGCCGAGCGGTCGACTTTGGACGGATCCTTGCCGGAGAACGCGCCGCCGCCATGGCGCGCCATGCCGCCATAGGTGTCGACGATGATCTTGCGGCCGGTGAGCCCGCAGTCCCCCACCGGGCCGCCGATCACGAATTTGCCGGTCGGGTTGATGAAGATCTTGGTGTCCTTCGTCAGCCAGTTGCCGGGCAACACCTTCTTGATGATTTCTTCGTGCACAGCTTCCTTGAGATCGGCTTGGCTGATGTCCGGGTCGTGCTGGGTCGAGAGCACGACGGCGTCGATGCCGAGCACTTTGCCGTCGGGGCCGTAGCGAAAGGTGAGCTGACTCTTGGCGTCGGGGCGCAGGAATTTGAGGGTGGCGCGGCGCGCCTGGGCCTGACGTTCCATGAGGCGATGCGCATAAGTGATCGGCGCCGGCATGAGCACGTCGGTTTCGTTGGTCGCGTAACCGAACATCAAGCCCTGATCGCCGGCGCCCTGCTCGTGCTCCGGGGTCTCGTCGACGCCCATCGCGATGTCGGGCGACTGATAGCCGAGCGCGTTCATGACCGCGACTTCGTCGGCGACGAAACCGAGCGCGTGGTTGTCGTAACCGATGTCGCGAATGACGCTACGCACCAACTGGTCGAGGTTGACGTCGGCCTTTGATCTGAATTCGCCCCCCAATACCACGATGCCGGTCTTGATCAGGGTCTCGCAGGCGACCCGTGAGTCGGGGTCCTGCGCCAACATCGCATCGACGACGGCGTCGGAAATCTGATCCGCCATCTTGTCGGGGTGACCTTCCGAGACCGACTCGGAGGTGAAGACGCTGTAATCGGCCATCGGACTTGGACTTCCTTGAGACGCTAAAGGTTTGAATGTTATCGGCTTATGGGCAGCGTTGTGTATTGGAAATTGCCATGCCCGGTATGAAGCAAGGACAATAGCCGCCCTTTTTCCAGCCGGGCGCCAAAGCTTGAGTATGTCTTCTGCAACGGAACGCGCCAATGCGATTCGGGCGTTGGCAATGGATGCCGTCGAAAAGGCGAAGTCGGGCCACCCGGGTGCACCCATGGGCCTCGCAGACATCGCCGAAGTGCTATGGCGGGAGGTGCTCAAACACAACCCGGCGCATCCAAAGTGGGTCGATCGCGATCGCTTCGTGCTGTCGAACGGCCACGCATCGATGTTGCTGTATGCGGTGCTGCATCTCACGGGCTATGAGGTGTCCTTGAACGACATCATGAACTTCCGGCAGCTGCATTCGCCGACCCCGGGCCATCCGGAATTTGGCGAATGCCCCGGCGTCGAGACCACCACCGGTCCGCTCGGCCAGGGTCTCGCAAATGCGGTGGGCATGGCGCTCGCCGAGCGCGAGCTCGGTCGCGCCTTCAACCGCGAAGGCTTTCACATCGTCGACCATCGAACTTGGGCCATCGTCGGCGACGGCTGTCTCATGGAGGGCATCTCGCACGAAGCGGCGTCGTTCGCGGGCACGCACAAACTAGGCAAGCTCAAAGTCATCTACGACGACAACGGCATCTCCATCGATGGTCACACGTCGGGCTGGTTCACCGAGGACGTCGGCGCGCGGTTCGAAGCTTACGGTTGGCGCGTGATCCGCGACGTCGATGGTCACGACCCGGACGCGATCCTCGCGGCGCTCACCAATGCGTGCGGCGAGGAAGACAAGCCGACACTGATCTGTTGCCGCACGGTGATCGGGTTTGGCGCACCGAACAAGCAAGGCTCCGAGCACGTGCATGGTTCGCCGCTCGGTGCCGAGGAAGTCGCCGCCGCGCGGCTGACGCTGAATTGGGGCTACGGCCCCTTCGAGATTCCCGATGCGATTCGCGCCGATTGGGATTGTCGGCCGGCCGGCGAGGACCACGAGCGCAAGTGGCAGCGGCTGTTCAAGGCCTACAAGGCCGAGTTTCCGGAACTTGCGGCGGAGTTCGAAGCACGTACCAGTGGCGCCTTGTCGAATGGTTGGCGAGATGCGCTGGATCATCTGGCGCGCAGCGCGCAGACCAACCCAGAGGATCTCGAGACGCGCAAGTCTTCGCAACGTTGCCTATCGACGATCGGACCGAAGCTGCCGGGGCTGTTCGGCGGATCGGCAGACTTGACCGGATCAAACGGCACCAAGTGGAGCGGTGCGGCCGATCTGACGCCGGAGGCGGACGGTAATTACTTGAGTTTCGGCGTGCGCGAATTCGGCATGACGGCCATCAGCAACGGCATCGCCTTGCACGGTGGTTTCGTGCCCTACTCGGGTACGTTCTTGGTGTTCATGGAGTATGCGCGCAATGCGGTGCGGCTAGCCTCGCTCATGGGCATTCGCAACATCTTCGTTTACACGCACGATTCGATCGCCGTGGGTGAGGATGGGCCGACCCATCAGCCAATCGAACAGCTAACGAGCCTGCGCACCACGCCGAAGCTGTCGGTCTGGCGTCCGTGCGACACGGTGGAGTCGGCGATCGCTTGGCGTGAGGCGATTGCGCGCACCGATGGCCCGACCGCGCTCGTGTTCACGCGCCAGAAGACCAAGGCGCAAATCCGCGGCGACAACGCGTTCGAGAACATCGCGCGCGGCGGGTATGTTCTCGTCAAGGAAGCAGGCGAGTTGCGGGCGGTAGTGATTGCTACCGGTTCCGAAGTGCAGCTGGCAGTGAGTGCGGCGAAGAAGCTCAACGACGACGGCGTTGGTACGCGCGTCGTGTCGATGCCGAGCACCGATGTGTTTCTTGCGCAGGACGCTGGCTATCGCGATGCGGTGCTGCCGCCGGACGTTCGTGCCAGGGTCGCCGTGGAGGCGGCGCATCCCGATTACTGGTACCGCTTCGTGGGATTGGACGGCGCAGTGGTCGGCATCGATCGTTACGGCCTATCTGCCCCCGGACCCGCTGCGATGACGGAGCTTGGCATCACCGAAGAGGCAGTGCAGGCGGCGGTCCGCGCCACCGTCGAGAGGTGTGCGTGAGTTTGCGCGTATTGCGTATGACCGATCTCGATCTCGCGGGCAAACGCTTGCTCGTTCGAGAAGATCTGAACGTACCCGTCAAGAACGGTAAAGTCTCGAGCGACGCGCGCATCGTTGCCGCGTTGCCGACGTTGCGTGCCGTACTCGATGCAGGTGCCGCGGTGATGGTCGTCTCGCATCTCGGCCGCCCGACCGAGGGCGCGAATGCGACTACCGAACCAGAGTCGTCGATGGCTCCGGTAGCTGCCCGGCTCGCGGAGCTGCTCGGCCGTCCGGTGCCGCTGGTCGCCGATTGGATCGACGGCATCGACATCGCTCCCGGTGAGATCAAGCTGATGGAGAACGTGCGCTGGCTGGTCGGCGAAGGTAAGGACGACGACGAACTCGCCAAGCGCATGGCTGCGCTGTGTGACGTTTACGTGATGGACGCATTCGGCACCGCACACCGCGCTCAGGTATCCACGCATGGCATCGCACGGCACGCGAAGGTTGCGTGTGCCGGCCCGTTGCTAGCGGCAGAACTCGACGCGCTGGGCCGCGCGCTCGAGACGCCAGCGCGGCCCCTCATCGCAATCGTTGGGGGCTCCAAGGTTTCAACCAAGCTCGAAGTGTTGGAGCGCCTTGCGGATATCGCCGATGCGGTCATCGTCGGGGGAGGCATCGCCAACACGTTTCTCGCCGCTGCGGGATGCTCGGTTGGACGATCACTGCACGAGCCCGACCTTGTCGACACGGCGCGACGCATTGCTGCCAAGGTGGACGTTCCGCTGCCGGAAGACGTCGTGGTCGGTACCGAGATCGGCCCAAACGCAGAAGCTGTCGTACGAACCTGCCGCGACGTGAGAGCGAACGAGATGATTCTCGACATCGGTCCCGAGAGCGCTCGCCGACTCGCCGCGCGGCTTGGCAAAGCGGGCACGATTCTCTGGAATGGTCCGGTGGGCGTATTCGAGCACGATCAGTTCGGCGAAGGCACGCGCGTGCTGGCCGAAGCGATTGCTGCGAGTTCGGCATTTTCCATTGCCGGCGGCGGCGATACCCTGGCAGCTATCGACAAGTACGGGGTGGCGGACGCCATTTCGTACATCTCCACGGGCGGGGGTGCGTTCCTCGAGTTCGTGGAAGGCAAATCGTTACCCGCGGTCGCGATGCTCGAGTCGCGCGCCGCCAACCGTTAAGGAGGTTGCCATGCCACTCATCAGCATGCGCCAGCTGCTCGATCATGCTGCCGAGCACGACTACGGCGTGCCGGCGTTCAACGTCAACAATTTGGAGCAGATGCGCGCCATCATGGAAGGCGCCGCGCAGACCGATAGCCCGGTAATCGTGCAAGCGAGCGCGGGTGCGCGCAAATACGCGGGACCGACGTTCCTTCGGCACCTCATTTTGGCTGCAGTCGAGGAATTCCCGGGGATACCGGTCGTAATGCACCAGGACCATGGCGCTTCTCCTGCCGTGTGCCAGCGCTCGATTCAGCTCGGCTTCTCGTCGGTGATGATGGACGGCTCGCTGGGTGAAGACCAAAAGACGCCGATGACCTACGAGTACAACGTCGATGTCACGCGCCGTGTGGTGGACATGGCGCATGCATGCGGCGTTTCCGTCGAGGGCGAGCTCGGTTGCCTCGGCAGTCTCGAGACTGGCATGGGCGGTGAGGAAGACGGTGGCGGTCACGAAGGCTCGTTGCCGAAGGAGATGTTGCTCACGGATCCCGAACAAGCCGCGGATTTCGTGCAAAAGACGAAAGTCGATGCGCTCGCAATCGCGATCGGCACGTCGCACGGCGCCTACAAGTTCACCCGGCCACCGACCGGCGACGTGTTGGCGATCGATCGCATAAAGGAGATCAACCGTCGCATTCCGAACACGCATCTGGTGATGCATGGCTCATCGTCCGTGCCGCAAGATCTGCTCGAGGTGATCAACGCATACGGCGGTGCGATCAAAGAGACCTACGGTGTGCCACTGAAGGAGATCCAAGAAGGGATTCGCCACGGCGTGCGCAAGGTCAACATCGACACCGACTTGCGGCTCGCCTCCACTGCGGCGATCCGGAAGTTCTTGGCCGACAACAAATCGGAATTCGACCCGCGCAAGTACTTGACCGAGACCACGAAGGCGATGAAGAAGATCGTCGTGGAGCGATACGAAGCGTTCGGCACGGCCGGCAACGCATCGAAGATCAAGCCGATCGTGCTCGAGGCGATGTTCAAGCGCTACGAAAAGGGTGAGTTGGACCCCGTCGTCAATTGAGCTTTGATCCGAGTGAACTCAGGAGCGGCTTGCGACCGCTCGTGCCCGATGCACCGACGGTGCTCACGCCGGCGGAGAGCGCGTATCTCGCGCACTACGGCATCGACTTCGCCGATCGAATTGAAGGGTTGGCCCACCACCTCGGTCTGGTCGAGACCGATACGCATGCGATCGCGGCGCATTTGTGGCGGCCGCGCGACGCGACCGGCAGCGCCGTGGTCATACACGGCTACTACGATCACGTGGGTCTGTATCGATACTTGATCGAGTACCTGCTGAATCGCAACCTCGCGGTTTTGTCCTTCGATCTGCCGGGCCACGGCTTGTCGACTGGAGAGCCGGCGACGATCGAGACATTCGATCACTACGTGGACGCGTTCGACGCTTGCTTCTCGGCGTTCGAGGCGCACCTGCCGGGCCCGAGGCATCTCTTTGGGCAGAGCACGGGTGGCGCGATCGCCATGGAGTGGTTGCTCGCCAATGGCCTCACCCGCGCCACCTCGCCGTTCGACAAGATCGTGCTGCTCGCGCCGCTGGTTCGTCCTTATCTGTGGGCCGTGAACCGCATCGTCTACGAGGTGGCGCGCTTGACCATCAAGGAACGGCCTCGATCGTTCGCATTCAATACCAACGAACGGGCGTTCGTCGAGTTCTTGCGCGATCGCGATCCATTGCAGGCGCGCACGTTACCCGTGCAATGGGTGACCGCCATGCAGGCTTGGCGAAAGCGCTTCGAGCGCTATCGGGCCACGGACTTGAGCCCGCTGGTGGTGCAGGGCCATGCCGACCGTACCGTCGACCGGAAATACAACGTTCGTATCATCGAACGGCTGTTCCGGCCGCGGATCTTCTACATTCCCGAAGCACGTCATCATCTGGTGAACGAATCCCCGGCCGTACGCGCGCGAATGTTCGACGAGATCAGCCGCGAGTTGGACGACACCTGAATCGGTGACAGTTACCAATTTCGCCAACTAGAGTTCGACCGACTCGACGACACTGAGGCGAAATTGGTAACTGTCACCGAGTGCCCGATACCGAGGCGCTGGTCATGAGCTCGGTCAAGAGCGCGAGCGCCGTTTTGCCCGAAATCGCGTATGGATCCAATCGCGGCAGCTCCGAATACTTCAAGATGATGCTCAAATTGACCTTGCCGAGATCGACACGGCCCATACGCCAACCGACGAACGCACGCGAAGCGATCTCCTCGTAGTCGAGCAACACCACGTTGGAGTGACGCGCGTCGCGGACGATGTTGTTGTACAGCGCGTTCACCTCTTCGCGGCCACCTTCCAGCACCTGCATGAATACGCGCCCGGTCTGACACACGCACAGCACACCGGTGATGCCATGCTCGGCGTTCTTCGCACGCGACTCGGTCAAGATGTCGTCGATGGCTTGGTCGCCGGTCGATTCGGCGATGCGGCTGGCATAGAGCAGTCGAACGAGCACGATGTCATCTCCTGCTGTTGTTCAAGAGTGCCAAGAACTCGCGACGCAGGCTCGCGTTGTTCAAGAAACTGCCGCGCATGATGCTGTTGATCATCTTCGAGTTCATGTCCTTTACGCCGCGCCACTGCATGCAGTAGTGATCGGCTTCGATGACGATCGACAATCCGTCGGGTTGCATCTTCTCCTGCAAGAGATCGGCGAGCTGAGCGATAGCCTCTTCCTGAATCTGCGGCCGCGTCATCACCCACTCGAGAAGCCGCGAAAATTTCGATAGACCGATCAGCGCCGAGTGCTCGTTCGGCATCACACCCACCCACGCCTTGCCGATGATGGGGCAGAGGTGATGCGAGCACGCACTGCGAACCGTGATGGGTCCCACAATCATGAGTTCGTTCAAGCGCTCGACGTTCGGGAACTCTGTGACTGGCGGAATCGGCACATAGCGGCCGCGGAACACTTCGTTGACGAACATCTTGGCCACGCGATAGGCCGTCTCTTGGGTGTTGTGATCGCTCTCGGTGTCGATAACGAGCGACTCCAGCACCGCTTGCATCTTTTCCGCCACTTCCGCTCGCAGCAAATCGAGCTCGCCGTCCTCGATGAAGTCGGCGATGTTGTCGTTGGCGTGGAAGCGGTGGTCGGCATTCTGCAGTCGCTCGCGAATCACCCGCGAGATGCTCGGCGTACCGTCTGCGTTGACGTTGGTGCTGGCATCAACGCCGCTGTTCGCGCCCGCGACTTTGAGCTTGCTGGGTTCCGGATTGCTAGGCATTGCCTACCTCCGCGGCAACGGGCCGCACATCGTATCAGAACAGTACGCGAGTCCGAATGGTGCCTTCCACCTCGCGCAAACCGTCGAGTGCGGCTTGGCTGTGCTCGGCGTCGAGATCGATGACCACGTAGCCGATCGAGCCCTTGGTCTGCAGGTACTGGGCGGCGACGTTGATGCCCCCCTCGGAGAACACGCGGTTGATGCCCGAAAGCACACCCGGGATGTTGCGGTGAATGTGCAAAAGCCGATGACTGCCGGGATGGGGAGGCAAGGCCACCTCAGGGAAGTTCACCGCCGACAGTGTCGAGCCGTTGTCGGAATATCGAATCAGCTTGTCGGCCACTTCGAGGCCGATGTTCTCTTGCGCTTCCGCGGTGCTGCCGCCGATGTGAGGCGTCAACAGCACGTTTTCGCAATCGATGAGCGGAGATCGGAACGGCTCGGTATTCGATTTCGGCTCTTCCGGGTAGACGTCGATGGCAGCGCCGAGCAAGCGTTTGGCACGTAGCGCTGCCGCGAGCGCGTCGATGTCGACCACCTGACCGCGCGATGCGTTGATGAGGACCGCCGTCGTCTTCATCTGCACGAGCTCGGCTGCGCCGATCATGTCTCTGGTCTCCGGTGTCTCGGGCACGTGCAGGGTGACCACGTCGGCGCTGCGCAACACCTCGGCGAGTGAGTCGAGTTGCCGTGCGTTACCCAGATTCAATTTCTTTACGATGTCGTAGAAGACGACATGCATGCCGAGGCTCTCGGCGAGCACGCCGAGCTGGCTGCCGATGTTGCCGTAACCGATGACGCCCAGTGTCTTGCCGCGAATCTCGAAGCTCGCCACGGCAGTCTTCTTCCAGATGCCACGCTTCAAGAGATCGTGCTTCTCTGGTACGCCGCGGAGCAGCAGTACGGCTTCGGCGAGCACGAGTTCTGCAACGCTGCGCGTATTGGAAAAAGGGGCATTGAATACCGGGATACCGCGGCGCATCGCGGCGGCGAGATCGACTTGATTGGTGCCGATACAGAAGCAACCTACTGCGAGCAGGCGTCGGGCCGTGGAGAGCGCTACTTCGGTCAATTGTGTGCGGCTGCGAATACCGAGCATGTGCACGTCACGTAGCGCGGCTGCGAGGGCGTCGCCTTGCAGTGCACCGGCCGCGAGCTCGAGGTTGGTGTAGCCGGCTGCCTCGAACGATCGAACGGCACTGTCGTGGATGCCCTCGAGCAACAGTACCTTGATGCGTGCCCGGTCGAAGGACGTCTCGCTCATCGGCCACCCCGAAAAAGGCGCCTATACTAGCCGCCCGCTTCCGCCGCCACACCGAACATGATCGAAGCGTTGAATGAGATCTTCTCATCGAGTCGGGTCGCCACCGACGCCGACTCGCTGTCCCATTGGGGCAGGGATTGGACGCGTAGCTTCGCGGTTGCGCCGCGGGCGGTGGTGTTTCCCGAATCTGTCGCCGAGGTGGTGGCGCTCGTCGAGCTCGCCAACGCCAGACGGTTTGCGCTCGTGCCGTCGGGTGGGAGAACAGGGCTGTCGGGCGGCGCCGTGGCAAGCCATGGCGAAGTGGTCGTCTCGTTCGATCGCATGAATCGAATATTGGATTTCGACGCCGCAGATCGAGTCGTGCGCTGTGAAAGTGGTGTCGTGACCGCGGCATTGCAGGCGTTCGCGACGGACAACGGGTTCTGCTATCCCGTCGATTTCGCATCGTCCGGCTCGAGCCAGATTGGCGGCAACATTGCAACCAACGCTGGCGGTATCAAGGTCATTCGCCACGGACTCACGCGCGATTGGGTGGCCGGCCTAAAGGTCGTGACCGGGCGTGGCGACGTGCTCGATCTCAACCGTGCGCTGGTGAAGAACGCCACGGGCTACGACTTGCGGCACCTGTTCATCGGTTCGGAGGGCACGCTCGGCTTCATCGTCGAAGCGCAGATGCGGCTGGCGCCCGCGCCGGCGCCGCAGACGGTGATGGTACTCGCGGTACCGCATATGGTGGACGTGCTGGGCGTGCTTGCCCGATTCCAAGCGCGCGTCGAACTGTCGGCGTTCGAGTTCTTCTCCGAGCTCGCGCTCGCGAAGGTGACGGCGCACCGCAAGCTGAAGCGGCCGTTCGCCGCATCCAGCGCGTTCTATGCACTGATCGAATTCGACACCGCCGCCATGGAAGACGCGGCAACCGTGTTCGAGACCGCGGCGAGCGACGGCATCGTCACCGATGCCGTGATCTCGCAGAGCGATGCGCAAGCTCGCGATCTCTGGCAATTACGTGAGGGAATCTCCGAGTCCATCGCGCCGTTCATGCCCTACAAGAACGACGTTTCGGTGCGGATCGGTGCGGTGCCCGAGTTCCTCGCCGCGGTCGATGGGGAAGTCAGCGCAGCCTATCCCGACTTCGAGGTGTGCTGGTACGGTCACATCGGCGACGGCAACCTGCATCTGAACATCCTGAAGCCAGCTGCGCTCGACGATGCCGCATTCTTCGAGCGTTGCCATGTCATCAGCCCGCGCATTTTCGAGATTGTCGCGCGTTTCGGCGGCAGCATCTCTGCGGAGCACGGTGTTGGGCTCTTGAAGAAAGACTTCTTGAGCTACACGCGCAGTGACGCGGAGATCGCGGCCATGCGCGCGCTGAAAGGCGTGTTCGATCCAAACGGCATCATGAACCCGGGGAAGTTGCTGGCCTGAGCGGTACGGTCAGCGAGCGAGTGACGTACATGAAGATGGCGAGCGCAGCAGTGAGCGCGACGGTGCCCGTGAGCAGCGCGAAGTCCTCCAACGTCAGTGTCACGTACAGCACCGTGTAGGTCGCCGCTTGTAGTGCGCCCAATGTCAAGCCACGCCAAATGGTCTCGAGTACCGCGATCGTGTACGTCGTCACCATCAGCACGATCACGCTGCTCGCCGCGAAGTAGGCAGGTGTGAATCCGATGTGCTCGGCGAGCGCCAGCAGCAATAGGTAGAAGAGTGCGACGGCAAGACCGATTGCGCCGTATTGCACGTAGTGAGCGCGGGCGTCGGTTGCCAGCTCGAACGTGACGAGGGTCAGGAACGTGAGCGCGATGAACAGCGGGGCATACTTGGTGGCGCGGTCGAGCAGACTGTACAGATTGATCGGCTGCATCAGCTTCACCCCGATGGCAAGCTCGCCGAACGGCTGTGGATCGGCGCCAGCGACGAATGACTGGGCGTAGCTGCGGGCGAGGCTCGAAATCGCCCACTCGGCCGAGAAGCCGTCCTCTCCGATTCGACGGCTGACTGGCGACGCGCCGAAAAAGCTCGGATGCGGCCATGCGGAGCGAATGTCGAATGTCGTTTCGCCACCGACGGGCGCGACAGTGAACGTGCCGCTGCCCTTCACCACCAGGTCGAGTTCGAAGTCGATCGGCGCACTGGCCGAGGTAGCGGTCGGCATGCGCCAGCGCATGCCATGCGGCAATGCCTGGACCAAGGTCGTACCCGGGTTCGGCCCGGCGATCGTGGTCCCCCCAATTCGCAGCGCCGCCGTCCGGATGCCGACCGGTGCGTTCACGCCGACGACGAGTACCGCGTTCCGCCAATCGATTTGCTGGCCCGATGCGGAGTCGAGCGATAGCACGAGCGGCGCAAACTGACCGCGCATGCCCACATGAGCCGTGTAGACCGTCGACTCGAATACCGAACGCTTCAACACTTCCGGTTCGAGCACGGCGGTGCCCGCGAGCGTGGCGGGGAGGACGACGTGCCGCTGGGTCTCTGGCCCGGAAGTCACCGGCACGATCAGCACCGGACCGATGATCGACTGCGCGCTGCCCCACTCGGCTCCGACCTCTTCGATCACTTGTTGGAATCGCGAGCCGCGCTCCTCGATGACGCCGTCGACGAGCATCAACGGAACTGCGAGCAGCAGCGCGAGCAAGGCGATGATGCCGAAGCGTACGATTAGCTTGTCGGGAACGACGCCAACCACGGTCACGGTTTGGACTCCTTCATCATTTCGATCAGCGACTGCATGTGATCGAGGTAATGCTCGAAGGCCGCACGTCCCTTTGCGGTCAACGAGTACTCGGTGAGCGGACGGCGATCTCGGAACGACTTGCGGCAGGCGATGAAACCCGCTTCTTCGAGCTTGCGCGTGTGCACGCTCAAGTTGCCGTCGGTGACCTCGAGGGTCGCCTTCAATTGGCCGAAGCTCATCGGCGAGCTGACCGCTAGGGCGCTCAGGATGCCGAGGCGGACGCGCTCGTTGACGAGCCGAAAGACCTCGGCGCCCGAGTCGTCAGCGAGATGTCCTGCGATGGCGGTGAGCAAACGCGCGGGCCGTGAATCCGCACCTCTCTTCTTGCCTCTAGCCGCCATGATTGCGCGCGATGTAGATGCCGCCACCGATATGCGTGCAGCCGAATGCGGCGCCCAGCAAGAGGTTGTGCCAGGTTGGCTCCACCAAAAGCGCGACTAGGCCGATTGTGCCGAACACGGTGCCCATGATTGGCACGGGCAACACCGAATGCGTGCCCGCTGCAACTACGCCTACCCCGTATCCCATGAGCCATACTGGCGGCACCAGTGACAGGTCGCCGTGGCCGACGAGCGCCGCAGTGAGTGCGGCGGTGCCCACGCCGGAGGGAATGAACGCCAGCACGAACTTGCGGGCGGGGCCGTCACCGAAGTGGAGATCGGCCGCGACAGCCTTCATGCGCATCGCGGTGAGGCCGATGGCGAGCGCGATCACGGCCTCGACCAGCCAGATGTGAAGCCACAGTGCCGGCCAACGCTCGCCGAGCACCGTGGCGACGAGGGCGCTGACACCGACCGCGATGAAGCCCTTGCCCGGCACCGCGGTGAAGCGGCCGGCGCCGTCGATCGCGGTGCGGATGTAGTGCAGCTGAGCGAGGGCGTGGTCGTCGGTTCGACGTGACGTTGCGGTTGGCACCATGGCGATCTCCCGAAGCGAGGCAACTCTATCTCTCGGGCAATGTACTTTGCAATACAAAGTACAAAATCACGACAATCGCCCGCGACACTCCATCGGTGCGGCCGCGGGGTGCCTTCTTTTCGCGTTTACAGTTCGCGCACCCCGTCGGGGCCCGCGATCAGCACCACGTCGGCCGCGCGTACCGCGAAGATGCCGTTCTCCACCACGCCGATGATGGCGTTGATGCGCGGCTCCATCGCCAGCGGGTCGGACAAATCGAGCCCGAATACGTCGAGCACGATGTTGCCGTTGTCGGTGACCAAGCCCTCGCGATATACCGGCTGACCACCCATGGCCACGAGGGCACGTGCTGCTAGCCCTCGGGCCATGGGGATCACCTCCACCGGCAGGGGAAACTGGCCGAGCTTGGCGACGAGTTTCGACTCGTCGACGATGCAGATGAACTCGTTCGCCGATGCGGCGACGATCTTTTCGCGGGTCAGCGCGCCGCCGCCACCCTTGATCAGCTGCATGGCGCCGTTTACCTCGTCGGCACCATCTACGTAGAGGGCAACTTCGCGTGCGGCATTCAAGTCGATGACGGTGATACCGAGCCCTTGTAGTCGCGCAGCACTCGCATCGGAACTCGCAACCGCGGCGTCGAACTTGTGCCGATGCGTGGCGAGTGCGTCGATGAAGCAGTTGGTAGTGGAACCGGTGCCGATGCCGATGATGGTGTCGCGAGTGAGCTGCGGCAGCACGATCTCGAGTGCGGCATCAGCAGCGGCGCGCTTTTGTGCGTCTCGGCTCATGCTGCCGGAGATCGTGTGGACGACACTAGCTCCCCCCTTTAACATGGCGCGCCGCTCGTTTGCTGCCGCCCATGCTCGAACGATACGTAAAGAAAATCCTGGCTTCGCGCGTCTACGACGTTGCAGTGGAGACACCGTTGCACGAAGCGGCGTCTCTGTCGCGCCGGCTCGGCAATCGCGTGCTGTTGAAGCGCGAAGATCTGCAACCGGTGTTCTCGTTCAAGCTGCGCGGATCATATAACAAGATGGTGCAGCTTTCGCCTGCAGAACGTGCGCGCGGCGTGATCGCGGCATCGGCAGGCAACCATGCGCAAGGTGTTGCGCTCGCGGCGCAACGGCTCGGTATCAAGGCGCACATCGTGATGGGTCGCAACACGCCGGACATCAAGATCGATGCGGTCAGGAGCTACGGTGCGCGTATCGTGATGCACGGCGACACGTACGACGATGCGCTCATTCATGCGCGCGAGCTGGAAGCGAAACACGGTCACGTGTTCGTGCACCCGTACGATGATCCCGACGTCATTGCTGGCCAAGGCACGGTCGGCATGGAAATCCTCAATCAGCATGGTGCCGACATCCACGCGATCTTCGTGCCCGTTGGCGGCGGCGGTCTCATCGCCGGTATTGCCGCATACGTGAAATATCTGCGGCCGGAGACACGTATCGTCGGGGTCGAAGCGGAGGGCTCGGCATGCCTCACCGCCGCAATGGCCGCGAAGCGACGCGTCAAGCTACCCTACGAGTCGCTCGATTTGTTTGCCGATGGCATATCGGTAGCTCAAGTGGGTAAAGAGCCTTTCAAGATTGCCCGCCGCTTCGTCGACGACATGATCGTCGTCACGACCGACGAGATCTGCGGATCGATCAAGGACATCTTCGACGACACCCGATCCATCACCGAGCCCGCGGGTGCGGTCGCGCTTGCCGGTTTGAAGAAGTACGTCGAAGCCACCGGCGTGCGCGACACCGACTTGGTTGCCATCGATTCTGGTGCGAACGTCAACTTCGACCGGCTGCGGCACATTTCCGAACGGGCAGAACTGGGCGAAAAGCGCGAGGCGATCCTCGGTGTGACGATTCCGGAGCGGCCCGGCAGCTTCCGGGCGTTCTGCCGTACGCTCGGCAAGCGCAGCGTCACGGAGTTCAACTATCGCTATGCCGATGCGGAAGAAGCGCGCGTCTACGTCGGCGTGCAGGTGGGTCCCGACGGCTCACGGCAAGCGTTGATCCGCACGCTGAAGGCCGCGGGCTATGCGGTGGAGGACATGACCGACAACGAACTCGCCAAGCTGCACGTGCGGCACATGGTCGGCGGGCGCATCAACACCGATCACAACGAGATCTTGTACCGCTTCGAGTTCCCCGAGCGGCCGGGGGCGCTGCTCAAGTTCTTGCTCGGCTTGGGCGAGAACTGGAACATCACCATGTTCCACTACCGCAACCATGGCGCCGCGTGGGGGAGAGTGTTGGTCGGATTCGAAGCGAAGACCGGCAAGCGAAGCGAGCTCAAGGGATTCCTCGACCGCATCGGTTATCGCTACAGCGAGGAAACCGGCAATTCCGCCTATCAGATGTTCCTGCGCTGACCGCCACTCATGGCTAGACGCCTGCCGCTCGATACCAAGCTCGATGTCGTCATCAAGCCGCAGCCGGACGAGACCACCTGCGGACCGACCTGCCTCGATGCCGTGTATCGCTACTATGGTGACGGTGTCCCGCTCACCGAGGTCATCGGTCAAACTCGACGCCTCGACCACGGCGGCACCTATGCGGCATATCTCGGTTGCCATGCGCTCCGCCGCGGCTACGCGGCTACCCTCTACACTTGGGACCTCAAGGTCTTCGACCCCACTTGGTTCGGGCGCGGCGGCGCCAAGGCTCTGCTCGAGCGGCTCGCAGCGCAGCGGGAGTTCAAGTCCGATGAGCGCGTGCAGACGGCGTCGGCGGCATACTCCGAATTCGTTTCGCTCGGCGGCCTCGTGCGCTTTCGCGATTTGACGGCACCGTTCCTGCGTGGCCTGATCCGTCGCGGTCTACCGGTGATTGCGGGGCTCTCCTCCACCTACCTGTACCGCACACCGCGAGAGTACGGCGCCAACGACATACCAGACGATCTGCGCGGTGAGCCGGCCGGACACTTCGTCGTGCTGTCGGGCTATCGACGTCGCGATCGTGTCGTGCGTGTGAGCGACCCGTTCCATACCAACCCGGTGTCGAAGTCGCTGCACTACTGGGTCAACATCAATCGATTGATCTGTGCAGTGCTCCTTGGCAACCTCACTTTCGACGCCAATCTGCTGGTAGTCACACCGAAGCGCGGAACGCAACGCCGTTGAACATTCTGTTCGTCGTCAGCAACACCAAGGACTGGCCGCTGGAAATGCCGGGCGTGACACTGATCCCGGCGCGCACCTATCTCACGGATCCGAAGTACTTCGACTACAAGGCCGCCAAGGTCTTCAATCTCTGCCGGTCGTACAAGTACCAGAGCGCGGGCTACTACGTTTCTCTGCTTGCTGCTGCGCGCGGCCATCATCCGGTGCCGAGTCTCGCCACCATCCAGGATTTGCGCTCGCCCGGCGTCGCGCGCCTCCTTTCCGAAGACTTGGAGGAATCGGCGGAGAAGGCGTTCAAGAACGTCGGCAACTCACGCGTGGAGCTACCGATCTACTTCGGCCGTAATCCCGAGGCGCAGTTCGACCGGCTTGCCTGGCAGCTCTTTTCGCTGTTCGAGGCGCCGCTCTTGAAGGCCGATTTCGAGCGGCGCGACGGGCTATGGCAGTTGAAGGGCATTCGCACACTCGATGCGAGCGACATCGCCGAGAGCGAGCACGATTTTCTCTTGCACGCCGCCGCCGAGTACTTTGCCGGCAAGCGCCGCCGCGCCCGGCCACGCAGTCAGTCGCGCTACGATCTCGCCATCCTGCACGATCCCGCCGAGCAATTGCCGCCGTCCGATGCCAAGGCGCTGGAACGCTTCGAGGACGCCGCGGCTTCGCTCGGATTCTCGGTGGAGCTCATTACCAAGGACGATGCCGGCCGGCTCGCCGAGTTCGACGCGCTGTTCATCCGCGAGACGACGTCGGTCAACCACCACACGTTTCGCATGGCGCGCCGCGCCGAGGCGGAGGGGCTCGTCGTCATCGACGACTCGAACTCCATTCTGAAGTGCACCAACAAGGTCTATCTCGCTGAGCTGCTCACCCGACAAAAGATTCCGAGCCCGAAAACGATGGTCGCCCATGCCGACAACATCGACGACTTGGTACCGATGCTCGGTCTGCCGGTCGTGCTGAAGCAGCCCGACTCGAGCTTCTCGAAAGGGGTGACCAAGGTCGATACCGAGGATGAACTGCACGCCACGGTGAAGGATATGCTCAAGGAGTCGGAGCTCATCGTCGCGCAGGAATTCTTGCCGACCGAATTCGATTGGCGCATCGGTATCATCGATGGCCGCGTGTTGTACGTGTGCAAGTACTTCATGGCACGGCGTCATTGGCAGATCGTGAGCCGCGACGAGGCGGGCCAGAACCCGGTCGAAGGCGGCTGCCAGACATTGGCGGTCGGTGAAGCTCCAAAGGAGGTCGTTCAAACGGCACTGAAGGCGGCGAATTTGATCGGTGACGGTTTGTATGGCGTCGATCTCAAGCAGATCGGCAATCAGTGCTATGTAATCGAGATCAACGACAATCCGAGCATCGAAGCGGGTTACGAGGATCGTGTGCTGAAGGGTGCGCTGTACCGCGAGATCATCAGCGTCTTTCTGCAGCGCATCGAAGCGTCGAAGCGAATCACGCCGTGATTAGACCGCTGGCCGCGTTCGCCGCATTCGGCATCGAAATCGAGTACATGATCGTCGATCGCTCGACGCTAGCGGTGGCGGCGATCGCCGACCGCGTGCTCGAAGCGGCAGAAGGCGTGTTGACCAACGAGACCGAACAAGGCGCGCTGGCGTGGAGCAACGAACTCGCGCTGCACGTCATCGAGCTCAAGACCAACGGCCCGACCGCCGATCTCGCCGCCGCGGCACGTGACTTCCAAACTGCGGTCGTGCGCATCGACGAGCTACTCGAACCCTTTGGTGCGCGTCTGATGCCGAGCGCGGCGCACCCGTGGATGGATCCAGACACGGAAACTCGGCTCTGGCCGCACGACGACGACACGATCTATCGCGCCTACGATCGAATCTTCGGTTGCAAGGGTCACGGATGGTCGAACCTGCAGAGCATGCACGTCAATCTGCCGTTCGCCGATGACCGGGAGTTCGGCCGCTTGCATGCCGCTGTTCGTGCGGTGCTGCCCATACTGCCGGCGCTGGCGGCGAGCTCGCCGTTTCTCGATGGGGTCGATACGGGATTCGCCGACGGAAGGCTCGACGTCTACGCGCGCAATCAGGCGCGCATTCCGTCGATCGCCGGCCAAATCGTGCCGGAGCCCGTCACCACCGCGCGCGAATACGCACATGTGGTGTTCGAGCCGATGTACCGCGACATCGCGCCATTCGATCCGGAAGGCACGCTGCAATACGAATGGCTCAACTCACGCGGCGCCATCGCCCGCTTCGACCGCAGCGCCATCGAGATCCGGCTGCTCGCCACTCAAGAACACCCGGCGGTGGACCTCGCGATCGCGATGTTGGTCACCAAGTTGATCAGACGCCTGTTCGATGGCGGTGTCGAAGGTATGGCGGCCGCCAATGCCGTCGACACCGCCGTGCTGTCGGATTTGCT
>QJXZ01000256.1 GCA_003248125.1 Gammaproteobacteria bacterium | reverse complement strand
GGTGCTCGACCGGCCAGATGGCATCGAAGCCAAGATCCTCGGCCATGCGCGCGAGGGCAAGGTCCTCCTCGTAAACCTGACTGTCTCGGATACCCTGCCAACCATACGAACCGAACAGAAGCTGAAGCCCAACACGCATCTCGCGGCTCGCTTCAGCGCCGACGGCGAATCCGCTCGCGCGGTTTCGCACCGGTCATGTCCATGAGTTTCTGCGCGTGCGGCTTCAAGTCTTCGTAGGTCGCGCCGACGCCGAGGTCGACGCCCTCGTTGACGACGATCTCACTGCGCGAGAATCGTCCGCCTGCAGCGTGAATGACCGCCCCGTTCGGTGCATCTTCGCTACACATGAAGAGCACCGCAGGACTCACCAATTGCGGATGCCGCTCGGCTGGCGGCTCGGCCGCGGTCTGCTCACGGCCTGGTACCGTATCGGTCATCCGCGTGCTCGCGCCCGGCGCGAGACAGTTGACACGTATGTTGTGACTCGCGCCTTCCAGCGCCAGTACGTTCATGAAGCCGAGCATCGCCATCTTTGCAGCGCCGTAATTCGATTGACCGAAATTGCCGAAGATGCCTGAACCGGAGCTCGTGAATACGATGCGGCCGTAGTTTTTTTCGTACATGATCGGCCAAGCCGCGTGTGTGACGTATGCCGTGCCCGACATGTGTACCTTCATGACCATGTCGAAATCCTCGATGGTCATGTTCTTGAACGTCTTGTCGCGCAGAATGCCGGCGTTGTTGACCAGGATGTCCACCGTGCCGAACGCATCGACCGCCGTCTGAATGATGCTCCGAGCGCCCTCCGGATCCGACACCGACGCCTTGTTCGCGACCGCGGTTCCACCGCCCGCTTCGATCTCGGCCACGACCCGATCGGCCGCATCGCCGGCGCCCGTGCCGTCCACCCGACCGCCGAGATCGTTCACCACCACCTTCGCACCACGCTTTGCGAACTCGATGGCGTGACAGCGGCCGAGACCGCCGCCCGCGCCCGTTATCACTGCAACCTTTCCGTCGAACTCAGCCATGTTTGCCTCCCTCTAGCCGGCGCGGATCGTGCGCACGGTTTCAGCCAATTGATCGAGCATTGGCAAGATGCTGTCTGCCGTCTCCGACGGCAGCGCAAAGATGAACTCGTCGAACCCTTGGTCGATGCGCCCGCGCAGCGTGTCGGCTTTGGTTGGCGCCGCGAACAGTGCCAGCGTCACGTCCTCGACGCGGCGACCTACTTTGTCGCAGGCCGCACGCAATTTCTCCAGGCTGCCCGATCCGAGGCCGCCGATCGGCATCCAGCCGCTCGCATACTCCGCCACCCGATCGAACACCCACGGCGACGGGTTGGAGCCGATCCAGACCGGCGGACCGCCAGGCTGGACCGGCTTCGGATACGACCAGATGGGGTCGAAGTTGACGTGTCCGCCGTGAAATTCCGCCGCTTCTTCCGTCCAGATCGACTTCATGGCGAGTACTTTCTCGCGCACCTGCGCCCAGCGTCGCCGATAGTCGGCGCCGTGATTCTCCATTTCCTCCCGGTTCCAGCCGGCCCCGATCCCGAAGATGAAACGGCCGCCAGAGATGAAGTCGACCGACGCCACCTCTTTCGCGAGCGTGATGGGATCACGCTGAATCACCAGGCAGATGCCCGTGCCGAGCGAAATTCGACTGGTGACCGCAGCACACGCGCCGAGGGCCACGAAGGGGTCGAAGGTGTGCGAGTACTGCTTGGGGAGTTCACCGCCGCCAGGAAACGGCGTGGCGCGACTGGCCGGTATGTGAGTGTGCTCGGGGAAGAACAGGCTGTCGAAACCCCGCGCCTCCACCGCACGGGCGAGTTCGATCGGCTGAATCGCGTACTCGGTCGGAAACATCGTGACGCCGAAGCGTGCGTTCTCCCCAGCGAACGCCATAGTCGTCCCTCCCTCTCGTCGCCTCCTATAGTAGCGGCCATCGACCGAGGACGTCAGCCATGGCAATGAGCGATGCGGAGATGCGGGCCCTGCGCGACAACGCGGCCGTAGCGAGATTGGCGACCGCGAATCCCGACGGCACGCCGCACGTGGTGCCGGTCGTGTTCGCGACGGTCGGCGACGTGATCTATTCACCGATCGACGGCAAGCCGAAGCGGGCCCGACGCCTTGCACGCGTGCGCAACATCACCGCCAATCCACGCGCGGCGCTCTTGATCGATCACTACGAGGACGACTGGTCGAAGCTGCGCTGGCTCCGTCTGGACGTCATGGCGAAGGTCGAAATCGCAAACACGGCCGCAATTGCGGCGCTGACGGCAAAGTATCCGCAGTATGGCAGCACCCCGGTCCTCACCGCCGATCGCCTGATGCTGGCGCTCGAGCCACTTCGCTGGGTCGCGTGGACGGCTGCCGATGGCTAGCATTCCGGTCACGCAACGAGGAGCCAGGGCGATGAGCATCTCGAGAAACGGAAAAGTGATGCTGACGATCTACCACACCGCAGCTGGCGCCTGCGGGCTATGAGTGTCGCAAGCCCCGACGTCGTCATCGTAGGTGCGGGCATGGCCGGCGGCGCGCTCGGCACAGTGCTCGCACGTGCCGGTGTCAACGTACTGATGCTGGAGCGCACGCGCGTACACAAGGACGTAGTACGCGGTGAATGGATTGCGCCCTGGGGGGTCATCGAAGCGCAACGTCTCGGCGTGTACGAGGACTACATCGGTGCTGGCGGGCACCACCTGCGACGGCACATCAACTACGACGAACTCGTGCCGCGCGCCGAGTCGGAAGCCGCGACCATCGACATGCCCGCGATGCTCGACGGCAGCCGCGGGCCGCTCTGCCTCGGGCACCCGACAATGTGCAACTTACTCAACGCCACCGCAGAACGCGCCGGTGCACGACTTGCACGCGGAGTCGGCCGACTCATCGTACGCACCGGCAGTCCGCCCAGCGTCGAATATGCGCACGACGGCAGCACTCACACGGTGACGCCCAGACTCGTGGTCGGTGCCGATGGCCGCAATGGAGTCGTGGCACGTCAAATCGGCTGTGAACTCAATCAGGATCCCGAGCATCATCTGTTCTCGGGCATGCTGATCGACGGCGCCCACGATTGGCCCGAGGATCTGCAAATCGTTGCGGTGGAGGGCGATGTCAACGTGCTCGCGTTTCCGCAAGGCAACGGCAAAGTCCGCATCTACATGGGCTTCGCGAGTGAGCAACGCACTCGACTGCTTGGTCCTGAAGGACCGAAGCACTTTCTCGACGCATGGCGGCTCGAATGTGTGCCGCATGCCGAAGTGATCGCCAATGCGAATCCCATCAGCCCCTGCATCACGTATCCGAATAGCGATGCGTGGATCGATGATCCGGTGCGCGATGGCGTGGTGCTGATCGGTGATGCCGCGGGACGCAATGACCCGATCACGGGTCAAGGTCAATCGATCACACACCGCGATGTGCGCTTGGTACGCGACGCCCTCCTCGGCAACGACGAGTGGTCGCCGGTGATCTTCGAGGACTACGTAACGGAACGCCGCGAGCGCATGCGGCGGCTGCGAACTGTTGCGCGCATGACCGCCATTCGCGAGAGCGAATTCACGGCGGCAGGCCGCCAGAGGCGGCTCGAGATCCATGAGCGCATACGTGCCAATCCCATGTTCGCCGCACCGTTTGCGGCGGCCTTCATGGGTCCCGACGCCATCCCCGCGGAATGCTTCGCCGACGAATTCATCGCCCAGATCATGGGCGGGCCAATTTGGTGATCGTCGGTCAACTAGATTGCGGCCGCGGCAGCCCAAAGCGGATGAACGTATCGATCGCGGTCGCGACGCCGTCGGGCTCGTGAAGGGCGACCTCGTGGCCGGCGCGTGAGAAGACGTGCAAGGTCGCGTTCGGTAGTCGCGCGTAGTCGCGCAGATTGGCCGCAAGCAGGGCATCGGCGGCAGCTGCGATCATCAGCGTTGGCATGGTGATCTCGCCAAGGCGCGCGCCAACATCGAGTTCTCGCATCGCGCGTGCGCCGCCGTCGTAGTGGCCGTCCGAAACACCGAGCACGTGCTCGACGCGGCTTTCGAGCCATGCATCGGTCTCGACGTCCGGTCGCACCGACATCGCCCGGTAGGCGGCCAACAACGCCGCGCGATCCTTGTCCTGCCGCATCTGTCGGCGTCGTTCCCGCAAGGAGGGGTCGGCGTCTCTGAAGCCATCGGCGCTGATCGGCGCCATCAACACCAACCGCTCGAGCCGTGCGCCGTGATCGAGCGCCAACCGGTAGCCTACGCCGCCACCCATGCTGTGACCGGCGAAGGTCACGCGCGCCAAGCCGAGATGATCGAGTAGTCCAACGACATCGGCCGCGTATTGCTCGAGTGTGTAGCCATCGGCAGTGTGTTCGCTGGCACCCGTGCCGCGGCACTCCATGAGCACGATGTGGTAACGATCCGCAAGCCGATCGGCAACCGGCATCCAATTCACACGCGATGCGGTGTAGCCGTGATGCAGGAGGAGCGTCGGCGCGTCGGCTCGACCGCGCTCCTCGAACCACAGCCGAGCACCGTTGATCGACGCGAGTGCCACTATTGAGATCTACCTAGGTCATCGAAAGGCCGCTTCACGGCGCCCGCCACAAAATGCGTTCATCCACGTCGCGCACGTCGCGAAGGCCACAAAAGGCCATGGTCAGATCGAGTTCGTTTCTGATCAGCTCGAGCGCCTTCACCACGCCCGCTTCACCCAACGCACCGAGCCCGTACAAGAACGCCCGGCCAATGAGTGTGCCTTTCGCCCCGAGCGCGAGTGCCTTGATCACATCCTGCCCGCTGCGAATGCCGCCATCCATCCATACCTCGATGCGATCGCCGACCGCCTCGACGATCGCCGGTAGCGCCGCAATCGACGACGGCGCGCCATCCAGCTGCCGACCCCCATGGTTCGACACCACGAGCGCATCGGCACCGCAGTCCGCCGCACGGCGAGCGTCTTCCGGATCCATAATGCCCTTCAGTATCAACTTGCCGCCCCATAGCCGCTTGACCCAATCGACGTCGTTCCAATCGAGGGTGGGATCGAGTTGCTCCGCCGACCAACGCTGTAGCGATGCAGAATCGCCATCCAGCCCTTCGATGTGACCGACCAAGTTGCCGAAGTTTCTGCGTGTAGCGCCGAGCATGTCGATGCCCCAACGTACCTTGGTCGCAAGATTGACGATGTTCGCGAGCGTCGGCTTCGGCGGCACGCCGAGGCCGTTCTTCAAATCCTTGTGGCGCTGGCCGAGTATCTGCAAATCCAGGGTCAACATGAGCGCTGAGCAACCCGCATCTTTCGCCCGTCCGATGAGCCGCTCGATGAAATCGCGGTCGCGCATCACGTACAGCTGAAACCAGAACGGCTTACTGGTCGCCGCCGCCACTTCCTCGATGGAGCAAATGCTCATCGTCGACAACGTGAACGGCACGCCGAACGACTCGGCTGCTCGCGCGGCGAGGATCTCGCCATCGGCCCGTTGCAGGCCCGTGAGGCCGGTCGGCGCAAGCGCTACCGGCATGGCGACATCCTGATCGATCATTCGGCCCGCAAGCGAACGATTGGTCATGTCGACCAAAACACGCTGTCGCAGCTTCAGATTGGCAAAATCCGCCTGATTCGCGTGGAACGTGCTCTCCGACCAGGAGCCTGACTCGACGTAATCGTAGAACATGCGCGGCGTGTACCGCTGGTACAGTCGACGCAAATCTTCAACGCAAGTGATGACCGACATACGTCTCCCCGAATGCGCGTTTCACGACACTTGCCGTGTGTGCCCAGCCCAATACGGTTTGCGCAGCTCGGTCTTCAAGATCTTTCCCGACGGATTGCGCGGGATCGATGCCACCCAATCAACCGACGTCGGACATTTGTAGCGCGCGAGCTGACTGCGGCAGAACTCGATCAACGTTTGTTCGGTGAGCATGTCGTCGCGGCGTACGATGATCGCCTTCGGCGTTTCGCCCCATCGTTCGCTCGGCACACCGATCACGGCTGCGTCGGCGACGCCGGGATGCTTCATCAGCACATTCTCGATCTCGGCCGGATAGATGTTTTCTCCACCGGAGATGATCATGTCCTTCACGCGATCGTGGATGAACACGTAGCCGTCGCGCAGATAGCCGGCATCACCAGTGCGCAGCCAGCCGTCGGCCGTAATGGTATCGGCAGTGGCCTGCGGGTTCTTCCAATACCCCTTCATGTTCTGCTTGCCGTGCACCCATATCTCGCCGACTTCACCGTCTGGACATTCGGCGAGCGTGTCCGGATTGACGATGCGCACGCGGTTCGGCGGCACCGGTTTACCCGCCGATCGCAACAAGTGCGCACGCGGGCCGCCGGGATCGTGATCTTTCGCGTCGAGTAGGCACACACCGCCCGTCGTTTCGGTAAGCCCGTAGGCTTGGTAGAAGCCGCAACCGAACTTCTGCATCGCGCTGACGAGCACACTCTCGGTAATCGGCGACGCGCCGTAGACGATTGCTTTCAACTTCGAAAAGTCGGCCGTGTCGATACCCGGTGTCGAGAGCAACACTTGCAAGACCGCGGGCACGAACAGCGCATGGGTGACGCCATGCGTCTCGAGCGCGTTTACGATCGCGGACGGATCGACGTCGCGCATGAGGACCATGGCCGCACCCTCGTGTGTGCCCACCAATCCCCATCCGCTACCCGCAATGTGAAAGAGCGGCATGCACACGAGATTCACTGAACTCGCATCGAAGCCAAGCGCCGCGAACCCTTCACTGAGCGATCCCAGAAAGTTCGCGTGCGTGAGCTCGACACCCTTGGGCAATCCGGTGGTGCCGGAGGTGTAGAGCTGATAGCACGTATCGGATTGCGCGCAGGGGATCATCGGGTCCTCGGCCACCGCGCCGACGAGCCATTGCTCGTAGGTCGGAAACCCCGAGTCACCAGGATCACCCACCACCACCAATTCGCGCACGTGCTCGAGCTTCATCTGCGCGAGGTGGCCGAGAAACTCCGCACCGATGAGCAGTACCTTCGCCTCGCTGTTGTCGAGGATGTACTGCATCTCGGCGGGCGCGAGGCGCCAATTGACGGCAACCGAGGCCGCGTTCAGCTTCGCACCACCAAATAGGAAGGTGAAATACTCGGGCCCGTTCTTGTCGAGGTAGGCCACACGGTGCTGCGGTCCTACGCCGGCGGTCTTCAGCCGCTGGGCAACGCGATTCGACTCACTGTCGAGCTCGGCAAAAGTCCACTGTCGACCGTCGGACAGGTAGTGAATGGCGAGCGCGTGCGGACGTTGCGCCGCATGGTGCCGGACGATGTCGGCAAGGCTCGAGATGGCCACTCGTCCTCCTTCAATTCAGCGTGCCTTCCGCTACCAACTGCACCTTACCACCCACCCGATAGCTGTCGAGCGCGACATCGAGGTAGAGCCTCGATGGGCGGCCTATCTCGAATCCTTGCTCGACGATTGCGTGAAACGGCGCGCCGATCACTTCACGGAGATAGCATGCGAGCGCACTGTTCGCACTACCCGTCGCAGGATCTTCGCGCGGCCCGTTGGCATCGAAGAACATGCGCGCCGCATAGTCCGCGTCACTCGAGTAGCTCTCGGGCGCGAATACGAAGATCGAATTGCCAGGCAGACCTTCGGCGAGCAACGCGATACGTTGCTCGAGGTCGAACTTTGCGGCTTTGAGAAATGCCAAGCTCTTGACCGGCACGAACAAGAACTTCGGCCCTAGATCGACGAATCGTGCGGGCCACTCGGCATGCAACGCCTCCGGTGGCAAGGAGATTGCGGCCGAGGCTCGGTCCGCAGGCAAGCTCGCGCCCAGCTTGGCGATCGGCGGTGCCATCCAACACGGCGCATCGGCACCGTCGAAGGTAACGGTCACGGGCCCAACGCCGAGCTCGAGCGTGTAGGCTCGTCGCGTGCGGCCCAACACCCAGGCGGTGCCCAGCGTGGGATGCCCTGCGAACGGCAGCTCGTGACTGGGCGTGAAGATGCGTACCCGCGCCCCATCCTCGGTGGCCTCGGTTACGAAGGTCGTTTCCGAATAATTCATCTCGAGGGCAATGGCCTGCATCGTAGCATCGTCGAGCCCATCGGCATCCTGGACGACCGCGAGCTGGTTGCCTTGATATTTGGCCTCGGCGAAGACATCGACAATGGTCAGCCGCATGACGTTCTCCCGGTGATGAGAGGCCGGAGGTGCTCCCAACCTCCCAGCTGGGATCAGCTCTTGAACTGCGCTACCAAACCGGTAATGGACTCCTTGGCATCACCGAATAGCATGCGCGTGTTCTCGCCGAAGAACAGTGGGTTGTCGACCCCCGAGAATCCGGATGCCATTGACCGTTTCAGCACGAACACGGTGCGCGCCTTGTCGACGTTGATGATCGGCATGCCGTAGATCGGACTGTTCTCGTCGTTGCGCGCCGCCGGATTGACCACGTCGTTGGCACCGATGACCACCGCCACGTCGATGTTGTCGATACGCGGATTGATGTCGTCCATTTCGACCAATTGGTCGTAGGGCACGTTCGCCTCGGCGAGCAATACGTTCATGTGTCCCGGCATGCGGCCAGCCACCGGATGGATCGCATAGGTGACTTCCGCACCATTCTGCTCGAGCAAGTTGCCGAGCTCGCGCACGACGTGCTGCGCCTGCGCGACCGCCATGCCATATCCCGGCACGAACGTGACCGACGAGGCTGCCTCGAGGATCAAGTACGCGTCGTCGACCGTTATGGGTTTGACTTCGCCTTCGACCTTGGTCGCCGTCTTCACGGCGCCGAAGCCGGAGAACAACACATTGGCGAGCGACCGATTCATCGCCTTGCACATGATGTTGGTGAGAATGATGCCAGCCGCGCCGACCAGCGCCCCGGCGACGATCAGGATGTTGTTGTGGATGGCGAAACCTGCTGCGCACGCGGCTAGTCCCGAGTACGAGTTCAAAAGCGAGATGACGACGGGCATGTCGGCACCGCCGATTGGAATGACGACCATCACACCCAGAATCATCGACAAGACCAGAACCGCGATGAACTCCGGTGACGACGTCGACGGGTCCATGCAGAACATCACGCCGGCCAGGATGATGGCCGCGAGGAACGCACCATTCACGATGCGCTGCGCGGCAAACACGATGGCGCGGCTCGGCATGACCTCGGACAGTTTTCCCCAAGCGACCACGCTACCGGTGGTAGTGATGCCGCCGATCAAAATAGAGAGGAAAATGGTGAATGCGATGAAGGTCGTCGTGCCTTCGTTGTAGAGTGCGGCCCAACCGACCAACAAGCTCGCAAGTCCGCCGGAGCCGTTGAACAACGCCACCATCTCGGGCATTGCCGTCATCGCCACGGCACGCGCAGCGAACGCACCGATGACGGCGCCGATCAGCCCCGCGATTACGATGAAGTGGAATTCGACGATCGAGTGTGCCAACAAAGTCACCACCACCGCGATTAGCATGCCGACCGACGACAGCAAGTTGCCGTTGCGGGCCGTCGCCGGCGAGCCCAGCATCTTCAGGCCAAAGATGAACAGAACCGCGGCGACGACGTACGCCAGATTGATGAGTACGTCGCTCATTTCGAGCCCCCGCTGTCCTTCTTCTTGAACATGCCGAGCATGCGGTCGGTCACCATGTAGCCGCCGATGACGTTGACCATCGCGAATGCCACCGCAAACGCCCCCAGCCAACTCGCTATCGCGGCCTGACCTGCTCCAGCCGACAACAGCGCGCCGACGATGGTGATGCCGGAAATGGCATTGGCACCCGACATCAACGGCGTGTGCAACGTGGCAGGGACCTTCGAGATCAGCTCGAAGCCGAGGAAAATCGACAGCACCAGCACGAATGTGAGATAGACGGCTTCCACGATTCCCCCTATAGCGCCTTGATGACTTCGTTGACGATCGCGCCACCTTTGGTGATGACACAGCCCTTCGCGATTTCGTCCGACGGATCGAGATTCAGCACCTTGGATTCCTTGTCCCAGAAGTCGTCGAGCAGATTGACGATGTTGTTGCCGTACATGTCGCTCGCGTTGCGCGCGACCTGCGAGGGCAGATTGCCTAAGCCGACGAGCTTCACGCCGCTCGCGTCGACCACCTGATCGAGGACCGAGCCCTCGACGTTGCCGCCGGTTTCAACCGCCATGTCGACGACTACGCTGCCGGGCCGCATGGCTTCCACCATTTCGCGCGACACGATGCGAGGTGCAGGACGACCGAAGACCTGAGCTGTCGTGATCACGACGTCGGACGCAGCGATGACCTTCTTCATGCCTTGTCGCTGCATTTCCAGCTGCTCCGGCGTGAGCTCGCGCGCATAGCCCTGCGCCGTTTGCCCGGTTTCGCCAAGGTCGATCTCGACGAACTTCGCGCCAAGCGATTGCACTTGTTCCGCCACGACAGGTCGTGTGTCGAACGCTTCTACCCGAGCACCCAGACGCTTTGCAGTCGCGATCGCCTGCAATCCTGCAACGCCGGCACCGATGACGAACACCTTGGCCGGCGCTATGGTGCCGGCCGGGGTCATCATCATCGGAAAGATCTTGGGTGAGTGCATCGCCGCGAGGATGACGGTCACATAACCTGCGAGGTTAGCTTGCGACGACAGCGCGTCCATCTTCTGAGCGCGCGTGGTCCGCGGAATCATCTCCATGGAAATGGCGGTGATGCCCAGCTCCGCCAGTTGCGTTACGAGCGCTCGTTCATTGAAAGGATCTAGAAAGCTGACATGAACCGCGCCGGACTTGAGCGCGCCCACTTCATCGGCTGACGGCTTGCGCACCCGCACCACGATGTCGGCCCCGAGCGCCGCGGCACGATCGGCAATGACGGCACCGGCGTCGACGTACTCCGAATCGGGGATGCCGGCGCCAACACCGAGGCCGGCTTCGATCGTCACGTCGAAACCCAGGGCATCGAGCTTTTTGACATTGGCGGGCACCAAGGCAGCACGCAGCTCACCCGGCCAAGTTTCCTTCGGCACACCGATCCGCATATGGCTTCCCCCGTCTCGCGGCGCCGTTCGCTGCAGCGCACAAAGCGCGCAAGGCTAGCGTTTCCCTTTGGGCAACACAATCCTGGATGCGACAATTGCGCACATTCCGAACGAGGCATCGAATGGCACGACGAACGTTGAGTCAAAGAGCGGCCTTGGTCGCGGTAATCGTCGCGTTCGCGGTCGGTGTGGTTTCGAGCCTCGCCCTCCGTCCTCGCGGCCAAACGGCCGTTGCTGCCGGCCCGGCGCTCACGGCGATTCGCATCAAATGGCGCGTACCAGCGGCTTTCGGTACGAATCTCAAGGCCTTGGGCGACAACATCCTATACGTTGCTGACGCGGCCAAGGGCGCGAGCGGTGGCGCAATCGAGCTCGTGCCTTACGAACCGGGTGAGATCGTTCCGGCGCTCGCGATCGTCGATGCGGTGCGTGACGCCAAGGTTTCTGCTGGCTACACGTGGCTTGGTTACGATCAAGGCAAGATTCCCGCATCCGCGCTCATCGCCGCGGTGCCGTTTGGCATGACACCTTGGGAATTCATGGCGTGGTGGTATGACGGCGGCGGCCGCGCGCTGACAGAGTCGATCTACCACGACTACGGCGTTCACCCGCTGCTATGCGGCATCATCGGACCCGAAACCGCTGGCTGGTTTCGTAAGCCCATCGAATCCGCCGCCGATCTCGTTGGACTCAAGATCCGCTTCGCCGGCATCGGCGGCCAAGTGCTCGAGCGCCTCGGCGCCTCAGTCACCATGCTGCCCGGCGGCGAGATATTCCAAGCCCTCGAGAAGGGCGCGATTGATGCTACGGAATACTCGTTGCCGGTCGTCGACGAGATGCTCGGCTTCGATCGCGTCGCGCCGTTCAATTACTTCCCCGGCTGGCATCAACCATTCACGTCGTTTCATCTGGTGGTGAATCTCGACCGCTGGCAGGCATTGCAGGTCGCGGACCAGGTGTTGCTGGATACCGTCTGCGCCGCCGGCGTCACGCGCAACTTGGCGCGCGGTGAAGCACTGCAGGGTCCGGTGCTCGCCCGCTTCGAAGACAAGGGTATCGCCGCGCGGTCCATCCCGAAGGCCCTACTCGCCGAACTCGAGCGGGTGACCGATGAAGTGCTCGAGGCAGAGGCCGCACGCGATGCCGACTTCGATCGAGTGCTGCGATCGCAGCGCGCATTTCGCCGTGACTATGCGCGTTGGCAGCGTCTCGCCTATCTCTCGCGTACCGACTGATGTTGCCGCATACGTCGTTTTCGCGTGCCGTCGAGAAGGCACTGATTCGCGTCGATGCGTGGCTCGGCTGGATTTGGCTCGCACTGCTTGCCGTCATCGTAGTCAACGTCGTGCTGCGCTATGCGTTCGGCGAAGGCCGCATCGAGTTCGAAGAAATTCAGTGGCACCTGTATGCGACCGGCATGATCTTGGGCATCGCCGCCTGCTATGCGCAGGATGCGCACATCCGCGTCGACGTGCTGCAGGAACGCTTCGCGCCTCGAACCCGTGCGTGGGTCGAGCTGTATGGCACGCTGTTGCTGCTCGTACCTTTTCTTCTACTGATTCTCGTCTACGCAGTGCCATTCGTCGCGCAAAGCTTCCGCTTGAGTGAAGTGTCGGTGGCGCCGGGCGGACTGCCGCTGCGGTGGCTGATCAAGTCCGTGCTGCCCGTGGGCTTCTTACTGCTAGCGATCGCCGTGCTCGCGCGCCTCACGCGGATCTGGAAGTACTTGTTCGGGGACCCCGATGCCGGTTAATGAGCTGCTGGCGATCGGCATGTTCGTAGCATTCATTGGCCTCGTGTTCACTGGCTTTCCGGTTGCATGGGTGTTGGGCGGCCTTGCCGTGGCATTCACTGCTCTTGGCATCATCGCCGACGCCGACTTCGGCGCGCGCATTGGCGTGGATTGGGCGTATGCATCACTGTCGGTAGAACGCATATGGAACGTCATGGAGAACTGGGTGATGGTGGCGTTGCCCATGTTCATCTTGATGGGCGTGCTACTGGACCGTTCGGGCATCGCCGCCGAACTCATGACCAGCTTCTCCCGGATCTTTGGCCGCATGCGCGGGGGGCTCGCGATAGCCGTGACGCTGATTGGTGTCTTGCTTGCTGCGACGACGGGCATCATCGGTGCTTCGGTCGTGCTGCTCGCCATGCTCGGCGTGCCGGTGATGATGCGGCAGGGCTACGATCCACGGCTTGCAGCTGGTACGGTTTGTGCCGTTGGTACCCTCGGCATTCTGATACCGCCGTCCATCATGCTGGTGTTGATGGCCGACCGAATGGCAATGCCGGTCGGCGACCTGTTTCTCGGCGCCGTGTTCCCAGGATTGCTGCTCGGTGTGCTGTACGTCGGCTACCTGATCGCGGTCGGACTGATGCGCCCCGCGGCCGTCCCACCCGCGCCCCGCGGCGACGATGCGAACCGCATCATGGTTGCGCTGGCGCTATTCAAGTCGATCCTACCGCCGGCCGGCCTGATACTCGCAGTGCTCGGTTCGATCTTCTTCGGGCTCGCAACCCCGACCGAAGCGGCCGGCGTCGGTGCATGTGGAGCCCTGCTGCTCGCGCTCCTGCACCGCAAGCTCGATCGCGCATCGCTTCGCGGCGTGCTCGCCGAAACCACACGCACCACAGGCTTCATCTTCGCCATCTTGATCGGCGCAACTGCTTACTCGCTCGTGCTGCGCGGCCTCGGCGGCGACGAACTGATCGAGCGAGCGCTACTGTCGTTGCCGTTTGGACCGACTGGCATTGTGGTTTGTATTCTGCTCGCCACGTTCGTGTTGGGGTTCTTTCTCGACTGGATCGAACTCACGCTGATCGTGCTGCCGCTCGTCTCGCCGGTGGTTGTCGGGCTCGGATTCGATCCGGTCTGGTTCACCGTGCTATTCGCGGTCTGCCTGCAGACCAGCTTCCTGACGCCGCCAGTCGGATTCGCCATCTTCTATCTGAAGGGTGTCGCGCCGCCGGAAATAGACACGGCGACGATCTATCGCGGCGTAGTGCCATTCGTGGTGCTGCAACTGCTGGGGCTCGCCTTGGTGTTCAATTTCGCCGAGCTCGTGACTTGGCTGCCGGAGCAGGCCTATGACCTGCGCTGATCCTTCCGGCAGAATGTCGACGAACCAACTAGGGGCGACAAGATGACCGCGTATCGGCCGATTGCCATCAATCATGCCCACGCCAGCGAGAACCGAATTCACGCCGATGACATTGCACAGAAGTACGGCTTTCGCGGTGGCCTCGTGCCTGGCGTCGCAATATTCGGCTACATGACACATCCGGTGACGCGCACATTGGGAGCCGGTTGGCTGGGCAACTCTACTGTCGATGTCAGGTTCATCAAGCCGGCCTACGACGGTGAGCCGCTCACGATCGACTTCTCGGACAACTGCGTCAATTGTAGAAACGACGATGGTACGTTGCTGTCGACCATGACGATCGATTGCGATGACCCACTGCCGCCTATCGACCCCAGAGCAGCGCTCACGCCTGCCGCTGCGAATCCGGAACGCCCCGAAATCCGCTGGGATCGCATCGACATAGGCGAACCCTTTGCGGCGGAGCGTTGGCAACCAACCGCAGAGGAGAATCTTCGGTACGCCGAGTTCGTCGCCGATGACCTGCCGGCGTATCGCGACGGCCTCATTCATCCGCACCTGATGCTGCACTGGGCCAATCAGGTTTTGGTACGTCGCTTCGTGCTACCGGCGTGGGTGCACGTGGGATCCGAAATTCGCTTCCGTCGCCCATTGCGAGTCAATGATACGGTCGAGCTTCGCACGGTTCCCATTGACAAGTGGGAACGCAAGGGGCACGAATTCATCAAGCTCTACGTTGCCTATCTGGTGGACGCCCAGCCGTCGGTGGAGGTGTACCACACGGCAATATTCAAGCTCGCCGAACGCGCCTGATGCGTATTGGAGTACTCGCGTCCCACGAAGGCTCGGTGCTGCAAGCGGTCATCGATGCTTGTGGCAGTGGTCGTATCGACGCCCAAGTCGTGCTCGTAATCACCAACAACAGCGCATCGGGTGCACGCGTTCGAGCCGAACGAGCTCGTATCGCCACCGCACACCTGTCGAGCGCGACACACCCGGATCCACAGGCACTCGATCGCGCCATCTGCGAGCGCCTCTTGAGCGAGCGAGCCGACCTGGTGTTGCTCGCCGGCTATATGAAGAAACTTGGCACGGCCACGCTTTCACGATTCAAGGGACGCATTCTCAACACGCATCCTGCGCTGCTCCCAAAGCATGGTGGCCAAGGATATTTCGGACGCCGCGTGCACGAATCCGTGATTGCTGCGGGTGATCGGGAAAGCGGTGCGACCGTGCATTGGGTGGACGGCGACTACGACACCGGGCCAATCGTTAGACAGGTCCGAGTGCCAGTCGACCCTGATGAAACACCAGGCTCGCTCGAACAGAAGATCAAAAGCGTAGAGCGCGAGCTACTGATCGACGTGCTCGCCGAACTTGCCACCGAATCGACGACCAAAACTGCTTAGGAGACATCATGCGAATCTCGACGTTGCTCAGCTACGCGAGCGGATTCAAAGAAGCCGTAGCCGAGGTCAAGGCGCTGGAACAGGCTGGCCTCGACGTCGTTTGGGTTCCCGAGGCCTACTCATTCGATGCCCCGAGCGCGATGGGCTATCTGGCCGCCAACACCGAACGCGTCACGATCGCTTCCGGTATCCTACCGATCTACTCACGCACGCCTACGCTCCTAGCCATGACGGCGGCCGGCATCGACTACCTGTCGGACGGTCGTTGCATGCTCGGCCTTGGCGCATCCGGCCCACAAGTAATCGAGGGATTCCATGGCGTACCCTACGAAGCGCCAGTCGCGCGCATTAGAGAGATCATTGAGATCTGCAGAATGGTGTGGCGCCGCGAACGTGTTAGCTACGACGGCACCTACTATCAAATTCCGCTACCCCAAAACCGCGGTACCGGACTCGGCAAGCCGCTGAAGCTCATCAACCATCCCGTGCGCGACGAAATACCCATTGCAGTTGCATCGCTCGGTATCAAAAGCGTGGAGTTAACGGCCGAGCTCGCCGATGCCTGGCTGCCCGCCTTCTACATGGCTGAAGGTGCAAAGTCCGTGTGGGGCGCGGCGCTTTCTGCAGGAAATGCCAAGCGCGACCCCAATCGTGCCCCACTCGAAGTATTCGCGGGAGGCGCAGTCGCCATCGGCGAAGGACTCGAATCGCTTCGCGACCTCGGAAGAGCGCAAATGGCCTTGTACGTTGGTGGCATGGGCGCTCGGTCGAAGAACTTCTACAACCAAACGTTTGCCAAATACGGTTACGAGCAGGAAGCGAAGACAATCCAGGACCTGTACCTGGCTGGCAAGAAGAGTGAAGCAGAAGCTGCGATCCCGCAGTCGTTCATCGATGCGACGACACTGATCGGACCTGAAGGATTCGTACGTGATCGTTTGGCAGCGCTTCGAGACTCGGGCGTGAACGCCCTCAACGTACAATTCGCTGGCCGTACACGTGAGGAACGTGTTGGCTATTGCGAGAAGCTGCGCAACCTCATCGACGCCGCCTGACTAGATCACGCCGTCTCTTTGCAGGATGTCGATCTCGGCAGGTACGTACCCAAGCTCGGTGAGGATCGACACGCTGTGCTCGCCGTGCGCGGGCGCACGCATTTCGACTTGCCCCGGCTCGGTCGCAAACTTGATCGGTGTACCGATGTGCTCTTTGCCGGCACTGTCCAGCAGCAACATCTCCCGAACGCGCGTTTGCTCCAGGTCGAATCCCGTGCGCAAGTCGTTGACCGGTGCAAAGCACACGTCGAGACCGGACATGAACTCCACCCACTCGGCTTGCGTGCGGCCGCGAAACGCATCAATCAAGAAGTCCGTGACCGGCTGCTGACCCGGTCCAGGCGGCAACTCGCACAACGGAATCAAGTCGGCGCGATCCAGTGCCGTGAGCAGGTTTCGGCAGAATTTCATTTCGGAGCCGCCTAACACTACGTGACGCGAATCCTTCGTCTGGTAGATTCGGTAGAACGCTGCCCCACCCCAGATACGTTCTTCCTTGGGCCTAGGCGGCCGCTTGTGCGCAAACACTTCGCCCACACTATTCGGCATGCACGCGAGAATGGAATCCATCATCGCAACGTCGAGATAGTCACCTTGGTCAGTTGTCTCTCGTCGCAGCAACGCCATCAAGATACCCGACAGCGTTATCGTGGCCGCAAGCATGTCGCCCGCCGGCATGGCAGGAATGCACGGCTGGCCGGCCGCATCGACGTTGTTCGACAGAAGTCCGCACATCGCCTCCACGGCTAGATCGTGCGCCGGATCGTCCTTGAGGGGTCCTTGCTGCCCGTATGCCGAGATCGAGGCGTACACGATTTTCGGATTCACTGACTTCACCGCGTCATAGCCAACACCGAGTCGGTCGACGACACCCGGTCGGAACGATTCCAGCACCACGTCCGCCGTCCCGGCTAGTCGCATGAACACATCGCGTCCACGCGCGTCCTTCAGATTCAGCGTGAGGCTCCGTTTGCCCCTGTGCGTTGCCGCGAAATACACCGTTTCGGCACCACGCCGCTGACCGATGTTTCGGTTGGGTTCGCCCGTTCCCGTGTTCTCGACTTTGATCACGTCCGCACCATGATCGGCCATCATCTGCGACACGGTCGGTCCGGGCAGGAATAGCGATAGGTCCAAGACACGCAGGCCTTCGAGTTTCATCAGCCGTGCTTCTCCAACATCTCCATGGCAGCGCGGTGCACGCGCGAGTCTCCAGCAGCTACGATTCGTCCACCCATCGCAGGATTTCCACCATCCCATGTCGTAACCACGCCTCCCGCACCACGGATGATCGGCGTGAGGGCTTGGATATCGTATGGTTTCAGGTCCACTTCGATCGCTAGATCGATCAATCCCATAGCGAGCAAGCAATACAGATAACAATCTCCGCCGTAGCGCGTCAGCCGGACCGATCTGCGAACTGCATGAAACGCATCATGGTCCTCGACACTGGCATTGAGGAACGCTCCCGTCGATGCGAGCGTTGCATGCGCGAGGCCGTCGCATTGCCGCGCGCGTAGGGTTCGTTGATCCGACCCGCGCCGATAACGCGCCTCGGTATTCGTGCCAAAGAAGTATTCGCCAGTGAACGGCTGATGCATGACGCCGAGGATCGGTTCCTCACCATCGAATAGGGCGATGAGTACACCCCAATGCAACATCCCTGTCATGAACGCGCGCGTTCCGTCGATCGGATCTACTACCCAAGTCAGGCCATCGCCCGGTTGGTGGGCGTGCTCCTCGCCAAACACGCCATGGCCGGGAAATGCGACGGCAATTTCGTCTCGGATTCGCTTCTCCGCCGCGCGATCCGCTGCAGTAACGGGATCGAAGCGTCCTTCACTTGCCTTGTTCTCGATTTCGATATTGCCGCGAAAGTACGGAAGAATCACTTCGCCGGCACCTTGTGCGAACCTCAATGCCGATTCGAGATACCGCGCCAACTGCGCAACCGAAACTGACTGCCTTGCGTGGTATCGCAGACTCATTGAGCACTCTCCTCATCGAGGCGCGAAATTATCTCATATCGATTTCGCACCCCGCGCTATGATCGAGCACCACGAAGCATCGAGGAGGGCTCAACGGTGTCGATCATCGCGGTCAATCCAGAGGAATCGAAGGTCCTCTACGATCGGTTCCACTTTTCGCAGGCAGTGAGATCGGGCGACCTCCTTCTCTGCTCGGGACAAATTGGCACCGCGCCAGGTGGCAGCGTACCCACCGCTCTAGAAGACGAGTTTCGCAACGCGTTCGCCGCGGTCGGCCGCGTGCTCGGGGCAGCCGACCTGTCGTTTCGCGATGTCGTGGAGTACACGACTTATCACGTCGGCCTACACGATACGCTGGCCGTGTTCATGAAGGTCAGGGACGAGTTCATCCACGCACCGTGGCCGGCCTGGACTGCGATTGGAGTCTCCGAGCTGGCGGTACCCGGCGCGCGCCTGGAGATACGAGTGACGGCGCATTTCCCATCGTGAGCGCACGCGCTTCCTCATCGTTCGACGCGCCGAGACTTGCCTTGGGCCATCTGCCGACTCCGCTCGAGCCCCTCGACCGTTTCTCGAGCTACCTGGGTGGGCCGCGCATCTGGATCAAGCGCGACGATTGCACCGGACTCGCGACGGGCGGCAACAAAACGCGCAAGCTCGAGTTCCTGCTCGGCGACGCGCTCGCAAAGGGCTGCGACACCATCATCACCTACGGGGCCGTCCAGTCGAACCACGCACGGCAGACCGCCGCGGCATGTGCCAAAGCCGGCATTCGGTGTCATCTCGTGCTTTCACGGTCGGTACAGAACACGGATCCGCACTACGAGCACACTGGGAATGTTTTGCTCGACGATCTCCTTGGCGCCCAAATAACAGTCGTCGAGCCAACGGACGTCGAGGCGGCGGCTCGCGCACTGAAGAGCGATCTCGAGCGCCAACAACGAAATGTCTACGAGATCCCAACTGGCGGATCCAACGAGATCGGCGCACTCGGCTATGTGGCATGCGCCCATGAAATTCTCACACAAGCGCGCGAGCTAGGAATTGAGCCTCGCACGATCGTCGTCGCCTCTTCGAGCGGCGGCACGCAAGCGGGACTCGCCGTCGGCCTGGGCGGTACATCCATCGAGCTCATTGGAGTAAATGTCTCCGACCGCGACGAATCGGCGATAACGGCTCGCGTCGCCGCGCTAGCGCATGCCACGCGCCTACGATCCAGCCAGACAACGGCACCACTCAGGATCGTACTACGCCACGACTTCCTCGGAGCCGGTTACGGCATTCCTTCGGCACAGACCAACGAAGCGATACGCACACTCGCCAGACTCGAGGGGATCCTCACTGATCCGGTCTATTCCGGAAAGGCTCTCGCCGGTCTGGCTTCGATGGTGCGCTCCGGCGATCTGCAGCCCCAAGGTGACGCGATCTTCATACACACCGGTGGCACCAGCGTCCTTTCGGCCTACTCGGGA
>QJXZ01000205.1 GCA_003248125.1 Gammaproteobacteria bacterium | reverse complement strand
CTCCCCTTTGCCCTGCGTGAGGCCGTGCTTGGGACGACCCATCGGGTTTTGCGTGAAGCTCGCACGACAAAGTTTTGGCAGATTGGCGCTTCCTGTCAAATGGGCACCGCTCATCGACTCGCGGTGCGCCTCGCCTCCGCGTCATGCAACAACGGCCACGCCGCCAGGATGATCCATGCATAGATCAGTACCAACACAATTCGATTTACCAATCCGCCGTAGCCAGCGGCGGCGAGAATGCCCGTGGCGACAGTCAGGACGAAAAGCCCAACGAGGGCGAGGCCGATTACCACCAACCACGCGCCGATGCCCGACCACCGCGGCAATCTGCAAAGCAGAAGCGAGAACAGCAATAGGGACACAACGGTGGAGGGCTGGGTAGGTATCGCAAGATAGCGTGCATAGCTCGGGAACAGCGTCACCCCGACAAAACCAATCACGGCTATCGACAAAAGGATCTTGGCGGTGCGTTCGAGCGGTCCGCGGCGCACGTAACCCCGCAGCGCCATGTAGAGTGCAACCATTGCGATTCCGAGCGCGAGAAACGTCGATCGTGACAGAAGGGCGTACTCAGAACCCAAGTACGTGCCTACCATTTCGGAAACGGGATCGACCGATGGTACAAGAACATGCAAGGCAGACGTCGCGAAGCAGTGGTATGCGATCGCGACGACAGCTAAGAATGCTGCGCTACGCGGCGTAAACTTCATTGTTTGTGATCGTCGTCCCTGAATGTTCTCGTCTCAGCTGCGAACGGCGGCCTGACTCCACCGCCTCGGCCCGACTACCGGTTAGGCGCCGCCGCGCAGCTTCGTCTGCATGAATCGACGCCAAAACGCGTCGTCCCCCTGTCCCGGAATCGAAGGCACCGAAGCGTCTATCGTTGCCCAGGCCGGTTTGCTCTCGACGTGCATGTTGATCTCGGCTCGGAGACCAGGGTCTTCGTCCAGCAAACCTGCCGGTACCGCGACCAGGCCATTCGAGTTCAGCTGCGGAACGCGCGACCCACACGTCGCACAAAAGCTTCTATATACGCCAGGCGCAGACGGATACCTCGTTATCGCTGCTTCGCCGCTGCGCCAACGAAAGCCTCCAGCGGCCACCTGCAGCTGCGCGGTGTGAGCAGTTCCGGTGTTCTTCCGGCAGCGCGTGCAGTAGCAGTTGTTGAAGAGAAGGATTTCGCCGCGATCGATCTCAAAGCGAACTGCATTACAAAGGCATGATCCTCGAATCACTCACTCCACCGTCTCGATCGCTCGTCTGAGTGCATCCGCAAAAGCTTCGTGCTCCTCGTTCGAAGCAGCAACCACACCATTCTCGTGCATCAGCGCATGGTACTGCTGACTGGCGAGAGGCACACCTTTGGGCAGTGGCGCGACGTGCCAATGGACATGCGCGTTCGCGGCTTGGCTCCCGAGGCTCAGAATGTATACGCGCTCAGGTGTGAGGACACGACGAACACCTTCGGCGATCTTGTAGATGAACCGTTGCAGTGTGAGGTACTCAGCCTCGCTGAAGTCACCCGTGACCTGCTCGACGTGGGTCTTTGGCGCGACCATCACGTAACCGAAGAGCGTCGGATACTTGTTTAGGAACGCCACCGCCATCGCGGTCTCCGCAACGATCACGTGCTCATAGTCAGGGTCGCCTGCGAGGCAGGCACAGATGAAGCACCGGCCGGCCGTGTTTCGCCGCACGAGTTCGGCTACGTCGAAGGGAACTCTCTCGTGCGCCATGTGCCTCATACGGGCAGCTCTTCGAACTGCGGTGCGTCACCCCCAATGTGATCCCAGGGCGCCTTCGAACCGACGAAGATGTGCATCTCGATCTCAACGCCCGGGTCGTCGTCGACACTACCC
>QJXZ01000207.1 GCA_003248125.1 Gammaproteobacteria bacterium | reverse complement strand
CAGTGCGGCGAATCTAGCCACCGCCCGTGCGATGCGCGATTCGGTCCGCCCACGCGCCGGCTCGGACATTGTGCAACTGCGCCCCGAGCCGCCGCGACTCGACGACTTCAAGCTGCATTTCCAGCCGCAGTGGAGTATCGACGGCAAGCGCATCGTCGGCGCCGAAGCGCTGCTGCGATGGCACGGCCTGGAAGTACCGGGGCTGAAGCCCGAAACCGTGATTGCCGATGCCGTCGCCCGCGGCGAGATCGCGCGGGTCGGCGATTTCGTCATGAAGCGCGCGCTCTGGCAGCTTGCCGAATGGCGTGCACTGTGGCCGGCGCAAAACCGGGTCGCACTCAACCTTTCGCCCAGCCAGCTCGATACATCGTTCGTCGATTCTTTGATGGACGCGCTCGACCGCTACCGACTGGACGGTACCGATCTCGAACTCGAGGTTGCAGCGCGCGATCTGCCAATCGTGCTGCGTAGCCATTCCGCCGTGCTCAACGACCTGCTCGATCTCGGTGTTGGATTCTGCGTCGACAAGCTCGGTGCCGAACTCATCGATCCGGCCACAATCGCTGCACTGCCGCTAACGACTTTCAAAATCGACCGCGATTTGATCTCCCACATCACGCTTTCCGACATCGGCTCCCTCGTTCGCGAGCTGATCGCGCTCGGCCATGATCTCGACGTGCGTACGGTCGCGGTCGGCGTCGAAAACGAGTGGCAACGCGAGCTGCTCACCGATCTTGGCTGCGACGCCGTGCAGGGCTTCTTATTCGCCGAGGCACTGCCCGCCGAGCAATTCTCGGCACTGCTCAGAGCCCACCACGAACGTCGTCGACAAGCGAGCTGATACCATCGGCGGCGTGCGTACGCTGCTTTACAGCCATCCCGAATGCCTCGCCCACGAGATGCAGCGCGGGCACGTCGAACGTCCCGACCGCTTGCGCGCTGTCATGAGGCATCTCGAAACGAGCGGGCTCACCGCAGACCTCGACGTCAGGCTGGCCAGTGCAGCGACCGCGCTCGACCTCGAACGTGTGCACGACCGCCGCTACATCCGCACCATCCACACGTTGGCACCGGCGCGAGGGTTGGTGGCACTCGACCCCGATACGGCCATGTGTCCGTCGTCGCTCCGCGCGGCAACACTCGCGACCGGCGCGGTATTGGACGCAGTCGGCGAGGTGCTCGAAGGTCGGGCCAAGCACGCCTTTTGCGCCGTGCGGCCGCCCGGCCACCATGCTGAGCGTGACCGCGCCATGGGCTTCTGCATCTTCAACAGCATCGCGGTCGGTGCCGCCGCAGCGAGTGAACGGCTCGGTCGAGTCGCGATCCTCGACTTCGACGTTCACCATGGCAACGGCACCGTCGATGCTTTTCGCGATCGGCCCGAGGTGCTGGTCTGCTCGAGTTTCCAACATCCGCACTACCCCAATCGCCTGTTCGACGTGCAGGCCCCCAACATCGTCAACACGCCGCTTGCCGCTGGTACCGATGGCTTGGCATTCCGCACCGCGATCGAACCGCCATCGAACACCATCGCCCGCAATGCATTCTGGTATCCGCGGGCTTCGACGGCCATCGCGACGACCCGCTCGGTGACTTCGAGCTCCTCGAAGACGACTTCGTCTGGATCACGGATCTGATCGTCGACCTCGCCGACGAGTACGCCGATGGACGCGTGGTATCGGTGCTCGAAGGCGGTTACGACCTGCGGGCCTTGAGCGATTCGGTGGCTGCGCACGTGGCGCATTTGATCGGGGACTAGACCGGTCTCAAGGGCGCGCGTACGTCGCGTCTCGACAGGCCGAGGGGCTATCAGAATTGCGAGGTCATCGCGCCGCGCCGGGCGCTAGAATGCATTGGCATTGGCGTCTGCGGCCGCGCGCCGCAAAGCGCGACACTTCGAGGAGACTGCAAATGGCCGAAGCAACCACCCGCGTCGAGATCGACACCTGGCCCGAACAACGCACACGCGGGCACCGCATTCCGGGCAGTCGTTACACCTCGCGCGAGTTCTTCGACCAGGAATGGGACGGCATGTGGACCAAGGTGTGGTTGCTGCTCGGCCGCGCATCGGAGTTGCCGAATCCGGGTGATTGGCAGATGGAACCGGTCGGTCGCGAAGAGATTCTCATGGTGCGGCAGACCGACGGCACCGTGAAGGCGTTTTACAACGTCTGCCAGCACCGCGGAAACCCGCTCGTCGACGGCGGCAAGGGCAGCGTGCGGCGGTTCGTATGCAAGTACCACAGCTGGGCTTTCATGCCGAACGGCGAGCTCAATTTCGCGCCAGACAAGGAAGACTTCCCGGACGGCAACCCCTGCGGCAAGGTGCGCTTGAAGGAGCTCGCTTGCGAAACCTTCGCCGGCTTCGTATGGGTGAACATGGATCCCGAGCCCGTGAGCTTGAAGCAGTATTTGGGGCCGATCTGGCATGCATGGAGCGCCCTCGAGCTGGATGGCTGGCGACGCACCATGGCACGCACCGCCTGGCTGCCTTGCAATTGGAAAGTGGTGCTCGACAACTTCAACGAGTCATATCACGTGCCAACCGTGCACATGGCGGCGACGCCCGATACGGATCGTAAAAAGATTCGCGGGCACATCAACACCTACTACAAGGAAACGCGGTTCGATCTTGCCAACGAAGGTCACAACCGCATGGTGATGCAAGGCGGCTACGGCGTCGGCTCCACCGACAAGGAAGGCAACATCCTCGAGCCGCTGGCAAGTCAGCTACGCGCCTGGGAGATCGACCCGGCACGATTCAAGGGCAACCCCGAAGCGACGCGCAGCGCGCTACAAGAGGCCAAACGGCGACTGGGTCCGGCGCGGGGTTACACCCACTATGCCAAGGTCCCCGACGAGCAACTGACCGATGCGTTTCACTACACGCTGTTCCCCAACTTCGCGGTGTCGGTGTGGTCGGATGGATTCCACTTCCTGCGCGCGCGGCCGCATCCCGACGACCCCGAGCAATGTCTGTTCGACAACTGGTGGTATTCGAGTCCCGCCGCGATCGAAGACGGCGTCGGCCACCAGGGCGGCGCGTTCCTACCGCAGTCGGACGACGAAGTGCGCATGATCGACTATCGCACCGAATCGATCGGCCCCGGCATCGAAGACGACGTGCGCGTGTTCGTCACTCAGCAGCGCGGCTTCCGTTCGCGCGGCTTCGAAGGCGTGTATCTCTCGAATCAGGAAAAACGCATCCGCCGCTATCACGAGCTGATCGACGACTACATCGCCGGCAAGCAACCGAAGCCGAAACGCTGAAAGCGAGCTAGGCCCGCAACATCTGCTGGCCACCGCCGTCGCAGTACACGCGCTCACCCGTCAGGTAGGAATTCTGGGCGGATACGAAGAAGCGCACCACGTTGGC
>QJXZ01000100.1 GCA_003248125.1 Gammaproteobacteria bacterium | reverse complement strand
GGTGGCGGGTAACAACGCGTGGGACGGTGGCACGCACGCGGAAGCGAAGTCGGCTGGCATTCGCGGGGGCACGGGTCTCGACACCATCGACAACAGCGGTGCAATTACGAGTACATCGACCGTCGTCGCTCCCTCGGTCGCGGTCGCATTCACGGTTGGCGGTGTCAGTGCCGCTGTGTCGACGGCGAGTGCGGATGCGGAAGCGAAGGCCATCGACGGTGGTGAAGACGCCGACATCATCGACAATACCGGCACCCTCGACGCGACAGCCGGCGCCGATGCGGTGGCGGTGAACGTTTCGGTCGCTGGCGTAGGTGCTGCCGTTGCCGCTGATGCGGTTTGGGATGGCGGAACGACGTCGATCGCCAACGCGCGCGGTATCGACGGCGGTGGTGGCGATGACATGATCCGGAACACATCGTTGGGCGCCGAAATCGACACCACCGCGAACTCGACGGCCGTCTCCAGCAGCACGTCGATCAGCGCCGGTGGCTTTGCTGGTTCGATCAGCACGTCGACCGCCACCGCCGACGCTCGTGCGTTGGATGGTGGAACCGGCAACGACGTGCTGACCAACGAATCTGCACTCACGAGCACGGCCAATGCCGATGCCGTCAGTGTGAGCGTTGCCGTTGTCGGCGCGGGTGGTGCATTGGCGAGCGACTCGTTCTGGGACGGCGGCACCAAAGCCAACGCCTATGCCCAAGGTATGGTCGGCGGTGACGGCGATGATGGTGCGCTCAACAGCGGTGCCATCGAGGCTTCGGCGTCATCGAGCACCACCTCCACGTCGGTGGCGGTCGCGGCGGGCGGCGGGCTCGCCGGCGCTGTCGTTGCCTCCACGTCGACGGCCGAGGCGGGTGGCATGAGTGGTGACGCCGGCGACGATGTGGCGGTCAATCAAGGCTCCATAGTGGCCAACACATCTGCAGAGGCACGCGGTGTGAGTGTGTCGTTCACACCAATCGGCGTTGCTGGTGCGGGTGCCGCAGTCGATGCCGCGACGCGTGCTTATGGCACGTCATGGGGAATATCCGGCGGCACCGGTGACGACACGCTCATCAGCGAAGTAGACACGACCATAGATTTGACCGCCGATGCCTCGACGCGGGAGACGGCAGTTGCGGTTGCGTTGCAAGGACTCGCCGTTGCCGATGCCAATGCCATTGCCACCGCACGAGCAACCGGACTGGATGGTGGCGACGGCACGGACCTCGTCAGCAACTCGGGCGCACTCACCGCGACGGTCGACGCCGACAGCATTGCGCGTTCGATCACCTTCACCCAGATCGGCGGCGGCATCGCTTCGGCGAATGCAACCGGCGATGCAGCGGCAGTCGGTCTCGACGGTGGCCAAGGCGATGACGAGCTTTCGAATTTCGGCAGCATCGATCTCAGTTCGAACGCCCACGCCAAAGGTCAATCGATCGGCATCGCCGTTGCCGGCGCCGCGATTGCGGCCGCCAACGCCGATGGCATTAGCGACGCTATTGGTATGCAAGGCGGCGGCGGCGCCGATAGCTTGCTGAATGCTGGATCCATCGATGTCGCAACCAATACCACAACCGTTGCGCGCAGCATCAGTGCGAACGCGCTCGGCGTCGCTTTGGGTACAGCCAACTCGACCGCGACGGTAGGCGCCAGCGGCATGCGAGGCGGTGAAGGTGACGATTCGATCGTCAATACCGAAGACGCTGAAATCGATGTGGAAGCGGTTGCCGAAGCGATCGCGACCGCGGTGACTATCTCGGTCGCGGGCGCGGCCGACGGTGAAGCGCGCACCCGTCCCGTCGTTACTGCCGCAGGCATCGCCGGCGATGGCGGCGACGATGCCATCGTCAATGAAGGCAGTATCGATCTCGCGGGTCGTGCGCGCAGTTTCGCATCTGGTACCTCGGTGACTGTGGCCGGCTCGTCCAGTGCACGTGCGGGCACCGAAGTGGATGTCGAGCTGGTTGGCATCGACGGTGGCCTGGGTGCCGATACGATGGTGAATCGCGGTTCGATCGAGATCGGCCCAGGCGAAGGCAACACCTGGATGGCTGTGCTCGACGTGAACGCATCGTCGTTCGGCTTCGCGGGAGGCGCTGCGGCCGACACCGAAGCCGTCGCGCGGACCACGTCGATCGGCATGGATGGCGGCGATGGTGTCGATGCGTTGACCAACGAAGACCGCATCGACGTCACCGCGACGGCACTCAACCGCTCGAATGCCTCGACGACCAGTATCTTCGGCTCCGGCGCTGCAGGTGGGCAATCGGGAGCCTTCACACATGCCATCGGACTATCCGGTGGTTCCGCGACGGATTTGCTCGACAACAGCGGCACGCTGGATGTGAGTGCCCGTTCGCGACTCGAGCTTACCAGCGCGTCATACAGCTTCGCGGGCAGCGGCGCGAGTGGCGGCACGCTCGCGGCGATCACGGAAGCCGACGGGATGCTCGGTGGTGACGATGCCGATTGGCTCGTCAACGCAGGTCTTGTGGGTGTTGACGCGCGTTCCGAGCTCACCTCGACCGGCAAGTCGGAAGCGACGTTCGGTGGCTCCTCTGGTACCACCCGGTCGGGCGGCGAGACCAGGGCATCGGGATTGAACGGCGGCGACGGCGACGATCTCATCGAGAACCAAGTCACTGGGTCGGTGACGGTGGCCGCGCAGACCAATGTGTCCACGCAAGCCATGTCTTACACGTTCGGCGGTGGCAGCGGCAACGATGCCATCCTCACCGGCAAAGCGAACGGCGTGGGCATCGACGGTGGCGATGGTTTGGACATGATCGTCAATGACGGTGCTGTCGATGTCGACATCGAAGCAAGCTTGAGTGCGAGCGGCGGCGCCGAAACTTCCATCGGCGGCAGCAAGTCGACCGGCACTTCGGTCGCGCAGGCCGCCGCGATTGGCATCGACGGCGGTGCCGATGCCGATGCCATCGACAGCAGTGGCACGGTGCACGTGCAAGTATCCGCGGTGGCCGAGTGAAACTGGCGCAGTGACCCGAGCGACCGCCGATGCAACGGGCATTGAGGGCGGTGCCGGCGCAAACGACATCGAGCACAGTGGCGAGCTACAAGTGGCGGCGTTCAGCACCGGTTATGCGTTCGGCTATGCCACGGGTGCTGGTTTCTCGTTCAACGGCGATGGGTTGTCGCGAGCCGAGAGTCATGCCGACGCCTTCGCGTACGGGATTCGTGCAGGGGACGATGGTACGCATGTGGTGAACACGGGTGATGTCGAAGTGTTGGCGCGTGCGACGACCGCGAAGGACTTCGTCACGACTGTGACGTTCTACACGCCGCCGACCGACGCGGACGGCGAGGTCGTGAACCGCGATGCGCTCGATAGCGACGACCTGCCCGTGCTCTCCTTCGAAGAACAGAACTTGACCGAGTATCCCACTGGCACGACGTGGTTTTGGAACAAAGCACCTGTGGAAGACGACGATCCCAACGTCGCCGCGCCCGGCGCCTACTACCAGGTCACCGAAGTGACGGTGGTGGCGGACGATCCGGAAACCGAGGCAGACGAGACGGTGATCGAGCGGCAATGGCTGCGCATCGAAGGCGCGGTCGAGGAGGAAACCATTGTCGAGAACGGCCTGCCGACCTATGCGGCTGCCAATGGCAATGGACTGGACGGCGACGGTGCGTCAAAGGCGAGCGGCACGGCGCGCGCCGAGGCGACTGGCGTCGAGGTTGGTACTGGCGATGACTCGGTTGTCAACGAAGGTACGTTGATGGTGACCGCTGAATCTGCCGCGGTGTTCAGCGCTTGGGCCGATGGCGACGCGTTCGGCGATGCGACCGGCACCAGCGACGGCGTCGGTATCGCGCGCGCATGGGGCGTCGACCTCGGCGGCGGCGACGACATGCTCGTCAACACGGGCGAGATGTTGGTGCTCGCCACGCCGGCTGCGCAAGTACGCAGTGCGGTGAGCGGCGGCGACATCTGCATCACCTTCTTCTTCTGGACATGGTGTGGCGGCGGCGGTGTTGGCAACGGCACGGCGTGGGCAACCATCGAAGCAACGGCTATTGGTGTGGCTGCGGGCGAAGGCGACGATGTGATCATCAACGATGGTTTGGTGAGCGTGGTGGCGCGCCCCGAAGTACGCAACGACCCTCGGTACGGTGATTTCGTTGCTGCGGTGACGGGCGACGACAATACTGCGGATATCAAAATCGACGTCACCGCGACCGCCATCGGCATCGACACCGGTGTCGGCGACGATGTAGTGATCAATTCGGGAGAGGTTCGGGCCGAGGCGTACGCGTTGGCAGGTCAACCGAACGATCCCCTTCTCGCGATCGGTGTGACGACCGGTGATGGCAACGATCGCATCGAGCAGTACGGCACCATTGCGGCACTGACATTCGTCAATGGTGTCGGTACCGAAGACATCGGTATCGACTCGGGCGCGGGCAACGATTCACTGCTGCTTGGCGACGGTTCGCTGGTGATTGGCAGCGTCGATCTCGGCGATGATGACGATACGTTGACATTGATGGGCGTCCCCGCGGTCGAGGACGCGCTCGGTGCGGCGCTCGCACCGGCCGGTGGTGCGGGCAGCGACCTACTGGTGCTCGACGGTCCCGGCTCGTTTGCGACCGTGCCGGTCAGCTTCGAGCACGCCCGTAAGCAAGGGCTCGGTACCTACCAGTTGCCTGCCCTGAATACAGTGCAGACGCTGACTATCGATCAGGGCGTGCTGTCACTCTCGGCCGATTACGTATTCGACCCGCTCGGTAGTTTCGCCACCTACTTCGATACCGACGGCGATCATGGCGAACTGGCCGTGACGGGATCGAGCACGGTCGGCGGCACCATCGATGTCGAGAAGCGCGGCGACGGGTTCGTTGCCGACGGTACGCGCCATAGCCTCGTCTCGACGACAACGGGCGTCGATGGCGCATTCGACGCGCAAGTGCTGCCGGTTCCGCTGCCCTTGTTGAGCTTCAGTCTCGAGCAGACACCCAACACGGTGGACTTGGTCGCCGACGCCGCATCGTTCACGACCGTCGCGAGCACACCGCTGTACCAACAGATTGCCCGTAACCTCGATGCCGTGGCCCCTAGCGCGACCGGCGACTTCGACACCATGATGGGCACGCTGCAGTCGTTGAACGGCGGATTCGATGCTGCGTTCGCGACATTGTCGCCCGATGCGCATTTCGCGCCGGAGCATGCCGCGAGTGATGCGAACATGGAAATCGTTCGGCTGCTCGAGCAACACCTGCAGTCCAGTCGTGCATTCCATCGCGGGCAATTGCCGGCAACGGTGGCATACGGTGATTTTTCTGCGGCCTTCACGCAGCAGGGGATCGCCGCCATCGGCTTCTCGACCAATCCGATGGTTGCGCTCGACGATCGGCGGGGTTCGGTCGTGAATCTCTCGGCCACGGCGGCCGGCAGTGGCGCGGTGCGTCACAGTAGCGGCAATGCGCAAGCGTGGGCGCTCGGCGTAATTGGTAATGGCGACTACGACGCTCTCGACGGCTACGCGCAATTCGACTCGGACAGCAGTGCGTTTGCGATCGGCCAAGACTATCGATTCCGCGACGACGTGATCGTTGGTGCCAGCCTCGGCAGAACTTTCGTCGACGTCGAGCTCGATGGTATCGGTGCCGAGACCGACTCCGACGGTTGGTATGGCAGCGTGTACGGCACGTGGTTCGACGAACGAACCCATGTGCAGGGTGGCATCTCATACGCTACTCAATCGTTCGACTCGGCGCGCACCGTGACCATCGGTCAAGTCGTAAGGCGAGCCACGGGCGACTACGACGGCCAATCCTGGATGGCTTTCGTGGGCGCCGGCCATCGCTTCGGTCGCGACGCGTTCTATGCCGAACCATTCGCGTCGTTGTACTACTTCGATACTTCGCTGGATGGCTTTGTCGAGCAAGGTGCGGATAGCGTGAACCAGATCGTCGAGGACCGTGACGCCTCCACATTGCTGGGAGAGGCGGGCGTACGGGTCGGCATCATGCAACTGCTCGAACGCGGCGCCCTCGATTGGTACGCGACGGCCGCGCTCAACCATGACTTCGACGTGGATGATCACGAGATCAGCTACGCGTACGCGGGAGCGCCAGGTTCGTTCTTCACCATCGATCGGCGCGATCTCGACATGGACAGCACCGTGGTCGGTGTAGGTGTCACCTATCTCGGCCGACGCACGGCCTTGTCGCTCGACTACCGACGACTATTCAACTCCGACTACGAAGATCAAGCGCTGGGGTTGCGCCTGTCGTATCGGTTCTAGCGAGCGGGCTTGCCCGTGATACTTCACTTGACCCTTGCCACGATCCCGGCGAGTCGGTCGAGCGATTCAACGCTATAGGGTTGCAGCTGAAACATGACGTGCGCGGCACCGAGTTCACGGTAACGGGTGAGCTCGTGCGCGATCTCGTCGTCGCTGCCGATCAAGGTGGGCGCATTGAGAGCCGAGTCCGGTAACGGCAGGTCGTCGTCGATGGGTGGCGGCGGCGCGCCGCCGAGATCGGTGAACGTGACGTTGGCAAGCGCGGTGAAGGTGACCGTGTTCAGATGACACGCATCCTTGAAGCGTGCGAGATGCGCGGCGAACGAATCGGCGTCGCCCGTGTAGCAGACATTCCATATGTCTGCGTGTTGGGCGGCGAGCCGCATCATGCGCGGTCCCATTGCGCCGATCATCAATGGCACACCACTGGGACGCGGACCCGGTGGCGCGATCTCGCAATTGCGCACCGCGTAGTGGGCGCCGTCGAAGTTCACGAGTCGTCGTTCCTTCAATAACGGCTTGATGATTTGTACGGCTTCTTCGAAGCGACTGCGGATGTGCTCGAACGGAATGCCGAATGCGTCGTATTCGGGCTTGTTCCATCCGGCGCCGATACCGAGCACCAAGCGGCCGTCGCTGATCTCGTCGACGGTCTCCGCCATCTTCGCGAGCAGCGCGGGATTGCGAAACGAGTTGCAGATCACCAATGTGCCGATCTCGACACGCTCCGTCGCTTCAGCGAGTGCGGCGAGCATCGACCAACATTCCCAGATGCCGAGTGTCGGCTCGCCGCCGAATCGGTACAGCAGATGGTCGTAGAGCCAGATGGAATCGAAACCTGCAGCTTCGGCGCGCTGCGCCATGTCTTTGATGTCGGTATAGCGCGGCGCCGTGCCGCGATTGGCGGCATCGACCAACATGATGGCAACGCCAAATTTCATGGCATGACGCTTAGGATCGCAGAAGGGGCGACGCGGAGCAGATGCTCCGCGCCGCCATGCCAATTCACTCGGCCGCGGGCGGCAAGATCCAGTAGCCGGTCCACAACGCGTTACGGCAGCTGCTCACTTTGTTGAAGCGGGCATCTGCCGCCTGACCGCCCTTCGAACCGTAGTAATCCATGCTCCCCTGAGCCCAGGTCGCGAGATCGGGTGATGCCCCGATCCAGGCGAAGTCACTCATGCCGTTAGAGCCGCGGAAAGGCGTCAGCAACGTGGCCTCGTACTTCGCCAACGCATCGGAGCCAATGCCCGGAATCTGTGCCTTCCAGAATTCCACGGCAGCATCGACGTCAGCCATCGACGAACCCGGATTGATGGTGCAGGCGAACGTTTCTACTATCGCGTCCGGCATGCGATCGCCGGTGTTGCCGATCGATCCGGCCTTGATTTCTTCGGCCATCGTGATGGTCGAGTCGCAATGCTTGTTCACCTCTTGAAAGCGTGGCCCCATGAACGCCGCGCTGCCGGAGTCGATGTAGCCCTGTAAGCCCGAAGCCATCTCGGCAAGATCGGTAGCGGTGGCCCCCCAGATGTAATCGTACTGAGTGTAGCCACGCATCGGTGTCCACACGAACATGTTGAATCCGGGTTGGCGGTCGGTGATTCGCGATGCGAGCGTCTCCAGCAACTCCCAGACGTTTGCCGCGCTCTTACCTTCATTCAGATTGCACAAGAACAATTGCACCACACCCGGAGCCTGAGCCGCTTGCTGGGCTTGTGCGGTGCCGGTGGCCAGCAGGAAAAGACCCGCGATGAGCAAAATCGCTTTCTTCATTTCGTTTTCACCATAGTGGATTGCGAGCTTCGAGAGTGACGAGCAGGGCAAATACTGCGGCGCGCAAACGCCAAGTGCGACTCGAGCAAATGCCTTCCCGACGATGCAAGGATGGCGCGCTAGGCACCCAACAGCGTGTACAACAGGTTGTTCTGGAAGCTCGGATTGCTGGTGAGCTCGCGGTGCTCGGCGCACAGAAACACGGAGTGTTCGATGCGCATTGGATTGGTTATGTGGCACGGCGCCCCATGGAACCGCGAACATCGACCGAGCAGCGAATCGCGGGTGACGATGAGGTCACCTGGATCGAACATGAGCTCGCCGTAGTCGATATCTCGCAGCGGCGATGCAATGTCTTGCGGTGTTGCGCGAGCGACGATGCGGTCATCGTCCGGTTCCACGACTAAGCGCGCGAGCGTAGGCGAGCAATCTGCGCCGAATACGAATGGTGTGACGTCATTGTCAGGTGCCGGCTGTGCGAGGGCAGCCATGAACGCACGGCCCTCGTCGAGGGTACGAGCAAAGAAACGGCGCAGCACGTCTAGATAGCGTCGGCCAATCTCCCCACCACCATTGACGGCGACGATCCGTGAGCTGATCAGCGGATCGAACACCGACCACTCGAGCTCGCGCCAGGTATCCACGGCGAACACGTCATGCGCGATCACATCGCCACGCAGGTTCAATAGCCAGGGCAGGTCGTAGTGTGGAAATAGCTCCGGAACGCTCGGACAGGTGGCGAGCACTTCGGGATGGATGCGCTCGAGACCGATTTCTTCGCCGAGGACATGTGCGAGTGCTGCCCGGATCGTTCCGAGATTGGGCGCACCGAGCGTGATGAGCCGACGAATCGCGGCGGCACCCGCACAAGCGGCTGTCGAGCAGTCACCTGCCGGTGGCGCGACACCGTAGCGCCCGTAGTATCTAGCGATGAGACCGCCGTTCGAATGCGCAACGATGTCGACTGCCAAATCGGGCTTGTTGTAGTCGACTCGTAGCTGCTCGATTAGCGAGTGTAGACCCCGAACGGCGTCGACATTGCTGCGGCGCCAGTCGTATGCGTATACGTAATACGTTCGTGACGCGGGCTCGATTGGATCGCCCGGTCGCTTCCGCTGAAATCCTCCCGCCTGCTCGAGCGTGAGCAACAGTTCCCTATAGAAATCGCGACCGACACCCTGCGCGAGAACGTCGTCTGCGATCACACTGTCCGCCTTCGCCTCCAAATTGTCTGCATCGATCTCTACTGCGAGCTCGGTATAGCGGGAAAACAGAAGCTTGGACGTCGATACCGGCCAGATCTCGCGATTGTCGCGCACGTTCACTAGACGTGAGCCAAAGGCACCTGGTATGACGATCAGTGGCGGCTGTTCGGGACTCCAAGGTGTCGGCCGATAGAGTTCGCGCAGCGGCGGCCCCGGTACAGCGCAGGCGGCCAGCACGGCGCTGCCGCTGAGCAGCGCCCTGCGGGTCAGTGGCCGCGCCGGCTTCGTTGGTTGATGAGTTTGCACGTTCGAATTATCGCGCATCCTGGTGGTTGGGCACGACCCGCTTCGAGGACTGAGCGACGTGGCATGATGTTGCCATCGTGAGGGAGGCCGCCATGAAGATCGGGGTATTTGCGACGTTCATGTCGCCGCAGGCAACGCCTGCATTGATCGCGGATTTCGCACACCGTGCCGAAAGTATCGGAGTGGAGTCGCTATGGATGGGCGAGCACGTCGTGTTGTTCGACGAAATGGAGTTTCCCTATCCGGGCTCCCGCGACGGCCGCATCCCGGTTCCCCCGGGCGGCGGCCTGCTCGATACGGTCGCGACATTCGGCTTTCTCGCGGCGGCGACCAAGACGCTGCGTTTCGGCACTGGTATTACCTTGTTGCCGCAGCGCAATCCCATCTACACGGCGAAGGAGTTCACGACGCTCGATTGGCTATCCAATGGCCGCATCGACTTCGGTGTCGGTGTCGGTTGGTGCAAGGAAGAGGTCATTGCTTGCGGCTACGCGTGGGACGATCGCGGTGAGCGTTGCGACGACTTTCTCGATCTGCTCGAGAAGCTCTGGACGGAGCCCGTGATAAGCCACGACGGACCACATTTCAAACTTGCATCATGTCGTATGGATCCCAAACCCGTGCAGAAGCCGCACATCCCGATCATCGTCGGTGGCCACAGCACACGCGCGCTGCGGCGGGCGGCTGAATATGGCGACGGCTGGTACGGATTCGCGCTGAATGCGGAACTCACCCGAGCTTTGCTGGCGCGGCTCGACGATCAGTTGGGGCGGGTAGGACGGAATCGATCCGGCTTCGAAATCGTCGTGACACCCAGCAGCGTGAGCCCAGCGACCGTCGACGAATTTGCGGCACTGGGCGTCGACCGGCTGATCGTTCAGCTAGGCTCCCAGCGACCGGAAGCGATCGACAAGCGCCTGCGCGAGATCGAACAGTACGTGCGTCAGTGCGTCTAGGACGTCCGACCGTCGCCCATCAGAACTGTTCGCCCGCGGCGCGTCGGCGCGCCATCTCTTGGGGATCCACCGTGAACGGATTACCACGCGCGAGCACGTGCTCCACCCGGGCCCGAACGAAGTCGTCCCAAGCCGGATGCGGCAAGACGTAGAAGCGATCGTTGCCAATCGCGTCGAACACGATCTCGGCAACCTCTGCGGGCTGCTTGCCGCTCTGCAGCATCGCCTTCATTTGTTGCGTGCCGGCCTCGTTGCGCGTGCTACCGGCAAGGCTCGCTGGGCGGTTGCGCGCAGCATCGTAGATTCTCGTGCTGACCAAGCCGGGGCAAAGCACCGATGCGCCGATGGCTGCGCTGCGCGCCTTCAGATCGCGGTGCAAGCCCTCGCTGAGCGCCAGTACTCCATGCTTACTGACGCTGTAGGGTCCACCGCCCGGCATCAGGCCAGCCAGCGAAGCCGTGTTGACGACATGCCCAGATTCACCATGCGCAAGCATGTGCGGCAAAAAGGCTTGCAGACCGTAGAGCACGCCCCAGAAGTTGACGCCCATCACCCACTGCCAATCGGCATCGCCGATTTCCCACACTGCCTTGCCGCCATCACCGCCGCTTGCAACGCCGGCGTTGTTGCAGAGCACATGAATGTTGCCGAACTCGGCCATGGCGCGATCGGCAAGCGCATGGACAGAGTCCTTGACCATGGTGTCGACCGTGATGCCGGTCACCCGGTATTGGCGTTCCTCGAGTGATCGTACCGCGCGGTCGAGCGCGTCCTTCTCGATGTCGGCAAGCACAACGCGCATACCAGCTTTTGCGAATCGCTCGGCCAGCGCGAAGCCGATGCCGCTTGCGGCACCGGTTACCACCGCAGTCTTGCCGTCAAACTGTCTCATCGTCGTGCTCCTCGAGTTGGCGTACCGAGATCTTAACCCGTCGATCGCCGACAACGGTCGGTGACGTTCATGCTACCGTCGTCACGGTAGTGCGCGGCGAGGCATCATGTCTCAGTTCGAATACTTGTCGGTGCTGATATCCATCATCCTCGCGCTTGGCATCTCGGAATGCCTCGCCCGTTGGGCGCGTTTGCTGCGGCATCGTGATGTGGTCGCGTTCTACTGGGTGCATAGCGCCTTTACGCTGATCACGGTGCTGGTATTGGTCGAACTCTGGTGGGGATTCTGGCAGTTCGTGATAGTCGAGCAGTGGTCGTTCTTCGGTTTGGTCGCTGTCGTTGCCGAGTACGCGGCACTGGTGGTCGCGATTCTCGTGATCACACCATCCGGTGACGAGGTGTCGAACGGCATAGATTTGCGCGCGTTCTACTACGCGCACGCACGATTGTTCTTCTCGATCGCGGCCGTGGCATTCTTGGCGCTCATTGCCGTCGACGTATTGATCGGCGGTCAGCCTCTCTGGCATCCGGAAAACGCCATTCGGCCCGCAGCCGCATTGTTGTGCGCTGCGCTTGCGTATTGGCGGCACGTGGAAAGACTGCACGCTGGCGCGGTGCTGGTGGGCACCGCGCTTTTCGTCGCCTTTGTTGCGGCAGCCGGCAGCCGCTAGATCACGCCTTCGATTCTCAGTCGATCGATGTCGGTGTCGGAGTAGCCGAGCTCGCCGAGGATCTCGCTCGTGTGCTCGCCGAGTACGGGCGGCTTCTTGGCGCCGACACGGTCGATGCCATCGACGTTGACCGGGTCGCGCACGACGCGGGCGAGGCCAACGTCTTCCACCGGTAATGCGGCCATGTCGTTGACCAATACCTGCGGATCGCTGGGCAAATCCTCGAAGCGCGCCACCAAGCCGGCCGATACACCGTTTGCATGCAGTGCCGCGATCAACTCGTCCGCGTTGCGCTCGGCGATTGCCGCCCGCAGCATGGCGGTCAACTCTTCGGCGTGCTGAATGCGGGTTTCGAGGGTCGCGAAGCGTTCGTCCGCCAGCCATTCGACGCGGTCGAGTGCGACGAACATGCGATCGAAGTCTTCGGCGGTGCGCACCATCGAGAATTGCACCCAGCGACCGTCGCGCGTTTCGTACAGCGCGGTCGTCAGCCGCTGTCCCGGAATTGCCGAGAAGTCGGCATCGCTCGCCCAGGCGGCCTGCGCGAAGCAGGAAGCGGACCACAAGCCGTTGGCGAGCAGTGACGTGTGCGCCTTACCGCCCTTGCCTGTGCGTTCGCGACGCAGCAGCGCGGTGACGATACTCGCATAGAACGCTACACCGGTCGGATGGTCACCCATACCGGCCATCGCCTGACGTGGCTCGATGCCCTTGTGACGCATCTGATTCATGAGGCCGGAGCGCGCCCAGTACGCGACCAAGTCGAATGCCTCTTTGTCGCGCTCGGGACCTTCCTCACCATAGGGGGTCAGCGATGCATAGATCATTCGCTCGTTGAGTGGCGCGAGGTCTTCATACGTGAGACCGAGTGCACGCCGCATCGGCAACGGCTGGTTGGTTATGTAGACATCGCAGGTCCGCACCAGCTCGAGGAGAATCTTTCTGCCTTGCTCGTTCTTCAAGTTCAGCGCGAGCGACCGTTTGTTGCGTGAATCGAGCGTGAACGTGTAGTTCACCTCCGAATTCGGACAGACCGGTAACAGGTAGTAGTTGCGATAGGCATCGCCAACCAGAGGTTGCTCGATCTTGATCACATCCGCGCCGCGATCGGCGAGCATCACGGCTGCGGTCGGTGCCGCGATCCACGAGCCCAAGTCCAGTACTTTCATCCCCTCGAAGAGGTACTCCTCGCTCACAAGTCGCTCCTGTTGTTGGGACTCGGATCAAATCCGCTCGATGATGGTGGCGGTGCCCATGCCGCCGCCAGTGCACATGGCGATCAACGCGGTGCCCTTGCCGCTCCGTTCGAGCTCGTCGAGCGCGGTGCCGATCAGCATGCTGCCGGTGGCGCCGATCGGATGGCCGAGCGCGATGGCGCCGCCATTGACATTGAGTGTGGCCGGGTCCACCGGAATCTCCTTCATGAACTTGAGCACCACGGAGGCGAACGCTTCGTTGATTTCCCAAAGGTCGATATCGGCGGGCTCCATGCCAGCCTTTGCCAAGCAACGTTGTGCGGCGGGTGCGGGAGCCGTGAGCATGATCACGGGCTCGGTGCCAGCGGTAGCGGTCATGCGAATGCGCGCCCGCGGTTTCAGTCCATGTGCCCTTGCGTAGTCCGGTGAAGTGATGAGCACGGCGCCCGCACCATCCACGACGCCCGAGGAATTACCTGCATGGTGCACGTGGTTGACGCGCTCGATGCTCGGGTAGACGTCCTTGCAGTACTCATCGAAGGTCTTGGTATAGCCCTCTTGCAGGGCCGTGCCCATCTTCTCGAACGAGGGCTGCAGAGCGGCCAAGCTCTCGAGCGTGGTGCCGGGCCGGGGAAATTCCTCCTGATCGAGGGCAACCGTGCCATCGTCGTTCAGAATCGCGACGAGGCTGTTGGCGAAGCGGCCTTCCTCGATCGCGATCGCTGCCCGGCGCTGGCTCTCCACTGCAAAACGATCGCAGTCCTCTCGCGAAAACCCTTCGAGCGTGGCAATCAAGTCGGCAGAGATACCCTGCGGCACCATTGGATAGCGTTCGAACAGGTGTTCGTTGTTGGCGTGGAATCCGTGAGCGTGCAGCGGCGCGCGATGTGACATGAATTCGATGCCGGCACCGATCACGGCATCCTGGTGCCCGGACATGACCCCCATCGCTGCAAACGTCACGGCTTGCTGGCCGCTACCGCAGAATCGATGCAGCGTCACGCCCGTGGCAGTGACTGGCCAGCCGGCGTCGAGCACGGCCATGCGCCCGATGTCGTGGGCATGATCGCCATTGCCTGAGCCACAACCGGTGACCACGTCCTCGACGTCGGCGGGGTCGAAACCGACTTTGCGCTGCAGACCCTGCAACACCTGCGCCAGGCATCGTTGGGGGTGCATGTGAGTGAGCGCGCCGGCACCTGGTTTGCCGCGTCCGCGCGGCGAGCGTACGGCATCGATGATCCACGCTTCGGTCATGGAGTGTCCTCGTCATTCGTTGTTCGGTCGGAACCGCACTATAGCCGCGAGAGCCGCGAAAGCCACAATGCCCGCGGTGGGTATTGCGGCGTTTACGAGGCTCGCGCGCGCTGCGGTTCTCGAGCCATGTGCAGAAGGCTGCGCCAACTCGGTGCCGTGCGTCGAAATACGAATCAATCCGGTCACTACCATCGGCCGAGGCTTGCGGCGAGCGCGGTTAGCCGGCACGCTTCGACCGATACTTTGAGGTTTGCACATGACTGCCGCCATACGCATCGACCCTGCGACGGGTCGGAAACTGTTCGCTACTCGTGCCGCGAAGGCCACCGATCGCATCCGTGGCAAAGGCTATTCGATCATCGAAGACGAATCCCTGACCACGCTGCCCGAGCTGCCCGCTGGCGCGGTATTCGACGCCGAAGAACAGGCCAAGTATCGCGCCTTCAAGGAGGCACGCCGTGGTGCTGCCGACTACATGGCCATGGAAGGGGAGTTCGCCCGCTATCTGGAAGATGTCTATTCGGCACCACCGGTCGAACGGGAAGCCCTCGTCGACGATTGCGAAATATTGGTGGTAGGTGCCGGCTTTGCGGGCCTGCTTCTGTGGCACAAGCTGAGCGCGGCTGGATTCACGGACGTGCGCTTCTGCGAGAAGGGTGGCGACGTCGGCGGCACCTGGTACTGGAATCGCTATCCCGGCATTGCTTGCGACGTCGAGTCGTACAGCTATTTCCCACTCCTCGAGGAGATGGGGTACGTACCGACCATGAAGTTCGCATCGGGTTTCGAGATTCTCGAGTATTGCCAGAAGATGGCCGAGAAATTCGGTTTCTACGATCAGTGCCTGTTCCACACCACCGTGGAGGAGACGGCGTGGGACGAAGCATCGAAGCGCTGGACGGTGGTGACCGATCGTGGCGACCGCATGCGCGCGCGTTTCGTGATCCTCGCCAATGGCATTCTCACGACGCCCCGTCTTGCGCGCATCGAAGGCATGGAAACCTTCAAGGGCGAGTCGTTCCACACTTCACGCTGGAATTACCACATCGACTTGAAAGGCAAGACGGTCGGCATCATCGGCACCGGTGCGACGGCGGTGCAAGTCATTCCGGAGATCGCAAAGATCGTCAAGGAACTGTACGTGTTCCAACGAACACCATCGTCCATCGATGTGCGTGATCAGCGCGCGACCACCGACGAAGAGCGTCGAACGTGGGCCCACGAGCCGGGCTGGGCGCGTGCCCGTCGCGCGCGCTTCGCGAAGATATCAGCGGGTCGTACCGCCATGAAGGCCAACGACGACTATCTCGCCGGCAAGGTGCCGGATTTCAAGGAACGAAAGCAACACGAGCGCGAGCTTTCGATGGCGGAGTACATCGACAAGCAGCTCGACTCCAACTTTCGCATCATGGAGCAGATTCGCGCGCGTGTTGATGCGATCGTGAAGGATCCAAAGACCGCCGCAGCGTTGAAGCCGTACTACCCGTACGGCTGCAAACGCCCGACTTTTCACGACGAATACCTACCGACTTTCAATCTGCCACACGTACACCTCGTCGATACGGCACCCATGGGTGTACGACACATCAATGAGCGCGGTGTGGTGCACGATGGTGTCGGGTACCCATTGGACGTACTGATCTACGCAACCGGCTTTCAGTGGATGGCGACGTCGACGTTCAACATGATTCGCGGCCGCGATGGTCGCACGCTGAAGGAGAAGTGGGATACCGAAGGCACGAAGACGTTTCTTGGCCTTCATAGCCACGGCTTCCCCAATCTATTCATCATCTCGGGGCCTCAGGGTGGCGGCGGTAGCTTCAACTTCACCGATGCGATCGATGCGCATGCCGACTACGTGGTGTGGATGCTGTCGACCATGCGCGATCGCGGTGCAAACGCGGTCGACATCGAGCGCCAGCCGGAGCTCGACTATGCGGAGCATTGCCGCAAGGCGGACGTCGCCACGGCTGCGCTACGTGATTGCCTTTCGTACTACAACGGCGAAGGTAACGCCGAGCCCGGCAGCCTCGCCTACTATGGCGGTAACGCGTGGCACAAGTACCGCCGCCGTGCCCAAGAAACGCTCGCACCGTACGTGTTCGACGTCTGAGCGCGGTTAGTCGCCGTCGGGTATCAGCGAGAACTCCAAGCGGTTGTTGCGCTCGGCGATGCGGTTCCAGTCGCCCGCTCTGCTCGTCTGACCGCCGATGGGCAATCGTGCGAGCGACCGGGCCCGGTCGTGCGCTATCAGCTCGACCGTAATGCCGGAGTCGGCGAGCAGCGGCGACGTATCGAGGAACTCGGCGAACGCGACCGATTGCCGATCGGCGACGAACGTCGAGTCGTCCTGAGGATGACCGATCAGCGTGCATGCTTCGATTGGCGTGTCTGGCGCGGCTAGCACGGGGTCGCCGCCCGGATCGTTCACGAGGCAGAACTCGCCCAGATGCGACTCGATGCGCACGCGGCCGCGAAAGCCCATGGCCGTCAAGTGCCCGAGGAGATCACGCAACAGCTCGGCACGGGCATCGTTGAACGGTAACTCCTCGTACGGAAACCAAGTCTGTTGGTTCAGCGACCACTGCAGCGCGTCGAGGCTTCGCAACCGAAGCGCCTCGGCAGAAACTTGCTCGACGTGCAGCGCCGTCTCCAGGTCGCTTATCTGCGCTCGTTGCGAACCATCGTCGATTGGCGTCGCGGTCGTCGGCGGCGGAGTGTGGGCGAGGTTCCAGGCGAGCACGCCCAGCACTACAGTCGAGACTGCAAAGAGAGCGGTCAATACCGCCAACGTCTTTGCGGCACGTGAACGACCGGTACTGCTTGCCTGGTCCCTGCGTTGCGCCTCTACTACCTCGTTGGCGACGCTGTGCGCGAGTTCGGAGCGGTCGCGGCGCAAGTCTGCGCGCAGGGCGACCTGGTCGTCCATGATTCGATTGAGTAGCGCGGCAAGAGGGAAACCGGTCGATGAATCGCTGCGCGGCGTCGACTCGGCCGGTGCCGGGTCGGTGGCACGCCGCCTCGGTGTATCGTGTGCGGGCAGCGACTCGGTTCGCCGCTCCTTCACCAAACCCAAGCTCAGTAGCATGTCGAACAGGACGTTTGGCTTGACGTCCTTCGGCAGTACACCAATGCCACCCAGCGCTCGGGCCTGACTGACGTACACCTCGCCTTCCTTGGTGGTGTACATCATCACCGGGATCATCGCGGTGCGCGGATTGCGCTTGATGGCCTGCAGTGCCTGAAAGCCGTCCATGCCTGGCATCACGTGGTCGAGAAAGATGACGTCGACGGTCTCATGCTCGAGAAATTCGAGCGCTTCCTCACCCGTGCCGGCCAGCGCGACGACCAGATCGTGCGCTTCGAGCTGATTCTTCAGTGCGATCTGTGCCGACTTGGAGTCGTCGACGACCAGGGCATGCTTGATGGACATCGCGCGTCACTCGGGCGGTGCGGCCACGGGGCATTGTCCACCGAATCGGCCTCGATGGGTGAGGTGCCGTTCACTCGGGCAATGACGGACTCGCACGCTCGAGGGGACACGCGGGGACGTGCGAAATTGCCCCGCGATCCCGTTCCGCGGAAACTGAGCGCCAATTCGTTTTCGAAGGAGCGCGAACATGGGTGATGCGGTGTCATTGGGCGTTACGTTCGGCTCGTTGGCCGTGCTCGGCCCGCGCGCGATCATGGACATTGCGCGGCTCGCCACCACGCTCGGCTACCGCTCGCTCTGGACCGTGGAAGCCACCGGCACCGACGCCTTTTCGCTGTTGGGCGCGGCCGCGGCCGTCGCGCCGAAGCTCGATCTCGCAACCGGCATCGTGCCAGTGCAGTTGCGTTCGCCACCGCTCACCGCCATGTCCGCCGCATCGCTCCAGGCGCTGAGTCCCGATGTCGATGTGTGGCTCGGCGTCGGTGTCTCGGCGCCGGGCATCTTGCGACAACACGGCGCGCCGGCGACGAATCGGCCGATCGCCATGATGCGCGAGTACGTAGCGCTGCTCCGCGAGTGCTTGGCAGGCGAGTCGGTCACGTTCGAAGGCGACTTCTGGCAGGTGAAGCGCTTTCAGCTCGGGGTTCGGCTCGGTGAGCGGCGCCCCAAGATCGTCATGGCGGCGCTCAACCCACAGATGCTCAAGCTTGCCGGCGAAGTCGCCGACGGGGTGCTGCTGAACTACATCCCGTCTTCGCACGTACCGAGCGCAATCGATCAGGTGCGCAAGGGCGGTGATGCGCGGATCTTCGCGTACGTCCATGCTGCGGTCGGTGATCTCGAGCGCTCTGCCGGCTCGGCACGGCGTGACCTCTTCAACTACGCCATGGCAGACGGTTACGCAAAGATGTTCCGGCGCGCGGGCTTCGCCGTCGAGGTCGATGCGCTGCGCGAACGTCAGGCGGCCCGTGACCGAGACGGTGCGTTGGCCGCCATCTCCGAGCGCATGATTCAGGCGATCGACTTCGTCGGTTCGGCCGAGGAAGTCACTCGATTCGTGCGCGCGTATGTCGATGCTGGCGTGGAGCATCCAGTACTGATGCCCATGCCTTGGGGTGACGATCGCTTTGCCGTCACCGAATCGACCATGCGGACCGCGGTGCGGGCCATGGCACGCTAGGTGCCGATTGGTGCCGGATCAATTCGTTTTCACCGGCGCTGTAATTTCTGCGTTCGTCGTTCGTATTACCCAATGACAGCAGAATTTCGGGAAGTGGTCCGTGCCGTGCAGGCAGCCAGTTGAACATCGACTTCGAGTCGCTCTACGTGAGCCACTACGGCCGTGTGTACGGGCTGTGCCGGCGGTTGCTTGGCCGTCCGAGCCAGGCCGAGGACGCCGCGCAGGAGGTGTTCATGCGCGCATACAAGGCGCTCGACCGATATGACCAACACCAACCATTCGCCAACTGGGTGCTCGGCATCGCCAGCCGCTATTGCATCGACCTGCTCAGGCGACGCAGCCGGGAAGCCAAGCTGTTCGACGACCACGCCGAGGTCGAGGAGTACGTGGACGAGGTTTCGGAGACTGCGGCTGCGCGCCCGACTACTCTCGAGTCGCTCGTCGCCGACGAGCAAGGTGCGCAAGTGAAGGCTGCGATCGGGTCGCTGCCCGACAACTACCGCGTGCCCTTGGTGCTCGCGTACTACAACGAGTGGAGTTACGACGAGATCGCGACCCACCTTGGCGTGACTCGCAATCACGTCGGCGTGCTGTTGTTGCGCGCGAAACGGGCGCTCCGGCGCGTGCTCGACGAATCCGGTCAGGAGCCGCGCACGTGAACTGCCCCAACGAGCTCACGTTGGCCATGTACGGCGATGGCGAGCTTGCCGCGGACGATACGGCGACGATCGATGCACACCTCACCGGCTGCGCAGCCTGTCGCTCACAGCTGGCAGCCTTGCGCGCCGAGTCGGCATTGATCACGGCGGCACTGGTTGGGGAAGTGGAACCGGTGGGTGTGCCGACGTTTCGCAGGCCGTTGTCGCGCGCAGCGTTGACGTTGGCGACGGCTGGTTTCTTGCTCGCTGCAACACTCGTCTCTGCTGCGCCGTCGTTACTCGGCAACTTGCTGCCCGCGAGTGTTACGAGATTCAACCCGTTCGACATTTCTCTGTTGTTCGATTTGGCCGTTAGGGCGGCGATTTACGTAGTTCAACATGGAGGCGATCTCATGATTTCAGTTGCAGAGACCGCGAGCGTGGCAGTCGTCGTTGGTCTGCTCGCGTGGGCGGTGTTCGTACTCCGCAAGCGTGCCTCGGGACCCTTACTGGTATCCACACTGCTGTGCGTGGTGGCGCTGCAGCCTGCGCCGTCGGAAGCGCTGGAGATCCGCGGCGAGAAGGACCACGGCAACGTCTTCGTGCCCGCTGGCGAAACCATCGACGACACGCTTATCGCATTGGGTGAAACCGTGGAAATCAATGGCGATGTAACCGGCGACCTCATCGCGTTCGGCCGACGCATCACGATTCATGGTCGAGTCGGTGGTCAAGTTCTCACCGGCGGGCAAGCCGTCACCATTGCGGGCGAAGTAGAAGGCAGTGTGATCGGCGGCGGTGAGACGTTCGATGTGATATCGCCGCGCATCGGCGGCAATCTCTACGGATTCGGCCAGACGGTGAGCGTCAGCGCGACGAGCCAAATCGAGCAGAACGCCATCGTCGGCGCCGAGCGCGCCAACGTCATGGCCGCCATTGGCCGCGACGTCATCGGTTTTGCCAACGAAATGGACCTCGGGAGCACGGTAGGGGGCTCGCTCACGGCTTTCGCCACGCACGTGACGCTGCTCGCATCCACGCGTATCGCCGGCAACGTGCACACCCATGGCATGAAGGAAGATCACTTGACGATATCGCCGGGCGCCGTGATTGGCGGGGAAGTGAAATCAGAAGTCCAAGAGATGCCAGATGAATTGAGCGAATACCGTTCCGCGGGCTTCTACGTTGCGCAGCTACTCAGGTTTGCGATGGCGTTCGTGACGGGCGCGCTGTTACTCGCGATCGTTCCAGGGCTCCGAGATCCTGGCCTCGACTCCACCAGAGACACACTGATCGCGGGCGGGTATGGCTTGCTGGCGCTGGTGGCCACTCCCATCATCGTTGTGTTGGTTGCCGTCACGGTCATCGGCATTCCGATAGCTGCCATGGCGTTCGTCTTGTGGCTGCTCGGCATCTATTTGGCGAAGATCGTGATCGCACATTTCATCGGCGAACGTATAACTGCCGCGTCCGGCACCAACGTGCACTTCACCGTTGCCTTGGCGCTCGGTCTCTTGCTCGTGATCTTCGTCATCAACTTGCCGTTCGTCGGCGGTGTGCTGAACTTCTTGCTGACGATTTGCGGCATCGGTGTACTGATCCTGTTTGTGCGGGATTGGCTGCGCGATGACGGCGCCTATGGGGAGCAAGCCTCCTAGACGCAGGTCATGCGCGGCCTTGCTTTCGACCGCTACGGCAATGCCGACGTCCTCGCCATCGAGGAGGTCGGCAAGCCGGTGCCCAAAGAAGGGCAGGTGCTCGTCAAGGTGCGAGCCGCATCGATCAACGACTGGGACGTAGCCAGGGTTGGTGGCGAGATCACCAACCGGATGATGAACGGCTACTCGAGGCCGCGGAGCAAACGATTAGGGTGCGATGTTGCAGGAACGGTCGAGGCGGTGGGTGCGGGTGTCAGCGAATTTGCAGCCGGCGATGAGGTGTATGGCGATCTGTGCATGGCCGGCTTCGGTGCATTTGCAGAGTATGTGGCGGCCCCCGCGAGTGCGCTCGCACCCAAACCACCAACGATGTCGTTCGAACAGGCAGCAGCCATTCCGCACGCGGCGATGCTCGCCGTGCAAGGCTTGATCGACGTCGGCGACGTCGCGGCTGGCCGTCGCCAGATACTGCTCAATGGTGCGGGCGGCGGCATGGGCACCTTCGCCTTGCAACTCGCCAAGCAGCACGAAACGGAGGTCACGTGCGTCGACAGCGCATCGAAGCTCGGCATGCTGCGCGAATTGGGTGCCGACCATGTCATCGACTACGAGCGCGAGGACTTCACTCGGCGCGGCGAGCAGTACGACCTCATCCTCGACGCCAAGACCACCCGTTCACCGTTCGACTACGTTCGCGTGCTACGGCCGGGCGGTATGTATGCCACCGTCGGCGGCCGGCTATGGCGCGTGATTCAGGCGTGGTTGTTGGGCGGATTGATCGCGCGCTTCCGCAACCGGCAGATACGCGTGTTGGTGCTCAAACCCAACAAGGATCTGGCGTTCGTCGCCGCCGAGTTCGAAGCGGGGCACCTCGTGCCGATCATCGATGGACCATTTCCGTTCGACGATATCGCTGGTGCGTTCCGCCGGTTTGCGTCTGCGCAGCACAAAGGCAAGGTCGTCGTCCAAATCGGATAGCGGGCGCCTCTAAGCATTGACCTGACGCAGTCGACTGCCGAGACTGCGGTGTGAACCTTCTCGGGCGATCGACTGTGAGTGCAATCAGCCGTTTCTCCGTACCTGAGCTCAGCGAGTTGCCGGACGACATTCGTCAGCGCATCGTCGACGTGCAGCACAAGTCGGGGTTCGTACCGAACGTATTCCTGGCGTTGGCACGGCGGCCCGACGAGTTCCGCGCGTTCTTCGCCTATCACGATGCGTTGATGGACAAACCCGGCGGCTTGAGCAAGGCCGAGCGCGAGATGATCGTGGTCGCGACCAGCGCGCTCAATCGGTGTCAGTATTGTGTCGTCGCGCATGGGGCGATCTTGCGCATCCGAGCCCGCAATCCGTTGCTTGCGGATCAGGTAGCCACCAACTACCTGAAGGCGGATCTGTCGGATCGCGAACGCGCGCTGCTGCGTTTCGCATGCAAGGTCGCCACGGAATCACACGCCATCGACGAGATCGATTTCGCTGCCATGCGCACACAAGGATTCGACGACGAAGACATCTGGGACGCCACTGCCATCACCGCGTTCTTCGCGCTGTCGAATCGCATGGCGAACGTCACTGCGATGCGACCGAACGACGAGTTCTATCTTTTGGGTAGAGTGCCGAAGGACGGCCGGTGAAGAAGCCGCGGTCATCGCAGCGCTTCGCCGTTGAGTCGGTGTACTTGGAGAGTCAGCCATGAGAACCGCCAAGATCGTATTGGTTGCCATGCTCGTCATGCTTGGAATGTCGGGTCTCCTCAACCTGACGAATTGGGAGGGTGGACGGTCGATGGTCGAAGCGACCACGTCGATGGCTGGCATCCCCGAACCCGAGCGTCCGCCGTGGGCGACTGGAAATTCCGTCATCACCCTCCTCGGCATCGCGTTCATTGCCTTCGGAAAAATCTCGGCAGGCGCTTGCTGTGCCGTCGGTGCGACACGAATGTGGCGCGCGCGAGACGCGAGCGCGGATGCATTTCAGGCGGCGAAATCGTGGGTATTGGTCGGCGCGGCGATCTTTCTCTTGCTCTTGTTCGGCGGTTTCATCTACATAGCCGGCATCTACTTCATGGGTTGGCGAACCGAGCTCGGCACGATGTCCGCCGATTGGGCGTTCACGCTCGGCGCATCGGTCGCGTTGACGACACTGCTCGTGCTGCAGCGCGATCCGTGACCGGTTGACCTCAGCGAACGCGCTGTGCGTAGCGCGGTGGCCGCTTGCCGTGCTCGTCGACGAGGTCGAATTCTTCCGCCAAGTCCTCCACCCACTGAATCGTGCCGCTACGCGACATCAAGTTGCTGGCACCAAGGAGCGCGGCTGCGGCGCGGCCAACGAACAACGGTGTTTGCGACTTCGACAGATCCATGTCGCGCAACTTCGCCGCATCCTGGATGAATTCGGTGGACACCGAGCCGGGATAGAGCACGACCGCCGCCACACCCTTCGGCTTCAGCTCGATCGCCATGTCGGCGGTCAAGCGGTCGAGACCGGCCTTGCCGGCGCCGTAGCTACACGAGAAGTGATAACTCTGACCGCCGGGTGAGGAGACGTTCAAGATGGCAGCGCCCGGACCGGACTCGAACAACCATTTGGCGGCATGCCAACTGGCCACATAGTGGGCGCGCAAGCCGATGCCGACTTGATCGTCCCATATTTGGATCGGGTGGTCCCAGAAGCCGCCGCCCCAGGCCGGCGGGTCTGGAATTTTGTAGACGTTGTTGACGAGGTAGTCGATGTGCCCGGCTTCCTTGCCGATGCGCGCGAACAGCGCAGCGATGTCGTCGTCGTTGCCGTGGTCGCATCGAATGGCGCGGCCCTCACCGCCTGCCTCGGTGACGAGACGCGCTGTGGTGTCGATGGTGCGTTCGCCGCTGCCGGTCGTTCGGCCAGTGACGTACACGGTGCACCCCCGTTCGCCGAGCGCCAGCGCAATGCCTTTGCCGATGCCGCGGCTCGCGCCAGTCACGACCGCGACCTTTCCCGCCATGCTGCTCATGAATGCCTCCTTCTCGTGTACTCAATTATTTCAGCAGAAGAAGGGCGAGCGACACTGGCGTATTCGAGAGGAGTCGACTCGTGTATGGTGCCGTCGAGGAGGAGGTGAATCATGCGAGCGGCAGTGTTTTTCGTTGGCAGTGTGCTGGCTTTCATGGCAGCGAGCGCATTCGGCTCCGCCGTAGTCGTCTATGACGATCGTGTGGTGGAAGTGACCCACACGTTGGCCGATCCCACCGATTTGTGGATCGATATCGCCGATCTCGAGCGCGTGAACGGCTTCGTTCTGAAGCCCGAAGGTGCGTGTCTCGACGAGATCTGTGTGCCGGTGCGGCAGACGCAGAACAGCGACATCTTCATCACGCGCCAAGGCAAGCACTGGTTCAACGTCGCCGAGCTCGCCGACCGAATTCGCCAGCCGTACGTCGTCGATTACGACACGAACGTGTGGAGCTTCGGTGCGATCCCGGCGCAGCGTGCGTCGTTCGTCGATCGTGCCATCGCGCCGGACTTCGAGCTTCCCGATGTCGATGGCACACAGCACAAGCTGTCGGACTTCAAAGGCAAGAAGATCATGCTGTTGTCATGGGCATCTTGGTGAGGATGCCGCTTCGACCTGTCAGGTTGGCAGGTGATCTACGAACAGCTCAAAGACCAGAACTTCGTCATCATTGCGGCTGCGCAAGACACCGGTGGCGCGGCGGCGGCAGGCCCTTGGTACGCACGTGCTGAGACGACCTATCCGAGCCTGGTCGATGAAACGCATCGCTTGAGCTCGCTATTTGGCTTGGTCAACGTGCCGTCTGCAGTATGGATCGACGAGGCCGGCTACGTGCGCCGAATCGATGAAGGTAGCTATGCCACCAAGCACAAGATGGGCGATTTCGAGTTCGGCCGTGACGATTACGCACCCATGGTGGTCGATTGGGTGCGCCGGGGCGATGGGAGTGCGCATGTCGAACCGGCTGGTACGCTCGCGCTCGCCGTGCCGACCGATGAACAGGCTCTCGCAGAGCCTACGTTCAAGCTGGGTGTGTACTTCCATCGCCAAGGTAACGATGCGAAGGCCAATCACTACTGGGAGTCCGCGCAAGCACTGAACCCTGCCAGCTGGAACTACGCCCGGCAGGACTGGTCGTTCACGCCCGAGATCGCCGACGAGAACTGGGCGAAGAAATTCCAGACCCTCGAAGGCAAGCCCTACTACAAGCCGATCGAGGGGCTGGATAACGGCGACTGATCGCGGCTGCTGGCGAGCCGCTCGCGGTTAGCGCGGGCGGTGCAGGGCGCAGATCTTGTTGCCCGACGGGTCGCGCAGATACGCCAGATAGAGTCCGCTGCCTTCGCGTACCCCGGGCGGATCTTCGCAGGTGGTGCCGCCGTTCGCGATACCTGCGTCATGCCATGCCTTCGCGGCCTCGGGGGACGCGGCGAGAAAGCCGATCGTGCTGCCGTTGCCCGCGCTAGCCGGCTGGCCGTCGATCGGTTTGGTGATGGCAAACACGCCGGTTTGAGTGCGATAGAAACAGCGTCCTCGATCGTCCATGGCGCCGGGCTTATGACCCAGCGCGCCGAGCACGGCGTCGTAGAACTTCTTGGAAGCGGCGACGTCGTTCGCGCCGATCATGATGTGACTGAACATCTATTTTCTCCGGTTGGAAGAGCCACAAGCCTAGCGTTTGGCGCGTTCGCCACCAAGTGCACACTGCGCGAAGCCAATCTCTCGATGTTGAAAGAGAGCATGCGCCGGCTGAAGAAGATGCGCTTCGAGAATCGGCGTGTGCACACCTTCGAGGGTGGCTTCGTGCAGCAACACACGATGTCCATCACGCACCCTGTCGACTTTGTGGCCTGATGGACGTCCGCTTCGTTGCGTTCGTACGCAACGGCATGATTTCGCGGGCCCGGACAGATCGATAAATTTCTAGGCCCAAACGCCGGCCGAAGCGGCCGCGCTGCAACCGCTTGAGCCCTCGTGTGCCGGATTGCGTCTAGCGCACCTCGATACGATCGACGACGTCCCAGACGCCGGGCACGTACCAGGCATCCAACGTCGCGAGCCGACGCTCTTCTTCACTGGTCAGCAGGCCATGGAACTCGACAATGCCGCCGGCCGTGCCGATACGTAGCTGCGAAGCATGCACGAGCGGATCCTTTTCGAGCACCATGCGTAAAACGTCGGTGATTTCGTCGTCGTGATCGGCCTCGGGCGGATCCACCACCAGGAAGTTATCCACCCGTTGGCAACCGGCCGTCCACCAAATGAGCACCTCAGCAAAGCGTCGATGGCTGAGGCTCGGCACCTGACCGCGCAATGTCACCACACCGTCGTCGATTTCGACGTCGATTCGCGACGTGCGGCCTTGATGAATGAGTTCGTGGTTGCCGCCGGCAGTCAGCGTGATCGTGTGATTCGAGAACATGCCCTCCGACGACAAGCAAGACACGACGGCGTTGCACAGCGCCGGGTCGCCTTCGTCTCGCACGCGCACACGAATTCGGTCGTGAAGTGCCGCACGATCGCCGAGCACGCGTCCGACTTCGTTGGCCGCGATGCGCTTCATGCGGATGTCCTCGACCCAACCGTTCAGCGTTACGCTGCCTTCGTCCGGATCGAAAGCGATCGCAAGGTCATCGATCGCCAATCGCGTGTCGGCCTCCACGGCCGCGTTGATCTCTCCGATGAGTGCTCCGTCTTCCACTGGCCCATTCTCCCCGTGCCTCAGATGATTGCCATAGTGCCAATCGCACGTGGAAAGACAAGGTTCCATTTCGATCGCGCAGTTCCCGGCACGGGGAGGCAGGGTTTGCCGAGCTGCTGCATACGGAATCGCGGTAAGTACGGGCGTAGCGGACGTTGCGATTCGGGGCTCGCCGCTGCAACCTCGACCGCGGATGTGACAAGCCTGGGAACCACATGAGGTCGCGAACGATAGTCGTCGGGTTGCTGTTCGGTCTGGTCGTTGCGTGCCGGACCGTGCAACCGGTGGCGTACGATGGTGCCGCACTCTATCTGGAGAACTGTGCCGCCTGCCATGGTGCAACCGGATTGGGGGATGGTCCCGTTGCAACGTCGATGAATGCCCTGGTTCCCGACCTGCGTCGTATCGCGGAGCGCAACGGCGGTTCCTACCCGCGCGCAGCGGTATTCGCCATGATCGATGGGCGAGCAGTCGCTGCTGCGCACGGCACGCGTGAGATGCCGATTTGGGGCGCGCAGTTTCGGGCCATGGAAGGCGAAGGACCACAAGCTGAGCGCGATGCGGTGCGCCGGATCGAGGCCCTGGTCGAGTTCCTCGAGCGGATCCAACTCGCCAACTAGCAGGGCCAGCGCGCCACGGCGTTACTTCTGATGATCGCATCCTGGCGCAGCCCGTGCGGTATCCTCCTCGAGAATGTGTAGATTCGGGACGGGAGCGTGGCACGAATCGCCGTGATTGGAGGCGACATCTGTGGTCTCGGTGCCGCGTTGCTGCTCGGCCGCGACGGTCACGACGTGGTTGTCCTCGAGAGGGACGGAAGCGAGGTACCGGATGCGCGGCTCGATGCGTAGGCCGCATGGCAGCGCAAGGGAGTTGCCCAGTTTCGTCAGCCGCACAACTGCGAGCGATGCGATAGTCGATGGGCCGACGCGCGTCGAGTTGCTTGCGCTCGTGCGTTGACAATCGCTGTGCGCTAGCGGACCCGCTCGCTGTGCGCTAGCGGACCCGCGCCAGCTTGGCGACGGAACCGCCGCCATCGCTTAGATCCACATCCTTCTTCAACATGTCCCGCAACTTGATTGCAGCTGAAGACAGTTTGCGGCCGCGCATTCGCACGATGCTGACGTCCCGCGTGACCTCGGGTAGCACGAGCGGGCGTGTCGAAAGTCGCGGGTGACGAACCGAAAATGCCGGCAAAACGGCACACCCCAGGCCGCTTGCGACGAGTTCTTGTGCCCAATCGTCGCGCTCGGCGCGAGCGATGGGAACGAGAGTCAGCTCGCGATCCGCGCAAAGGTGTTGGAACTGCTTGCGTAGCTCGCATGACAATCGATCGACGTAGCATTCGCCCATCAGATCGGCCAGCTTCACTTCCGCGAGGGCATCGAAGCGATGGCCGGGGCCGAATGCGACGACATACGGTTCGCGATAGAGTAGCTCGGCCTGGTGCTGTCCGCGTTCCAGCTGCACGGCGTTCATGATGGCGAAGTCCACGTCGCTTCGGTTCAGGCGCTCGCCAATGTCACCCGCGTTCGATACGTGAATCTCGACATCGACGCCTGGATGGTGGCGGCGAAAACGAGCGACCAGTGGGGCCAGTCGCGCACCACCAATCGTGTTCGCCACTCCCACGCGAAGCGAACCGGTCTTCAGCACCTGGAAGCTCTCCGCGACGCGCGCGGCATGCGCCGCCTGATCGTCCAAGTTCGTGAGGACGGGCGCCATGGTCCGTCCCAACTCGCTCATGACCAATCGATTGCCCTCGCGATGGAACAACGGTCCGCCCAATTCCCGCTCGAGTGCGCGAATCGACTTCGTCAAACCTGGCTGCGAAATGGCACACCGCTCGGCAGCCGCAGTGAAGCTACCGGATTGCATCACCGCAACGAAATGCCTTATCTGACCGAGTTCCATGCCGTCTGTCTCCGAAACGGAAAGTTATGCGGGTATAACCCTCCGCATATATGCCGTAGCTCGGATCGCGGTTGCAATAGGGACACGGTCG
>QJXZ01000101.1 GCA_003248125.1 Gammaproteobacteria bacterium | reverse complement strand
TGTTGATCACGTACCTCGATCTGGCGCGCGGTCTGCTCGGCACGGGCATTGGCCTGGTCGAGTTGGTAGACCGCCTCGTCGCGCTCGCGGCTGATGCGATCCACCTCTTCCTCGGTGGCAGCCAACTGCACTTCCATGGCTTCCATCGCACCAGCATCGCCAGCGCCGCTCCCGCTCGCGCCCGCATCGGGCGCGACGATGCGCAACTCTCCATCACGCCCGGTGGTGGCGGCCGGTACCTGCCCACTGGTGCGAGTGGCGTCCACTTGCGCGGCGAGCGAAGCAGGCGGCTGACCCGTGTCGCCGCCCAAGTCGGCAACCGTGCCGGTGCGGCGGTAGACCTGCCAAGCCTGGTTGTGTTCTGCGACCGCGGCAACCGCCTCGGCCTGACCGAGGGATTGCGCCTCGGTCGCATCGGGCAGCCGCAGAACATAACCGGCTTTCAGGAGATTGATGTTGCCGCCAATGAACGCCTCCGGATTGAGACGGGCGATGGCGAGCATCGTTTGCTGCACCGAGCTGCTGTCGGGGCGTGCGCGACTGGCGATGGACCACAGGGTGTCGGTGCGGTCGGTCGTGCCGTAGGTGCCTTCACTCAGCCGGGACATGGGCGGTGTGGAGCCGGTCGGCGCCGCGGGACGCTCGAAGCTGACCGTGGAGTCCGGTCGTGGTACGGGGCGATCGACCCGACCGGTGCCGCTCCCTCCACCTGGGTCGACACGCCCAGGTGCCGCAACCATCGGTGCGACGTTGTCGGTGAACGCCGGCGGATCGAGCAGCACGGTGTATTCCTTGAGCAGCCGACCCTGCGGCCACACGACCTGCACGAGGAAGTTGAGATAGGGTTCACTCACCGGCTGCGAACTGGTCACCCGCAGGTAAGTGCGTCCGTCCGCCTGCTCGACCTTGAACTTCAGATCGGTGAGAAAGAAGAACCGCTCGACGCCCACGCGGGCGAAATCTTCGGCCGATCCCAAACGCACCACGACCTCGCTCGGTTGCAAGCCGCGGGCTTCCAACAGTTCTATGCGGGCGTCGAACTTTTGGTTGAGTGCCGAGCCGAGCTCGATTTCACCGAGACCAACCGCAGATGCTTTTCCGCAACACAGCGCCGCTAACAGCGCAACTCCGAACGCCTTACGGCGTCCCGGACGGGCGCCCTTCACATGCGCCTTCTGGCCAGACATATCTCCATCCTTCGAACTCGAACTGCAACGTTCCCGAGCAATGTACCCCTCACCAGCGAGGCCTCATCCCGCGAGAGCCGTGAACGGAATCGATCTCCGTTCACGTGGCGCCGCACGTTCCATTACCGTCCATAGCAATGGGGCACCCAAGGTGCCCACATGCTGCCGAATCGAAAGATAACTTAGAGACGTACTGCAAATAGTGCAGTAAGTAACACTTAAGGCAGGTCTTTTAGCAGACATTCTGCGATTTGTATACTGTTCAAGGCCGCCCCTTTGCGCACGTTGTCGGAGACGATCCAAAGATCGAGTCCGCGCGGATGCGAGATGTCTTCGCGCACGCGACCTACGTACACAGCATCATTGCCCGCACCTTCCGCGACCGCAGTCGGATAGCCACCGTCGGCGTGCTCGTCCACCACTTCGACGCCCGGCGCCGCGCGCAAGAGATCGAGCGCGTGGGCAGCCGTAATCTTCACGCGCGTCTCGATGTGTACCGCTTCGCTGTGACCATAGAACACGGGCACGCGCACGCAAGTCGGATTCACGAGAATGCTGTCGTCGGCCAAGATCTTACGCGTCTCCCATACCATCTTCATTTCTTCCTTCGTATAGCCGTTGGCCTGGAACGAGTCGATGTGAGGAATCACGTTGAACGCGATCTGCCGCGTGAACGCCTTCGGTGTGATCGGCTTCGCGTTCAAGAGATCGGCGGTTTGACCCGCCAGTTCGCGAATTCCTTTGGCGCCCGCGCCCGATACCGATTGATACGTCGCGACATTGATTCGCTCGATACCTACCGCATCGTGAATGGGCTTCAGCGCCACCACCATCTGAATGGTGGAGCAGTTCGGATTGGCGATGATGTTGTGACCGCGATAGCTCGTCAGTGCATCCGCGTTGACCTCGGGCACCACCAACGGAATGTCCGGCCGGTAACGAAAGTGCGATGTGTTGTCGATCACGATGCAGCCCGCTGCAGCGGCAGCCGGCGCATAGTCGGCCGAGATCGCACCGCCGGCCGAGAACAATCCGATCTGTGCCTTGCCGAAGTCGAAGCGATCGAGCCGACCGACGCGAATGGTCTTGCCGCGGAACTTGATGGTCTTACCTTCTGAGCGCTCGCTCGCGAGCGGGTACAAGGTACCGACCGGGAAGTCGCGACTCTCGAGAATCTCGATCATCGTCTCGCCCACGGCACCGGTGGCACCAACGACCGCCACATCGACCTTCATGCGCTTGCCTCCGGTTGCACGTCCTCGGCCAACGCCGCGAGCACCGCATCGGCCATTTCCCGCGTGCCCACACGCGTGGTACCAGCACCGCCATCGAGGTCGGGTGTCCGCAGCCCGCGCTCGAGCGCGCTCGCCACTGCGCGCTCGATGGATGCAGCCGGCACGGGCGCATCCAAGCTGTGGCGAAACAACATCGCCACCGAAAGGATCGTGGCGAGCGGATTGGCGATGCCTTTGCCGGCGATGTCGGGCGCAGAGCCGTGCACGGGTTCATACATACCGCAGCCATCTGCGCCGAGGGATGCCGATGGCAGCATGCCGAGTGAGCCGGTCAGCATTGCCGCCACGTCGGAGAGAATGTCGCCGAACATGTTGGTGGTCACCATGACGTCGAACTGTTTCGGCGCCCGCACCAATTGCATGCCGGCGTTGTCGACGTACATGTGCGACAGCGCAACGTCCGGATAGTCGCCGCTGACAGTGGTCACCACCTCACGCCAAAGCTGCGTGACTTCGAGCACGTTGGCTTTGTCGACCGAGCACAGCCGCTTGGCGCGACGACGCGCGGCCTCGAATCCCACGCGCGCAATGCGCTCGATCTCCGCTTCGGTGTACACCATCGTGTTGACGCCACGCCGTGCGCCTGGGTTGCCGTCGATGCCGCGCGGTTCGCCGAAATAGATGCCACCCGTGAGTTCGCGCACGATCAAGATGTCGAGATCGGCAACCAGTGCCGGCTTCAACGAGGATGCACCGGCGAGCGGCGCGAACGAGAGCGCCGGTCGCAAATTGGCGAACAGGCCGAGGCCAGCTCGCAATCCGAGCAGGCCCCGTTCCGGACGATCGCGCATCGGCAATGAATCCCATTTGGGGCCGCCAACGGCGCCCAGCAAGATGGCATCCGCCCGCCGCGCCGCAGCCAGCGTGGCGGCTGGCAATGGCGATCCGGCGACGTCGATGGCGGCGCCACCGACCAGCCCTTCATCGATGCTGAGCGCGATACCGGCCCGATCGGCGGCGGCGCACATGACCTCCACCGCGACCGGCACGATTTCTCGGCCGATGCCGTCGCCCGGAAGCACCAACACACGGCGTGGCACAGCACTCACGGCGCCTCTCCGAACAGCCAGGGATTCGCCGCCCGATGGCGCGTCTCGAAGGCGCGGATGGCGTCGGTGTGCTCGAGCGTCAAGCCGACGTCGTCGAGACCGCCCAGCAAACAGTGCTTCTGATGCGCACCGACCGCGAACGACAGCATGCTGCCGTCGGGCTTCAAAATCGTTTGCGCAGCGAGATCGATGGTCAGCGCATAGCCCGGTGTTCGCGCCACTTCGCGGAATAGTTGGTCAACAATTTCTTCTTCTAAAACAATAGGTAATAGACCGCTCTTAAAGCAGTTATTAAAGAAAATGTCGGCAAAGCTCGGCGCGATCACGCAGCGGAATCCAAATTCATCCAGCGCCCACACCGCGTGTTCCCGACTCGAACCACAACCGAAGTTCTCGCGCGCGAGCAGAATCGACGCACCTTGGTAACGCGGCTGATTGAGCACGAATCGACGGTTGATGATCCGTTCGTTTGGCGTCCGGCTCATGCTGCCTTCGTCTTCGAACCGCCATGCGTCGAACAAGTTGTCGCCGAAGCCCGTGCGGCGAATCGATTTCAAAAACTGCTTCGGAATGATCTGATCGGTGTCGATGTTGGCCCGGTCGAGAGGCGCGACCACGCCGATGAGTGTCGTGAATGGTTTCATCGTGACCCCCTTGCCAACTCGCGTACGTCGGTGAAATGGCCCGCGATCGCCGCAGCGGCCGCCATGGCCGGGCTAACCAGGTGGGTGCGGCCGCCGTGTCCCTGGCGGCCTTCGAAATTGCGGTTCGAGGTCGACGCACATCGCTCGCCCGGTGCCAGCTTGTCGGCATTCATGGCGAGACACATCGAGCATCCCGGGTCGCGCCATTCGAAACCCGCGTCGACGAAGATCTCCGCCAAGCCCTCCGCCTCGGCTTGGCGTTTCACCGGCCCCGAGCCTGGCACCACCAAAGCTTGCACGCCGCTTGCCACTTGCCGGCCGCGGGCGACCTCGGCGGCGGCGCGCAAATCTTCGATGCGCGCGTTCGTGCAGGAGCCGATGAAGACCTTGTCGATGGCGATTTCGGCGAGTGGCGTACCCGGTTCGAGCCCCATGTAGGCGAGCGCGCGGCTGGCTTGATCGCGGGCGCTCGGATCGCCAAAGCCGGCAGGATCAGGCACGCGCTGATCAATGCCGAGCACCAACTCCGGGGACGTGCCCCAGGTCACCTGCGGCACGATCGCGTTGGCATCGAGCGTGACCTCGACGTCCCAATTGGCATCCGAGTCGGAATGTAGGCGCGACCATGCTTCGGCCGCTCGTGCCCAGCGGTCTCCCTGCGGCGCCAATGGCCGACCGGCGAGGTAGTCGAGCGTCGTGTCGTCCACGGCGATGAGTCCGGCCCGCGCGCCCGCTTCGATCGACATGTTGCACACCGTCATGCGCCCTTCCATGGACAGCGCGCGGATGGCACTGCCCATGAACTCGATCGTGCAACCGGTGCCGCCCGCCGTGCCGACCCGGCCGATGATCGCCAACACCAAATCCTTGGCCGCTACGCCGGGCGGCAATTGGCCGGTGACTTCCACCTTCATGTTGCGCGCTTTGCGCTGCACGAGGCATTGCGTAGCAAGTACGTGCTCGACGTCGGAAGTCCCAATGCCTTGCGCCAGCGCCGCAAACGCGCCGTGGGTCGAGGTATGCGAATCGCCGCAGACGATGGTCATGCCCGGCAGCGTTGCACCTTGCTCCGGGCCAACGACGTGCACGATCCCCTGACGCGGATCGAGGATGTCGTATTGCTCGATACCGAATGCTTTGCAATTGGCGTCGAGCGTGACGACCTGCACGCGCGCAATCTCGTCGTCGATACCCTCGATACCCCGCGCGCGCGCCGTGGTCGGCACGTTGTGGTCGGGTGTGGCGAGGTTGGCATCGACCCGCCAGGGTCGGCGACCGGCCAGCTTCAGACCCTCGAATGCCTGCGGCGACGTGACCTCGTGCAGCAAGTGGCGGTCGATGTACAAGAGGCAGGTGCCGTCGTCGCGCTCGAGCACCACGTGGTCGCGCCAAATTTTGTCGTAAAGCGTGCTACCCACCATGACCGCTCCTGCTATCGGGCCTCGCAGCGCGCCACCGTAGTCGCGGTCGTGACATAATTCAAATTCATTGTCTTCATCAGCTCCATTATGGAATGGAATGAAATACGGACGTTTCTGGCCGTGGCCGAAACCAACTCCTTCTCCCGCGCCGCGGAGCAGCTCCACGTCACCCAGCCCGCCGTCAGCAAACGCATTCAGGCGCTCGAAGCGACCCTCGGGGTCGCCCTCTTCGACCGCATTGGCAAGCGCGTGCACTTGACGGATGCCGGACGGCTATTGAAGCCGCGTGCGCACGCCATCCTCGACTCGGTGAAGGACACCGAAACGTTGCTTAGGAACCTTCATGCGCGCGTCGATGGCCGCCTCAAGCTCGCGACCAGCCATCATGTTGGCCTGCACCGATTGGCACCGGTGCTGAAGGCGTTCAGCATTGCCCATCCCCAAGTCGAGCTCGACATCCGCTTTCTCGACTCCGAAGAAGCGCACGCCTTGGTGGCCGAAGGGGAAGTCGAGCTTGCGGTCGTGACACTCGACCCGAGTGGCGAACCCGCGCTCGATGCGCATGTACTTTGGCAGGACCCGCTCGAGTTCGTGGTCGCGGAAGACCATGCACTCGCTCATGAACGGGCGATCGCGATCGCAGACCTTGCCGAATGGCCTGCGATCCTACCCGACCTCGGTACCTATACCGGCCGGATCGTCGTCGAGCACTTCGCCCGCTTGGGCGTGCCGATTCGCACCGCAATGGCAACCAACTATCTGGAAACGATCGGCATGTTGGTCGGCATCGGTCTCGGTTGGAGCGTGTTGCCGCGTACGCTGGTGAAGCCGCCGGTCGTGCGCGCAAACGTAGACTGCACACTGCTCGGCCGAGAACTCGGCTACGTGGTGAACCCCGCGCGCACGCTATCGAACGCCGCGCGAACGCTGATCAACGTGTTGCGAAGCTACCGAGACTCGAGCCAACCCGGATTCTGAGCGCGTTGCCGCATCAAGTGATCCACCAACACCAATGCCACCATCGCTTCGGCAATGGGTGTCGCACGAATACCAACGCATGGATCGTGTCGGCCCGTGGTTACCACCTCTACGTCCTCGCCATGGCGGTTGATACCGCGGCCCGGCACGCGGATGCTCGAAGTGGGCTTCAGGGCGATACTCGCGACAATGTCTTCGCCCGTCGAGATTCCACCGAGCACCCCACCGGAATTGTTGGAGACGAAGCCATTGGATGTCATTTCGTCGCGATGCTGTGAACCGCGCTGTCCTACCACCGCGAATCCCGCACCCACCTCGACACCCTTTACCGCATTGATTCCCATGAGCGCATGGGCGAGATCCGCGTCGAGCTTGTCGAACACCGGCTCGCCGAGACCCACGGGCACGCCGCTCGCAACTACCGTGATGCGTGCGCCGATGGAATCGCCTTCGCGCCGAAGGCTTTCGATCAACTCCGCGATCTCGTCGACGACCGTTGCATCCGGACAGAAGAACGGGTTGCGATCGACCTCGTCCCAAGAATCGAACTTAGGTTCGATGTCGCCGATGCGGGACAGATACCCGCGCACCGAGATGCCATACTCCAGCGTCATGTATTTCTTGGCGATGCCGGCGGCCGCAACGCGCATCGCGGTCTCCCGAGCAGATGCTCGTCCACCGCCGCGATAGTCGCGAATGCCGTACTTCTTCTGGTACGTGAAGTCGGCATGTGACGGACGAAACACGTCTTTGATGTTGCCGTAGTCACGGCTGCGTTGATCGGTGTTCTCGATCACGAGCCCGATCGGCGTACCAGTGGTAACACCTTCGAACGTGCCCGAGAGAATACGCACGACGTCGTCCTCGCGCCGTTGCGTCGTGTACTTGGATTGGCCTGGCTTGCGGCGATCGAGATCGTGCTGCAAGTCATCCTCGGTGAGCGGCACACCCGGCGGACAGCCATCCACGACAGCACCCAGCGCGGCGCCGTGGCTTTCACCGAACGTGGTGACGGTGAACAATTTGCCGAACGTGTTACCCGACATCGTGCGGTTCTCTTGCCGCGGCGCAGTATCGGTTGCGGTGGTTACGCTGGCAAGCTGCCACGCTCGAGCACGAATACGCCATCGCCGCCGCGCTCGAAATTCGGCCACGCGAATGGCAGGTCGGGATAAGCCTCGCGAAGCGCGCCGGCACTCGCGCCAACCTCCACCACGAGCAGACCGCCGACCGCCAGATGTGCATGTGCGTCTGCCAGAATGCGTCGCACGGCGTCGAGCCCATCCTCCCCCGCGGCCAGTGCCCGCACCGGCTCATGACGATACTCGGCGGGCATGGCGGCCAGATCGGCCGCCGCAACATACGGTGGATTGGACACGATCAAATCGAAGGTCGTGCCCGCGAGCGCGGCGAACAAGTCGCTGCCGACGACATCGACGCGGTCGCCGACGCCGTGCAGCTGTACGTTTCGGCGCGCCAGTGACAGCGCGTGCGGCTCGACGTCACTCAGCACGACATGCGCATCGGGAAATGCGTGCGCACACGCGATGCCAATGCAGCCGGAACCGGTGCACAGATCGAGAATGCGTCGTGGACTCGCAGTCATCCACGGTGCGAACTCGGCGTCGATCAGCTCGGCGATCGGCGAGCGGGGAATCAGCACACCTGGCTCGATCACGTACCGGCGATGCGCGAAGTACGCCTCGTTTGTGAGGTACGGAACCGGCACGCGATCGATGATTCGCGTGCGCACCAGCCGATCGACGTCGTGCCGCTCGCGTCTCGTCAAGCGTGCATCGAGCACGAACTCGAGTTTGTCGTGCGGCAACCTGCACGCGCCGCGTAGCAGTGCGACGGCCTCGTCCCATGGATTGTCGGTGCCGTGACCGTAGTGCAGCTCGGCGCCCGCGAATTGCGTCGCCGCGTAGCGGATCCAGTCCGCGAGCGTGACCAGTTCGTCGACCGCACTCACTCCGCGACGGCGAGTAGCTTGACCAGCAACGCATTCACCCGCTGAACGTGAGCCGCCGGGTCCTTGAGCGCGCGACCATCCGCGAGCTGCGCTTGCTCGAACAAAAGCGTCGACAATTCGGTGAAACGCCCATCGTCGGTTTCGGCATCCATGCGCGCAAGCAGCGGGTGCCCCAGATTGACCTCGAGCGTCGGCTTGCTGTCCGGCACATGCTGACCGGCGGCCGTCATGATGCGCCGCATCTGAACGCCCATCTCGTTCTCTCCGATGACCAAGCACGCCGGCGACTCCACCAATCGGCTTGAGGCACGCACGTCTTCGACGGTATCGCCAAGCACCGATTTGATGCGTGCACACAGACCCTCACTCGCGGCCGGCTCTTCGCTATCGGCTTCGTCCTCGCCCGGCAACTCCAGCTCGCCCCGCATCACGTCGTGCAGTGGTTTGCCATCGAATTCTCGCAGCCCGGACATCAGCCAGTCGTCGATGCGGTCGTACATCAGCAGCACTTCGATGCCGCGCTTACGGAACATCTCCAGCTGCGGACTGCCCTTCGCGGTGTCGAACCCATCGGCGCACAGGTAGTAGATCTTGTTTTGACCTTCCTTCATGCGCCCGACATAGTCAGCCAGCGAGGTGCGCTGCGCCATGTTGCCATCGTGAGTGGATGCGAAGCGCAGCAACTTGGCGATACTTTCACGATTCGCAAAGTCTTCTGCCGGACCTTCCTTCAGTACTTCTCCGAACTCGTCCCAGAACTCGTGGTAGCGATCTGGGTCACTCGCGGCGAGCTTGGCGAGCAGATCAAGTACGCGCTTGGTCAAAGCTGCACGTATCGTGGCGACACGATCGTCTTCCTGCAGAATTTCGCGTGAAACGTTGAGTGGCAGATCGTTGCTATCGACCACGCCCTTCACGAAGCGTAAGTAAAGCGGCAAAAACTGTTCAGCATCGTCCATGATGAAGACGCGCTGAACGTACAGCTTGACACCTCGCGGACGGTCGCGATTCCACAAGTCGAAAGGCGCGTGTTTCGGCACGTACAGCAGGCTCGTGTACTCGAGCTTGCCTTCGACCCTGTTGTGACTCCATGTCAGCGGGTCATCGAAGTCGTGCGAGACGTGCTTGTAGAACCCCCGGTATTCGTCGTCGCTGATATCGTTGCGCCCGCGCGTCCACAATGCCTTCGCTTCGTTGACCGTGGACCATGCGTCATCGGATTTCAGCTGCACCGGGACGCCGATGTGATCCGAATATTTCCTGACGATGTTGCGCAGCCGAAAGTCCTCCGCGAACTCTTTGGCCGACTCCTTCAGATGTAGGACGATCTCGGTGCCACGGGACTCGATCGCCATCGACGCAACGGTGAAGTCTGCCTCTCCCTTGGACCGCCACACAGTGCCAGCGTCCGCACTGTCTCCGGCTTTCCGTGTCCTTACTTCTACTTCGTCGGCGACGATGAATGCACTGTAGAAGCCGACCCCGAATTGGCCGATCAGCGCCGCATCCTTCTTCTGATCTCCTGTGAGCTTCGCGACGAACTCGGCTGTGCCCGATTTTGCGATGGTACCGAGGTTGGCGATCACCTCGTCGCGCGTCATGCCGATGCCGTTGTCGGCCACCGTCAGCGTGCCGGCATCAGCGTCGAATGAGATGCGCACCCAATAGTCGGATTCGGCGCCGATGAGATCCGGCTTGCCGAGCCCTTCGAACCGCAGCTTGTCAATGGCATCGGACGCATTCGAGATGAGCTCCCGAAGGAATATCTCGCGGTTCGAATACAGCGAATGGATCATCAAGTGCAGCAGCTGCTTGGCCTCGGTTTGGAAGCCGAAAGTTTCTGCCGCGCTGGCGGTTTCGCTCATGGCGCTACTCGTGCGTGAGGATAGCCCCAACATGGGGCCATACCCGCGGGATTCAACTCATTGCCAGCCGGTGATCTCTGCGAGCGCGTCACCGATGTCCGCGAGGCTGCGTACGGTGCGCACACCAGCCGCCTCTAGCGCCGCAAACTTCTCGGCAGCAGTGCCTTTGCCGCCGGCAATGATGGCCCCCGCGTGCCCCATGCGCTTGCCCGGAGGTGCGGTCACGCCGGCGATGTACCCGACCACCGGCTTGGTCACGTTGTGCTTGATGAACGCCGCTGCCTCCTCCTCGGCGGTGCCACCAATCTCGCCGACCATGACGATGGCCTCGGTCCTCGCATCTTTCTCGAACAGCGCCAGGATGTCGATGAAGTGGCTGCCCGGGATCGGGTCACCGCCAATGCCCACACAGGAGCTCTGTCCATAGCCTCGGTCCGTGGTTTGCTTGACCGCTTCGTAGGTGAGCGTGCCAGAGCGCGACACCACGCCGACCTTGCCCGGTAGATGGATGTCACCTGGCATGATGCCGATCTTGCACTCGCCGGGCGTGATCACGCCGGGGCAATTGGGACCGATGAGCCGCGTTCCGACACTGTCGAGATAAGCCTTCACGGTCAGCATGTCGAGCGTCGGTACGCCCTCTGTGATGCAAACGATGAGTTCGATGCCCGCAGCGGCTGCTTCGAGTATCGAGTCTTTGCAGAACGGTGCCGGTACGTAGATGACCGATGCCGTTGCACCCGTCGCTGCAACCGCATCCTTCACGGTATCGAATACCGGACGACCGAGGTGCGTGCTGCCGCCCTTGCCGGGTGTCACACCGCCGACCAGCTGAGTGCCATAGGCAATGGCTTGCTCACTGTGGAGCGTACCCTGCGAGCCGGTGAAGCCCTGGCAAAGAACCTTGGTGTTCTTGTCGACCAAAATGCTCATTGCTTGCCCTCCGCGGCGGCAATGGCCTTCATGGCTGCGTCCTTGAGTCCGGTGGCGGCTATGATGTTGAGCCCGCTTTCCTTCAAGCGCTCGGCGCCGGGCTTGGAGTTGTTGCCCTCGAAGCGCACCACCACCGGCACCTTCACACCTACCTCCTTCACGGCGCCGATAATCCCATCCGCGATGGTCACGCAGCTGACGATGCCACCGAAGATATTGATGAGCACGGCTTTGACGTTGGAATCGGAGAGGATGATCTTGAACGCCTCCGCCACGGTCTCCTTGGTTGCACCTCCCCCGACATCGAGGAAGTTGGCGGGGTTCCCGCCGTGGTGCTTGACCAGATCCATGGTGCCCATCGCCAAACCTGCACCATTGACCATGCAGCCGATGTTACCGTCTAGGGCGACGTAGTTGAGGTTCGAAGCCGCCGCCTCCACTTCGCGTTCATCCTCTTGCGACGGGTCATGCATCTCCGCGATGCGCTTCTGTCGGTACAACGCGTTGCCGTCGACGTTCACTTTCGCGTCGAGGCAGTGAATATTGCCGGCCTCGGTGACCACGAGTGGATTCACTTCCACGAGCGAACAATCGAGTTCGCTGAACAAGCGCGCGAGGTTGACGAACAGCGCACTGAACTGTCGCACCTGATCACCGCTCAAGCCCAGCGCGAAAGCGAGCTCACGCCCTTGGAAGGGTTGTGCGCCGACGAACGGATCGATGACGACGCGAATGATCTTCTCGGGCGTTTCCTCGGCGACTTTTTCGATCTCTACACCGCCCTCGGTCGACGCCATGAATACGATGCGACGCGAAGCGCGGTCGATGACCGCGCCAAGGTAGAGTTCCGTTGCAATGTCGGTACAGCTCTCGACGTAGATCTTCGAGACTGGTTGACCATGCGCGTCCGTCTGGACCGTGACCAGGTTTTTGCCGAGCCACTGCTTGGCGAATTCGGCTGCCGCATCGGCGGAATCGACCAGCTTCACGCCGCCCGCTTTGCCGCGACCACCGGCATGTACTTGCACCTTCACCACCCAGCGGCCGCCGCCAATCTTGCGTGTCGCATCCGCTGCGGCCTGCGGCGAGTCGACGGCAAATCCCTTCGACACCGGCAGGCCGTACTCCGCAAACAGGCTCTTGGCCTGGTATTCGTGCAGATTCATCTTTGGTTTCCCGTCAGGTTTTCTTCTTGCGATTGACCATGTGGATGGCGTGTCCAGCAACACCGAGCGCCGCCTCGTGAACGGCTTCCGACAACGTGGGATGCGCGAACATCGTGAGCCCCAAGTCCTCGGCACTGGCATCGAATTCCATCGCGATCACCGCCTGGGCGACGAGTTCCGAGGCTTGCGGACCAAGCACGTGAACGCCGAGTATGCGGTCGCTGTCGGCATCGGCAATGATCTTCACCAACCCGTCGCCATCACCTGCCGCAAGGGCGCGACCATTGGCGGAGAACGCGAACTGGCCGACGTTGAATTGCTCACCGTCACGCTTCAACTCCTGCTCGGTCTTGCCGACCCACGCGACCTCCGGGTGCGTGTAGATCACCGACGGCACACATTCGTAGTTCACCATCGGCTTCTGGCCGGCAATCCGTTCCGCCACCATGATGCCCTCTTCCATGCCCTTGTGAGCGAGCATTGGGCCGCGGACTGCGTCACCGATGCCATACACTTGATGCGCGTCGGTCGCACACAGGTCGTTGACGAATAGGAAGCCACGTTCGTCCAGATTGACACCCGAGTCCGGCGCAAGCAGACCCTTCGTGTAAGGTCGACGCCCTACCGCCACGATCAGTTTGTCGACGGCAATGGACTTTTCACCTTCCTTGTCCTGGTACTGCACGGTGACGGTCTGTCCCTTGATCGACGAGCCGATGACACGCGTGCCGAGACGAATGTCGAGCCCTTGCGCTTCGAACAGCTTCTTCGCATCGCGCGCAATCCGCTGGTCCGCCATCGGCAGGAACTCCTCGAGCGCTTCGAGCACGATCACTTCCGATCCGAATCGATTCCAAACACTGCCGAGCTCGAGGCCGATCACACCGGCTCCGATCACGCCGAGGCGCTTCGGTACCGCGTCGAATTCGAGCGCACCCGTGGAATCGACAATCAAGCCTTCGGTGAGCGGTGTCGGGTCGATCGAAACCGCTTCCGAACCCGGCGCCAGGATCACGTGCTCCGCTTCGAGCACCGTCGCCGACGCGTCGTGCGGCGTGTACTCCACTTTGCGCCCCGCGAGCAATCTTCCGACTCCGGGCAATCCGTCCACGCCATTGCCCTTGAACAACCCGGCCACCCCTTGCGTGAGCTTCTTCACCACATCGGATTTGTGCTTCATCACCTTAGCGACGTCGACCGCCAGCTTGCCGGTCTTGATTCCGAAAGCTGGGAACTTGCGCTCCGCATCGGCGTACTTGTGGGAAATATCGAGCAATGCCTTCGATGGGATACAACCCCAATTCAGACACGTACCGCCGAAGACCGGATTACCTTCGCTATCGAGCGACTTGTCGATGCAGGCAGTCTTCAGTCCGAGCTGCGCCGCGCGAATGGCGGCATGGTAGCCCGCCGGCCCCGCGCCGATGACGATCACGTCGTACCTGTCAGCCATGGTGGTGAGTCCTTCTCCGGGTTACAGATCGAGCATGATGCGCGCCGGCTCTTCCAGGAGTTCCTTTATGGTGACGAGGAACCTCACGGCTTCTTGGCCGTCGATCAGGCGGTGGTCGTAGGAAAGAGCGAGGTACATCATCGGCCGCACGACGACTTGACCATCGACCGCCACTGGCCGCTCCTCAATCTTGTGCATCCCGAGAATGCCGGTCTGCGGCGGATTGAGGATCGGCGTCGATAGCAAGGAACCGAAGATTCCGCCGTTCGAGATGGTAAAGGTGCCGCCTTGCATATCGTCGATGGTGAGCTTGCCGTCGCGTGCCTTGACGCCGAACTCACGAATCTGATCTTCGATCTGTGCCAAGCTCAGAGCGTCGGCGTCACGGACGACCGGAACCACCAAGCCGCGGTCGGTGCTGACTGCGACGCCGATGTCGTAGTAACCGTGATAAACGATATCGCTACCGTCGATCGACGCGTTTACTGCCGGGAAGCGCTTCAAGGCCTCGACGGATGCACGCACGAAGAATGACATGAAGCCGAGCTTCGTGCCGTTGTGCCTGCGTTGAAATTCTTCTTGGTACTTACTCCGCAATGCCATCACCGGTGCCATGTCCACCTCGTTGAAGGTGGTGAGCATCGCGGCAGTCTGTTGGGCTTCGACCAATCGCCGCGCGATGCTCGCGCGCAATCGTGTCATTGGTACGCGGCGCTCGGCACGCTCCTCCGATTCTCCGATCAAGGCCTGAGCCCGGGTGACGACCGGCGCGGCGATTTGCGGCGCAGTGCTGCGCTCTCGCGCGACACGCGCCACGTCAGCCTTCGTGACACGGCCATCACGGCCGGTGCCTTCGACCGCGCGCAAGTCGACCGATTGCTCCTGCGCGAGCTTGCGCGCCGCCGGACCCGCCGCGGCCGCCTTGTCCGCCTTCGAAACTGGCGCAGCGACCGATTCACCATCGTCACTATGGCGCGTAGGGGCTGCCGCACCCGCTACTGCACCCTCGACGAAGATCGCTATCACTTCCTCCGACAACACGGTCTCGCCTTCACCCTTGACGATCTCCTTCAAGGTGCCATCGGCTGGCGCCACCACTTCGACCACCACTTTGTCGGTCTCGATCTCGACCAGCACTTCGTCGCGCGCGGCCGGTTCGCCGGGCTGCTTGTGCCATGCGGCGACCGTTCCGTCCGCAATGGACTCTGGAAAGGTCGGCGCCTTGATTTCGATGGTCACGAATCGTTCCTCTTCACGTGTCTCGGGTTTAGCCGTACAGGGCCTCTTCGACGAGACGCGTCTGTTGTTCCATGTGCAGCTGCATATACCCCGCCGCGGCTGCCGCCGACGCTTCGCGGCCGGCGTAGGCGAGATAGATGCCTTCGCTGTGCTGCAACGTGACGCGCCGCATGTGGTGCTGGCTCGAGTACCACGCGCCCTGATTCATGGGCTCTTCTTGACACCATACGACCTCCTTTAGGTTGGTGTATGGCGCGAGCACATTACTGAGTTCCTCTTCTGGAAACGGATAGAGTTGCTCCAGGCGAATGATGGCGACATCGCGACAGTCATCGTCGCGGCGGCGCTCCAAGAGATCGTAGTAGACCTTACCGCTGCAGAGGATGACGCGTGATACTTGCGCCGCGTCGAGCGAATCGACTTCGGGCAGCACCGGATGAAAAGCGCCGTCCGCTAGTTCCTCCAGCGTCGACACAGCCAGCTTATGGCGTAGCAAACTCTTCGGTGTAAGGGCGATGAGCGGCTTGCGCAGCGGTCGTTTCACCTGACGGCGAAGCATGTGATAGACCTGCGCCGGCGTTGTCGGTACGCAAACTTGGATGTTGTGCTCCGCCGAGAGCTGAAGAAAGCGTTCGAGTCGTGCCGAAGAGTGCTCGGGACCCGCACCCTCGTAACCGTGCGGTAGCAAGAGCACGAGCCCGCACAAACGCTCCCACTTCTGTTCGCCGCTGGTGATGAATTGGTCGATGACCACCTGTGCACCGTTCGCGAAGTCACCGAACTGAGCCTCCCAAACGATCAGCGCGTTTGGTGCCGTGGTGGCATAGCCATACTCGAAGGCCAGCACCGCCTCTTCCGACAGCAGCGAATCGTAGATGTCGAAGGTCGGCCACTCAGCGAGGTGATTGAGCGGAATGAAGCGCTGGCCGGTCTTCTGGTTGTAGAGCGATGCGTGCCGATGCGAGAAAGTACCGCGACCGACGTCTTGACCGGTGAGGCGCACTGGATGGCCCTCATCGAGCAGCGTGGCATAAGCCATGATCTCGGCGTAGCCCCAGTTGATGTCCATCGCGCCGGCAGTCATGCGGTGGCGATCATCCAACAACTTGCTCACCTGACGGTGCACCACGAAGCCCTCAGGCACTCGATTCACTGCATCGGCCAAGGCCTTCAAGCGCGCGACCGGAAATCGCGTGTCGGTGGGTGTGGTCCAGTCGTGACCGAGGTATGGCTGCCAATCGACGAACAGCTGCGTATTCGGTTCCTGCACCAGGGACAGCGCAACGTGCTCGCCGGACTCCAACGCCGACCGGTAGTGTTCGGCCATCGCATCTGCATCCGCCGCCGACAATACGCCGTCCGCAACGAGCTTTTCCGCGTAGATTGCGCGCGTGCTCGCGTGGTTGCGAATCTTTTGGTACATGAGCGGCTGCGTGGTCATCGGATCTTCCGCCTCGTTGTGGCCACGCCGTCGGTAGCACACCAAATCGATGACCACGTCCTTCTTGAACTGCATGCGGTAGTCGACTGCCACTTGCGTGACGAACAGCACTTCTTCCGGATCGTCGGCATTTACGTGGAAGATCGGTGCCTGCACCATGCGCGCCACTTCGGTGCAATACTCGGTGGAGCGCGCGTCATCCTGGCGGTGTGTGGTGAAGCCGATCTGGTTGTTGACGATGACGTGTATCGTGCCGCCCGTCTTGAAGCCGCGCGTCTGCGACATCTGAAAGGTTTCCATCACCACGCCTTGGCCGGCGAATGCCGCGTCGCCGTGTATGAGAATGGGTACCACCAGCTCGGCCTGATAGTCGCGCCGGCGATCTTGTCGGGCGCGCACCGAACCCTCGACCACAGGACCGACGATCTCCAGGTGAGATGGATTGAAGGCGAGTGCAATGTGCATCTCACCACCAGGCGTCATGACGTTGGAAGAAAACCCTTGGTGATACTTGACGTCGCCAGAGGCGAGCTTTTTCGGCAACTTGCCGTCGAACTCGGCAAACAATTCAACCGGGTGCTTGCCGAGGATGTTGACCAGCACGTTCAGGCGGCCGCGGTGTGCCATTCCGATTACGGCTTCCACCACGCCGTGCGAGCCGGCGCGCTGCAATGCCTCGTGCAATGCTGGAATCAGACTCTCGCCACCTTCCAAGCCAAAGCGCTTGGTACCCGGGTACCGGTTGTGGAGGTACTTCTCGAGCCCCTCGGCCGCCGTCAAACGCTCGAGCACCATCATCTTGGTGGCAGCATCGTACTCCGGGTGGCAACGAACGCTCTCGAGCCGCTGTTGCACCCAGAGTTGCTCGGCGGCATCGACGATGTGCATGTATTCGGCACCGACGCTGCCGCAGTACGTGTGCTCTAGCGCGGCAACGATGTCGCGCAGCGTCGCCTTGTCGGCGCCGTAGAAGAAAGAGCCGGTTTGAAAGACCGTGTCGAGGTCCGCCGCGGAGAGGTGGTGGTACGCGAGATCCAAGATCGGCGTGCCCGGCCGCGCCATCATCCCGAGCGGATCGAGTGCCGCCCGCTTGTGGCCACGATGCCGGTAACCCGCTATCAACTCGGTCACCCGCATCTGCTTGCGCTCGTGTTCCGAGGAAACGTCGGTGGCAACCCGCTGCGGCCGCGCGCGCAGACGATTGCGGCCCAGGAGCTCGAAGTGTTTGACCACCGTGCTGTGCGGTATGTCGGCCGCGATTACGCCCTCGACGCGCGGCAATTTCTCGAAGTAGCTGCGCCACTCGCTCGGCACTGCATTGGCATCGTCGAGAAAGGTCTCGTACAGTGCCTCGATGTACGCGGCATTACCGCCAGCCAAATGCGAACTCTTGCGCATCTGCTCGAGGAAACTCTCGGCCATGAGTGCTCCGGTGTGTAGCCGATGGGAATTTTAGCCGGTCCGAGCGCAGCATCGCGAGCAAGCTCGCTCCCGCAAGGACTCTAGCTCGCTCTCAAAAAGGGTTCTCTAGCAGCCTCGGAGCCGCCTCCGCGATTATTGCGGGCGAGCTGACCCGCTATCGCGCTAGGTGCCCTGCTGCATCAGCATGGTGCGAATCTTGCCGATCGCGCGTGTCGGATTGAGCCCCTTGGGACAAACTGCCACGCAATTCATGATGCCGCGGCAGCGAAACACCGAGAACGGATCATCGAGTTCCGCAAGCCGTTCGGCCGTCGCCGTGTCGCGGCTGTCGACCAAGAATCGGTAGGCCTGCAACAGGCCCGCAGGTCCGATGAACTTGTCGGGATTCCACCAGAACGAAGGGCAGGAGGTCGAGCAGCATGCGCACAGAATGCATTCGTACAGCCCATCGAGCTTGGCGCGGTCATCCGGCGATTGCAGCCGCTCGCGTGCCGGCGCCGGCGTATCGTTGATCAGATAGGGTTTGATGCGCTCGTAGGCTTTGTAGAACTGGCTCATGTCGATGACCAGATCGCGGATCACCGGCAGTCCCGGCAGCGGACGCAGCACCAAGCGGTCGCGCTTCGCCACGGCCGATACCGGTGTAACGCAAGCGAGACCGTTCTTGCCGTTCATGTTGACACCATCGGAGCCGCACACGCCTTCGCGGCACGAGCGCCGGTAGGTGAACGTAGGGTCTTGGGCCTTCATGAGCTCCATCACGTCCAGCACCATCAGATCGCGCCCTTCTGGCAGCGTGACCTCGAAGTCCTGCATATACGGTACTTCGTCGGTATCCGGGTTGTAGCGGTAGGCGCTGACCTTCATGTCTCGAACCTCAGTACTGCCGAACGGTCGGCTCGAACACCGGCACCGTTTTGGGGGCGAAGTTGACGCCGCGTTTTCCGACCCGCTTGTCGGTCGGAAAGTAGAGCGAATGACACAGCCAATTCTCGTCGTCACGCTCTTGGAAGTCTTCACGGGCATGTGCGCCGCGACTCTCCCGACGCGCTTCCGCAGCAATTGCCGTGGCCTCCGCGACTTCGAGCAGATTGTCGAGCTCGAGGGCTTCCATCCGCGCAGTATTGAACGCGCTGCTCTTGTCGACCAGATGCGCATCGGCGATTCGCGCCCTGAGCTCGGCCAGCTTCTCGATCCCCTTCTTCATGTGCGCTTCCGAACGGAAAACGCCGAAGTTCACTTGCATGCTGTTCTGCAACTCCTTTCGCAGCGCCGATACCGACTCACCACCCTTGCTAGAGTCCCAGCGGTTGAGCCGCGTCAAGGCTTGCTCCACATCGGAGTCGGTCGCGTCGCGCACCGATACGCCGCGCCGCAACGTCTCTTCGATGTACAGGCCGGCGGCCCGTCCGAACACGACCAGGTCGAGCAGCGAGTTGCCGCCTAGCCGATTGGCGCCGTGCACCGATACGCACGCGACTTCGCCGGCCGCAAACAGGCCCTCGATCGTCTTGTCGTGACCATGGCTGTCTTGCGTGAGCGCTTGGCCATCGACGTTGGTGGGTATGCCACCCATCATGTAGTGGCAGGTCGGCACCACGGGAATGGGCTCTTTGACCGGGTCGACATGGGCGAAGGTTTTCGACAACTCGCAGATACCAGGGAGACGGCTATTCAGCACCGCTTCGCCCAAGTGATCGAGCTTCAGCAGCACGTGATCGCCCTCGGGGCCGCAGCCGCGGCCATCGAGAATTTCGAGGATCATCGATCGCGCCACCACGTCGCGGCCTGCAAGGTCCTTCGCCGTTGGCGCGTAACGCTCCATGAACCGCTCGCCGTCCTTGTTGATGAGGTAACCGCCCTCGCCGCGGCAACCCTCCGTCACCAGCACCCCAGCGCCCGCGATGCCGGTGGGGTGGAACTGCCACATCTCGATGTCCTGTACTGGGAAACCCGCGCGCAGCGCCATACCGACGCCGTCGCCGGTGTTCATGAGCGCGTTGGTCGTCGACGCATAGATGCGGCCGGCGCC
>QJXZ01000166.1 GCA_003248125.1 Gammaproteobacteria bacterium | reverse complement strand
GCCGGCGCTGAGTTCTCGATGGCGGACTGCGCCGCGGCGGCTGGCCTCTTTTATGCGAGCCGGATCATGTCCTTCCGCGACCGACCCAATCTAGCGGCGTACGCGGAGCGCCTGGCAACGCGGGAATCCGTTGCACGCGTGCGTGCGGAAGCGACCCCATACTTGCAGGCTCTGTTGACGCGGATCAAGCAGCTTCGCGAAACGGCATGATCCTTCGCAGCGCTGCCGATCACAGTCGATGTCATTCGGCTGGATCGACGGGTTGCGATGTGAAGCCCTTGAGTGATCCGAGCGTCTGCGCGTCGCGCCCGATGTCGATATCGCTGTCCACATATCGCAGCACCAGATTACCGAGCGACGTCAGTGCATCGGCGTGAATGCGCTCGTAGCCATGGCTTGCGTCGATACCGAACGTGATCAGCGCCGTGCGAATGTCGTTGCCTGCTTCTATCGCTGACGCGCTGTCGCAACGATAGTGTCGAAACACGTCACGCTGAAAAGCGATGCCGTGCGTTCTGCACAAATCGATGAGCTTGTTCGTCAGATGATAGTCGAATGGGCCAACGGAATCGGCCATCGCGACGGTCACACCTCGTTCACCACTGTTCTGACCGGGCGCGGTCGTGCCATTGTCGATCGTCACGAGCGAGGCGATATCGCCGTGCAGAACAGCCGATGCCCCGACACCGATCTCTTCGGCAATCGACACGAGGAAATAGGTATCCACAGGCAACTCGAGATCGGAACGTGCAAGCGTCTCGAGTGCCGCAAACATGACGGCGACGCCGGCTTTGTCGTCGAGATGGCGCGAATTGATGAAGCCGTTTTCCGCCACTTCGGGCTGCGGATCGATCGCAACGTGATCGCCGATCGCGATGCCGTGTGCCCTGAGACCGTCCGCATCACGGACGTCTAGATCGACGCGAATCTCGACGTTCGACCATGCGACCGGCTGCTCATCGATCTCGGGTCCGAACGTATGGCCGGATGCTTTGAGCGGCAGAATCGTCCCGCGATAGGTACCGGAGCGTGTGAGCAACGTGCAGCGCGCACCCTCCGCGAACCGGCTCGACCAGTGGCCGATGGGCACGATGCCGAGGCGGCCGTTGTCCTTGAGCTCGCGTACTTGCGCGCCCAGCGTATCGACGTGCGCGATCAGCGCGCGCGCCGGCTTGCGGGCCGCACCGCCTACCATCGCGCGAATGGCACCGCGCCGGGTCAGCTCGTAGTCGACACCGAGTCGATCGAGCTCGTGACAGCACAGGCGAACGACTTCGTCCGTGTAGCCTGTTGGACTCGGAACGGCCAGCAGGCGCAACAGGAATTCCAATAGATACCCTTGATCGATTTGACCGAGTTTTGAAACGCGTTGTACGTTGGTATTTGACGCTGGTGTCGCCACGGTACCCCTACCTTGCCGCGGATTGGTGCTGCGCCGCGGTCGCGGCGGTCTGCGGAAATATGAAATCGACGAATCGCTCCGCGGTCGGCTGCGGCTCGTGATTGGCGAGGCCCGGCCGTTCGTTGGCCTCGATCAGCGTGTATTTCTCTCCGTCCGGCGCATCCACGACGAAGTCGAGTCCCACGACCGGGATGCTCAATAGCTCGGCGATTTTCTCCGACTCCCGCCGAAGCGCTTCCGACAACTCGGCGGTCACGTCGTGCAATGTGCCGCCGGTGTGCAGATTGGCCGTCCGTCGGACGGGCACGCACTTGCCCTCGGGCAGCACATCGGTCAGTGCCAATCCTTGGGCGTCGAGACAACGCTCCGTTTCCTGATCCATCGGGATTCGGCTTTCCCCGCCGGTTGCCGCGGCTCGTCGACGGCTCTGCTTCTCTATCAACGCTGCAATCGAATGCGTCCC
>QJXZ01000351.1 GCA_003248125.1 Gammaproteobacteria bacterium | reverse complement strand
TTGTCGGACATGACCGCGAGTGCGGCGTCGTTGCCCATCGAACCCAGCGGATCACGCAGTTCGGTAACCAGCGGTAGCAGCATGAATTGCATGGTTTCCTGTGTGTACCCGAACGCCTGCATGCGCGACATCAGCGTGTCGGGATAGAAACCGTGTGGCTCGCGGTTCGGTGACAGATCGTCGAGATCGACGCGCTGCTCTTCGAGCCACTGCTTGTAAGGGCGTGCCTTCGCCCACTCGGCCTTGATCTCCTCGTCGGGGATCATGCGGCCTTGCTCGAAGTCGATCAGGAAGATCTTGCCGGGCTGCAGGCGCCCTTTCTTGATCACCTGCTCGTCGTCGACCGGCAACACGCCAACTTCGGAAGCCATGATGCACATGTCGTCGTCGGTGATGTAGTAGCGCGAGGGCCGCAGGCCATTGCGGTCGAGCACGGCACCGATGTAATTGCCGTCGGTGAACACGATCGACGCCGGGCCGTCCCAGGGTTCCATCAAACACGAGTGGTATTCGTAGAAGGCGCGCTTGTCGGCATCCATCGAAGCATGCTGCTGCCAAGCCTCGGGGATCATCATCAGAACCGCTTCTTGCAGTGTGCGGCCGGTCATCAGCAGGAATTCGAGCACGTTGTCGAACGTACCGGAGTCGGAACAGTCGGGTTCGACGACGGGAAACAATTTCGGTAGGTCGTCGCCAAACAGGTCGGACTTGACGACGCCTTGCCTGGCGTTCATCCAATTCTTGTTGCCGAGCAGCGTGTTGATCTCGCCGTTGTGGCTCATGAAGCGATTCGGTTGAGCACGATCCCAAGACGGGAACGTGTTGGTCGAGAACCGCGAGTGCACCATCGCCAGATGCGACTCGTAGTCGAGGTCGTCCAGATCGCGATAGAAGGGGAAGACCTGATGTGGCGTCAGCATTCCCTTGTAGATGATGACCTTGCTCGACAGGCTGCAGACGTAAAACAGCTTGCGTTCGGTGAGCGACTGGTCCGTGCGCAAGAGGTGGGTTGCGTGCTTGCGAATCAGATACAGCTTGCGTTCGAACGCGGCGTGGTCGAGGCCGGGTGCGGCGCCGATGAACAGTTGTTCCATGTACGGCATGGCGCGGCGCGCGGCTTTGCCGATGTCGGCGCCTTCCGGGTCGACCGGCAGGCGGCGCCAGTGCAGCACCGTCTGGCCTTCCGCGCGCACGCGTTCCTCGACGATGCGCTTGCAGTGCTCGCGCTCCTTCAGGCCCCGCGGCAGGAAGACGTTGCCGACGCCGTAAGCGCCGGGCTCGGGCAGCTTGAACTTGAGTCGCCTCGAGACCTTCTTGAACAGCTTGTGCGGCAATGCGGTCAAGATGCCCGCGCCGTCGCCGGTGTTCTTCTCATAGCCGACACCGCCGCGGTGCACCATGCAGCAGTTGATGTGCTCGGCGGCGCGAACGATCTGGTTACGGGCAACACCTTTGATGTCGCAGACGAAGCCCACACCGCAGCTGTCGTGCTCGAAGGCGGGATCGTAGAGTCCTCGAGGTGCAGGCAGTCCCGGCCCGAACGGGTCCAAGTGAGCGGCCCCCGAACCGTTCCCGTGCGGGGCCGCGCGTCTGCTCTGTTGGCGCCTCGTCATGATCGTCTCCGAAAGTCCTCAACCCCGCCTCGCAGCCATGCCACTGGCGGGGCGTGTCCACCCAGCGCGCCTCGGTCGTCAAGGTGTGCGGCCCGCCCTTCGCTCTTCTATCCGCGGGCCTTGAGGGGCGTCCAGCGCGTGTCGGCGTTTGCTACGCGCAGTTGGAGCGGCCCGCGAATTTAACACCCGCGACCTCGATGTCAACGGCCCGGCCGCCGACCATCTCAGAAACAATAGGAACGATCAAGCAGCGCCGCTTTCGGCAGGCCTAGCGGGCGCGATGCGGTACCAGTAGCGATAAAGCGGCGTAAAGCCGAACTGCTCGTACAGGGCGATGGCGATCGCGTTGCTTTCGACCACTTGCAGATAGGCATATGCGGCACCTTGTTGCGTGCCCCAGGCGAGCAACGATTGCACGACCGCCCGGGCGTGCCCGGCCCGTCGCGCGCTCGCGACGGTCGCAATGTCGAACAATCCGAGGAGTGCGCCGTCGCACACGGCGAACCCACAGCTCACCGGTGTGCGGTCGGGCGCGATGCGTACGCGGTAGGTGTGTGCGGACCGGATGCCCTGCAACAGTGCACCGTGCAGCGCACGCGTGGACGCCGGTGTAGACGTGATGCAGTCGTAATGGGATAGCCACGCGGCGCGCTCGAGTGCCACCGTTGCCTCGGGATCGCCCTTACGCGCAATGGCCGAAGGCAGTGCCATGGCCATGACGCGCGTCGGGTCGGCGCGGCGATAGCCCCGGGTCTCGAGATGGCGCTCGAGATCGTGATGATCGGCGAGGTCGGTGAGGCGGAAGATGGGCGTTAGGCCGCGCACACGATAGCGCCCTTCGCAATCGGTGACGGCTTCTTCGATGTCGCTCGGACCGGCGCGCAGCGGCACCACGCTGTTGGCGCGCTTGGTGAAGCCCCGGGTGTAGCGCAGCAGCCAGCCGTCGAGCCATTCCTCCTCGAGCGCGGGCCAGGCGGCGAGCGAGGCGGCTTCGACAGCCAGCGGTACCGGGTGCGGATCCTTCATCGCCGAATTCTACTTTGCCCCTGCCTTGCCGCGGAGCAACGACCTTGCCTCGGAGCGAGATAGACTGCGCCGATGCGGCACACCTTTCCCGTGATCGTGCACACCGTGCTGTGGCGGAACGGCCACCTTTGGTTGCTGCGCCGTGCGCGGACGGGCTTTCTCGATGGCTGGTGGGCGTTGCCGGGCGGCCATCTCGAGCCCGGCGAGGACATCGTCGACTGCGCCCGCCGCGAATGCCGGGAGGAAGCCGGCGTGGAACTCGCGCGCGACGCGGTGCAGCCTTTTGCGGTGCTGCCGTATCGCGGCAGCGGCGGACAAGGCGTCGATTTCATCATGAGTTGCGACCAATTCGGCGGCGACCCCCACCTCGCCGAGCCGCACAAGTTCGATGCCGTGTGCTGGTCCGATCCGAATTCGCTCCCAGCCCAGACCGTGCCCTACCTGTCGCAGGCGCTGGCATTGCATGCGCGCGGCGACTGGTTCCAGGAATTCCATGGCTGACCGGCTTGGTCCCAAAGCGCTCGCCGCAGTCATTGCAATTGCGTTGGGAACGCTCGGTACCCTGACGATGCTGCCGAGCTTGAGCGAGGCATCGGCTAGCGAAGTCTATGGATCCTCCGTCGCCATCTGGCTGAACGCCTTGGTGGTTGGATACGTGTGGGGCATTTTGCGCTACGGCTACGATGCACTTCGTCGCGACCTGGCAGTGATGGCGCCATTCGTGCGCGGCGCAGTGCACGAGCCAACTCGGCTGACGAAGCGCTCGACATTCACTCTTGTCGTCATTGGCGTGGCGATGGGTATCGCGCTCACCGGCGATCTCGCGCCGCGCATCGTGCGTAGCGAAGCGAGTTGGCTGTACGCCTGGACGCTCATCATCTTGCCCGTGCTGTGGCCATCGGCGCTGCTCGCGATCACCGCCATGCTGATGAATTCCGTGGCGTTGTACCGGCTCGGGCGCAGCGGGCTCGAGATCGACCCGCGCAATCGGGCGCGGCTCGCGCCGTTGGTCCGCATCGGTGTCCGTCACCTCGCCTTTACGCTGGTCGGACTTGCGGTGATCCCGGTGCAGAGCATTTTGACCGGGCCCCTCGATTACTGGGATTTCGTGCCGGCGGTGGTGGTGACGCTGCCGGCCGCGCTCGGCATGCTGCTCGCACCATTGGTCGGTGCCCACTTGGGCATTGCGTCGGCCAAGCGCCAGGAGCTCGCCCGCATCGAGGCGATGGACGCGGGTTCGACCGAGCAGGATGCGATGCTGCGCTTCCTCTATCGGCGCGAGATCGAACGGTTGCCGGAGTGGCCGGTGTCGGTCTCGGGGCTCATGCAGGTGGCCTTCTACTTCGTCATTCCGCCGCTCGCGTGGACGGCCGCGGCCTTGGTCGAAAATCTCCTGTCCGGATTGCTCGACTGACGTCCTGCTACAATCCGCGCCCTTCGCATTTCAGCCAATTCGTTCAGAGGAAGCCGTCATGAAGAAACCCGTTCGCGTCACAGTCACCGGTGCTGCCGGCCAGATCGGCTACGCCCTGCTGTTTCGCATCGCATCCGGTGAAATGCTCGGCAAGGATCAACCGGTGATTCTGCAATTGCTGGAGATCACCCCAGCGATGGGCGCGTTGAAGGGCGTCATCATGGAAGTGGAAGACTGCGCCTTTCCGCTCGTGCAGAGCATGCTGCCGACCGACGATCCGAACGTCGCGTTCAAAGACACCGACTTTGCACTCCTAGTTGGCTCGCGGCCGCGCTCGAAGGGCATGGAACGCAAGGATTTGATCGAAGCCAACGCGGCCATCTTTTCCGTGCAGGGTAAGGCGCTGAACGATCACGCATCGCGCGACGTGCGGGTGCTGGTGGTAGGCAACCCGGCCAATACCAACTGCTTGATCGCGCAGCGCAATGCACCCGATCTGGACCCGCGCCGATTCACCGCGATGACGCGGCTCGATCACAATCGTGCGATCACGCAGCTGGCGCAGAAGACCGGCAAGCACACCACTGATGTAAAAGGGCTCTGCATCTGGGGCAACCACTCGGCCACACAGTATCCGGACATTCATGCCGCCACGGTTGCCGGCAAACCGGCGCTCGATCTCGTCGATCGAGATTGGTACACGAAGACTTTCATCCCGGCCGTGCAGCAACGCGGCGCTGCGGTGATCGAAGCGCGCGGTGCTTCGAGCGCTGCGTCGGCGGCCAACGCCGCGATTGATCACATGCACGATTGGGCGCTCGGCAGCGATGGCGACGTGGTGAGCATGGCGGTCTATTCCGACGGCAGCTACGGCGTCGAAAGTGGTCTCATCTATTCGTATCCGGTGGTCTGCAAGAACGGCGATTGGTCGATCGTGCAGGGCCGAGCAGTGAATGACTTCAGCCGTGAAAAGATGACCGCGACCGAAGGCGAGCTGAAGGAAGAGCGGGACGCCGTAGCTCACCTCCTGCCTCGGTGAGCTCCTCGCGCACCTGCCAGGGCACCGTCCGGCGGCACGACGGTGTCAGTGTCCTAGGGGCTTTACGGTGTGCTCGATGCCATGCAGCTTGCCGTCCTCGAGACAATAGACGCGGTCGCAACACGCGATCTCGTCGGCGCGATGTGTGACGCGCACGATCGTAATGGCGAGCGAGCGCAGGTTCTCGTTGACGCGCGTTCGTGTGCGGTCATCTAGGTTCGCAGTTGCTTCGTCGAGCACGAGAATGCTTGGTGCCTTGTACATGGCGCGCGCGAGTAGCAAACGTTGTTGCTGACCGGCGGACAGCGCGATGCCCATGTCACCGAGTGGCGTGTCGTAACCCAATGGCAGCGCCATGATCTCGTCGTCGATGACGGCCAATCGACAGCACTCGCGAATACGCGCATCGTCCGGTTCCAGCGCGAACAACGACACATTGTCGCGGATGCTGCCGGTCAACAGCTCATCGCCCTGCAGTACCGCGCCGATCGACGATGCAAGCGCCGCTCGGCAGCTCGCGATGGGGCGCCGATCGTCGAACGTCACGGTCCCTGTGGTCGGCTCGATCAAACCCAGCAGCACTTTGAGCAATGTCGACTTGCCAGATCCCGACGCGCCGAGAATGGCAATGTCTTCGCCGCGATCGATTTGCAGGTTCACACCGCTCAGCACTGCCGGTAGGCGGGGGTTGTAGTGGAATGCGAGATCGTCGAAGGCGAACGCGCCGGTCAACGGTGTGGCGACGCCGACCTGACTGTCTTCGATGGGTTGCTCGAGCGCAATGTCAGCCACGCGATCGAGATGAACGCGCAGCGCCTTCAGCTCGACGAGTTGCTGAACCAATGCGATCGCTGCCCGCGTAAAGTGGGATTTGTAGGCGATGAAGGCATACAACATGCCGATCGTGAGTTCGGCATCGAGCACCGCCAGTGCGCCCAAGTAGACGACGAGCACGTGCTCGGTGCCGGCGGCAAGCCCACGGCCCAACTCGATGCGTGCGCCGAGCCGTGAAAGTCGGACGCCGGCCGCGATCGATTCGCCGTGTTGGCGCCGCCACAGGTCGGTACGCGCGGTCACCATGCCGTTGGCCTTCAGACTCAAGATTGCGCGCAGCGTTTCGATGAACAGGGTTTGCTCCTGTGCCTGGTGGCGGATGCTGTCGTTCGTCAGTCGCTTCAATACGGGTACGCTGGCCACGTGCAGTATCGTGATGACCAGTAGAAATCCGGCCACTACCCCCGCCAATTTCAAGTGATAGGTGCAGATGAGCACGAGCGTGGTGATCGCCAACGCACCGTCGATCACGACGGCAACGAAGCCCGATGTAAACATCTTGAGCACGGGGCCGAGCGAGCCCATACGGGCGTTGATGTCGCCGATGTCGCGGCTCAGAAAGTACAGGAACGGCAACTTGAGCAAATGTGCGCACAAATTCGATGCGATCCGGTCGTTCAACACGGCGCTCATCTCCAGGGTGATCATGGCGCGCAGGTGCGATGTCACTACGGTGATTGCCATGAGAGCGGCGAAGGCTAGGGCGAGCAGTGGCACGAGATCGCGATCGCTGCGCGCTACCGCCTGGTCGATCACCAGCTGCATGTAGAGTGGCGCGACCAAAGCCATCCCCTGCAGCAGCAGCGACAACATCACGATCGTGGCGAGCACCGGCGCGGCCCCCTGTAGCTGACCGCGGAAGTCGCGCAATTGCAGCGACCGCGCGGGTGCCGTTCGCCATTCCTGCGTTGCGGGCTCGAGCTCCAAGGCAATCCCGCCGAAGTGGCGGTGAACGGCGGCGTGCCGGTAGAAACGACGACCGACGGCGGGATCGTGAACGTACCAGCCGCGGCGCGTCGCTTTCGCCAGCACGACGAAATGATGTGTACCCCACAACAGTACGCAAGGTGTTCGAAGCTGCGGTGCCTCCTCGGGCTCGAGCCGCACGGCCTTGGCGTGCAGATCGAGTGTTCGGGCGAGCGCAATCAACGCCGCGAGCGAGTTGCCGAGAGCGCCGAAACCCATTCGGCGACGGATCTCGCCGACGGTCCGCGCCCGGCCATGTGCCGAGGCGACCATGGCGAGGCAGGCGATGCCGCATTCGCCGGCGTTCGATTGCAGCAGCACGGGCAGCTTCATCGCCCAATGGCACCGCTTCCCAGACGCAGAATCGGTTCTGCGAGCCAACGCACCACCGACAGCTCGCGCAGCTCGATGTGGGCACGGAGCGACATCCCCGCTTGCAGGGGTGGCACTCGTCCGCCTTCGAGTGCGGCGACCACGCGAAACACAGGCTGCTCGATTGCGAGTGGCACCGCCAAGTCGCGAACGTCGAACGCGAACTCGTCGATTCGTTCGATGCGTGCGTCGAACACGCCGAACTCCTCGATCGGATAGGCGTCGTAGCGAATTGTCACGACCTGCCCGGGCGTGACCAAGCCGAGCGCAGTCAATGGGACGAACAACTCTGCCACGAGCGCTTCGCCACTCGGTGCCAACACAGCAAGCGTCTGTCCTGGCAGCACATTGGAGCCAATGGCTTGCGAGATGCTGACGATGCGACTCGCCACCGGTGCCACCAGCAATTCGCTCTCGCTGTGGGCGTTGTCGAGCACGGCCGATTCGAGGTCGAGGACAGCGCCGCCAAATGCCGCCTGTTCCGCGGCGCGGGTGGCGGTGAGTGCTTCGAGTTGCTGTACGGTCGTCGCAATCTCGTTGACGATGGTCAGTCGCGCACGTTGCAGCGTACGCAGTTGCACGTCGCCGGTAGCGATTTCCGCCTGGATCGCGAGCAGGTCCGCGATCGAGATCGCACCGTGCGCCTGTGCTGCCCGATGGCGGCGTAGACGTTCCGCGGCGAGCGCGAGCCAGCGTTGCTGCGCATTCACTTGCTCGCCGATGAGCGTCCTTTCTGCGCGCAGACCCGCGATGCGTCTTTCCAGACCTTTCTGCTCGGCAAGCAGCTTGGTGTTGGTGTACTCGCGTTGCGCGGCAAGTTCACGGCGGCGTTCATCGAGTAGCTCGGCGACCGCGCGTCCGTGCGGTCGACCGGCATCGAGCCACGATGCAGACTCGATGCGCAGCAGCGCCTCGCCGCTCTGCACGTCGCTTCCGACCGCCGCGAACACTTCGCCGATTTCGCCGGCACGACCGCTGGTGATTCGGAGGATGCCGGACTCGGGCACGAGAAATCCGCGCGCTGCAATGCGTTCCCGATAGCTGGTGGTGAGCGCGAGATACAGCGTGCCGGCGATCACGATCAGCGTGGTGACCATGCTCGCGATGTACGGTGTGCGTATGCGGAGTGTCGGTCGCGCGAAACGTGCGAATTGCGCCTCTGCGATCGCTTCCTGACGAATCAGTGCCGATGGCTGCGACATGGGCGAGCCGCCGGCGGCGTGCCCATGGCGCACCGCCGGCGTGGCCATCCTTAGCCGTGCTCGCGTTCGATGCAGTAATGCAGCACTGCGACACCACAGACCATTACCAGAAACGTCGCCGGCACCATGAACATGGCTTTGCGCCAATCTGCGTCGATGCCGTATGCAGCAAGGTTGATTGCCGCCGCGATGCTGGGCACTAGCCAAAGCTGCAGTGTGCGATTGGCGCGATCGTAGATGCGGTAGGCCACGATCATGGTGAGCGCAGCGACCACCACCACAAACGTCACTGCATCTCTCCTGCAGGGTCGACCACCTGAATGATGGTCGCAAGGCTCTCGGTCGTGACCGTGACGACGATGCCGCCCGACACGGTCACGAAATATCCACCGGTGGCCACCAGCGCGCCGGTCACGGCACCCTGCAGGAACGATGCGGTCAGTCCGCTCCACGTGAACGAGCCGTCCATGCTGCTGTCGTAGGCGTACTCGAGACTGCCGGTGAGACCGCCGATCGTGGCGCCGGTGGCAATCGGTATGAGAGGCGCAACACCACCCGTTACGCGATTCGTTTCTTCTTGGCTGAGTGCTCTCATGGCTGCACTCCCGTCAGCAGCGTCGCGGCGCTATAGAACAGGTAGTCGCTAGCCAGCCGTTGCGTGCTGGTCGGCACGCCCACGAGTTGTGGGCCGGTTAGGCCATCCCAACCGTAGGTGCCCTGAAGCTCGCGGGATCCATAATCGATGAGCTCGCTCGACACGCTGCCGTCCGGCGCGGTAGTCGTGTAGTCGACACCGCCGGCAACGAGCCGTATCTCGTCGTCCGTCAACCTTCTCATCACGTCGCTCCTAGTTCGAGTGAGGAGTGAGCGACGTTACGCAGCGCGAGAAGTCTCGAATGTAGGAATTGGGCGCGACGCGCAGCCGGTCTTACTCCAGAGCCACTACCGGCCTTCGAACTCTGGCGTGCGCTTTTCGGCGAACGCGCGACGTCCTTCTGCACCATCGTCGCTGTCGCGAACGCCGAGCAGCCGATCGCGCGCCAATGCTGCGGCTTCGGCCGGGCTCTTGTTCAGAGTGTCGAGGCTGAAACGCTTCAATGTGCGCACCACGAGCGGCGCCGAGCGCGCAAGGATGCGCGCATAGGTCATTGCGGCGTCCAATTGCTCACCGTCGGCGACCACCTTGTTGACCATGCCTACCTCGTACGCCCGCGTGGCACACAGGTCCTCTCCGAGCAGCATGAACTCCATGGCGATCTTGTGCGGCAGGCGGGCCACCGCGCTGGCGATCAGCCCACCGGTGAACCCGACTTGTGCCTCGGGGTATTTGAAGCGAGTGCTCTCGGCAGCGACCACGAGATCGCACATTTGCACGATGACGTAGGCACCGCCGATGCACCAGCCGTGCACCGCTGCGATAACGGGTTTATCGAGGGGCACACCGACGCTTGGTACGCCCTGCCACATTTCACGCGGTGCATCCTTGATGTCTGCGCCCACCGAGAACGCACGCTCGCCGCTGGCGGTGAGAATGGCGACGCGCTCATCGCCGTCGGCAAAGCGTCGCCAAGCCGACCGCAGACCCTGGATGACCTCTTCGTTGAGCGCGTTCATACGGTCTGCGCGATCGATGGTGACGACCGCAATGTGCGGCTCTGGTACTTCGTAACGAACGGTCACTTCTTCTTCTCGAGCCACGCGTTGAACTGTGCCGCGCGCTTCTCACGGAACGCGGCCACGCCTTCGCGCGCGTCGGGGTGATGGTCGGAGATGGCGGTTTTGGCGGCGATCTCGTCCAGTGACTGCTCCCATGAGAGTTCCGCGGCGTTGTATACCGAGCGCTTCAAGAGCCGCATCGACACCTGCGGCCCGTTGGCGAGCTCACGGGCGAATGCAAGGGCGGAATCCTTCAGCGCCGCATCGTCGACCACCTCGTGCACCAAGCCGAGCGCCAGCGCTTCATCGGCGCCGACGATCTTCTTGCGCATGAGGAAGTCCATGGTGCGGGCCACACCCATGAGTTGTACCAGCAGATATTGACCGCCTTCGTCCGGCAGCAAGCCAAAGCGAAGCGTGGCGCTGCCGACCCGTGCGCTCTTGGCAGCGATGCGAAAATCGCACGCGAGCGCCAGCGAAAAACCGGTTTGAATCGCGATGCCGTTGATGGCGGCGATCGACAGTTTGTCCAAATCGCGAATCGCGGTGTTGACCTTCTGCGAGATGATGCGAAGGCCATCGTAGGTGCCGATGCCGCTGTCGTGGCCGGGTGGGATCGGCCGCGCCAGCGGCTCGCCGCCCAGCTCCGCGCCGCGGTACGCTTTCAGATCGTCACCGGCGCAGAACGCACGTCCAGTGCCGGTGAACACCACCACGCGCACCGCATTGTCGAGTTGCGCTTGGGTCAGCGTCTCGATCAGGTCGCGCTTGATGGCCGTGGTCATGCCGTTCAAGCGTTCCGGCGAGTTGAATTGAATCCACGCTATACCGGGCTCTTCGAGCGACACGTCGAAGCCCGTGAACTTGCCTGTTTCCATTGCGGTTCCCCTTCTTTGCTCCCCCGCAACAGCCTAGTGAGTTCGCCCCGGAGCAACAAGCTCGCTCCGGGGCGGCCTTGGCCGCGATGCGACCACGACCACGGAACGTCGGTCACTGGAGGCGGACAATCGCGCCATGAACCGGTGGTTGATCTATGCCGCGTTTGCGGGCATCGCATGGTGGTGGTGGAGCGGGTCCGACCGCGTGTCGGGGACGCTCGCGCCCGACGGTGGCCTCGTTTATCCGGGCTACACCATCGCGCCGCTCGAGGAGTTCGCCATCGAAGCACGCGTCCTGTCCCGCAAGGACTATCGGCACGATCGCGAGGCGCAGCTCGCGCCCACCGACCTCGCGCTTGGCTGGGGGCCGATGGCCGACGATGGCGTGCTGGGTGCCATCGAGGTCAGCCAGCGCAACCGTTGGTATTTCTGGCGTGCTGCATCGTTGCCGATCCCGGCCACCGAAATATCGAGCCACAGCGCCAACGTTCACGTCATCGCTGCATCACCGGCAACGGCCGACGCGCTCGCGAACATCGCGGTCGATGATCGCGTACGGCTCAGCGGCAAGCTGGTGGAGGTCCGCGGCGACGATGGCTGGCGCTGGCGCAGCTCCTTGTCGCGCACAGATACCGGCGACGGCTCGTGCGAGCTGTTGTGGCTGGAGCAGTTGGAAGTGCTGTAGGCCGATGCCGGGCGTAGCTACGACATGATCTGCCGGAACGTCGAGATATCCTCCACACTGAGGTACGGATTCTGCGCTTTGGTCTCGGCCATCGTCGCGTTGGGAATCGCAGCGTAGTTGTGACCGGGTAGCAGCAATGTTTCGTCGGGCAGTGCGGCAAGCTTACGTAAACTGCGGAACATCTCGTCCGGATCCGAACCAGGCAAGTCGACCCGGCCGCAGCTATTGATGAATAGCGTATCGCCCGACACCAGCGTGTTCTTGATGCGGAAGCATTGCGATCCGGGCGTGTGTCCCGGCGTGTGCAGGAACTCGATCTCGATGTTGCCGATTGTCAGCTTGTCGCCCGATGCCACCTTGGCGAGATCCGATTCCGACAACCCCGTGACCTTGCGCACGCCATCGGCTTCGCGCTCGTTGGCATAGATCCTCACCGGTCGTTTGGCGATCAACTCGGCGATGCCCGCGATCTTGCGGCCGCCGAAGCCACCGCCGATATGGTCGGGGTGATAGTGGGTGACGAGCGCCGCCGTGAGCTTGTAGTCCTGCTCGTCGAGCCGCTCGATCAGCGCATCGATGTCCCACGCCGGATCGACCAATGCCACCTCGCGTGTCGAGCGCGAGCCGACGATGTAGGTGAAGTTCTGCATCGGACCGATTTGGATTTGCTCGATGACGAGCTCGTTCTCGTCGCTCAACTTGCGGCTCCGTATCTGCGTTCGGCTACCATCTTCACATCGCGCGCTCGTTTAGCAAACCACTTTGTCCTATTCGGTCTTCACCTACGGCACGCTGTCATTTCCGGACGTACTCGAGGTCGTGGTCGGCCGGCAATGGCCCGGCATCGAAGCCGCGCTCGACGGTTATCGATGTGCGCGGTTCGTCGGCGGGCAATTTCCTGGTTTGATTGCGAGTCCCGACGATCGCGTGCTGGGGGTCGTATATCGCGACATCGATCGCGCCACCCTCGCGCGACTCGACGATTTCGAAGGCGATCTGTACGTGCGCCGCCTATTGGAAGTGACAGTCGATGGCGCACCGCTTGCCGCGTTCACTTACTTGGTGGCGGCCAGATTTCACGCACGATTTGCAGGAGATTGGGACCGTGACTGGTTCGCGCGTCATCATAAGCGCGCATTCATCGCGCGCCTGACGCGACGTTAGCTTGGCGCCACGATGCGCGGCGGACTCAGCGTCACCGGCGGGAAGAACGCATCTGCGAATCGGTACTGAGCGGGCACGCCCTCACGACGGAACTGAACGATCTGCGCGGTGCCGCCTTCGCGTTCGGAATCGTTGCCGTCCCACACCGCAATCATCTCGTGACAGCGCTGCACGACGTACGCGCCGGCGAGTGCATATTGGCGGGCGCGTGCCTGCTCACCTTCTATGGGCGGTTCCAACTCGATCACGTTGCCGAACTTCAGTGGCATCTCGAAGTAGCGTGTCGCGAGTCCCAAGAGTGCCTGGAACTCCGCGATCGAGGCAGCACGGCTCAAGCTCGGATGTGCGCCAAAGTCGCTCACGTAGATCTCGTAGGGGAGCGGCAGTGGCACATGCAGGCGTGCCCGCGGCAGCATTTCGAGCGCGATGCTCGCAACTAACCGGTCGGCGCCCTCGGCGAGCGGGGACAGCACCGTGAACGCGGCATCGGGGTACGCAGCGACGATCTCGGCCAAGACACTTTCGATGCGGCTGCGGAGCGCCTGGCCATCCATCGAGACGCGATCCAATCGATGTCCGGTGACCCCGACGATGCACTCACGTCGCACGCCGATGCCGAGTCGTTGCCTCAGAATCTCGGGAATCGCGGCCACGCTCGCGAGGTCGTAGCTGCGGTCGGCTTGTTCATCCCAGGGCGTGAGATCGATCTGCTTACCGAAGTTGGAGCGTATGAGCGCATGCCGCCAGCCGGCAACGCGTCGCACGGCTTGGAAACGGTTCTTCTCCATGCGCGCCAAGCGTTCGATCTCGTCGTCGCGAAACGCGAAATAGCTTTCGTCGTCGCTCTCCACGCAACTCGCCGCGCGCAGTTTCGCTTCTAGGTGATCGGCTTCGTGGCGACTATCGCGACGGTAACTTTCGGCAAGTGATCGCCATGGTGTATGCGAACCGACATTTGGATCGAAGCCTGGACGTGCCCGTGCCTGATCGAGGTAGTTTTCGTGCAGTGCGCGCGCCAAGTCGTCTTGCCGGGCATTGATGATGGTGTCGTGATCGACGATTTCATCGAGCGTACCGAACGGATAGAGGCCGTCCGGAATCTCTGGTTCGGGCTCGACCGATTCCAGCAAGCGTGCCAACCCGTCGGATGTGCGCATGTGCAGCATGATGGGCGCGTTGGCGCCGCGCGTGAGCAGCGTGCCGTGGCGCAACACGAGTGCGTTGGCAAGCGATTCGGCGTCGTCGTCGCCGCAGACGATGTACTCGCTGACGGCGCTTATGAGCGGATTGCCAGCAATGTCGCCAAGCCGTTGCAGTGACGACGGCACTTCTAGCGTGGCGAGCTCGACCACTTGGTCGAGTCCCGAGTAATCTGCCAGCCATTCGGCAAGCACGGCCGGCGCTGCCCGGGCACACAATGTCACGCGCGGGCGCTTGCCGGTTGCGAAGTGTGCCGTATTGGCGATGTGCAGCAGCACTTCCCGCGCCATCCGTGTGGCACCGACGATCACGACGTGCACTTGGTCGCGACCCATGGCGTCGGCATAAACGTCCGTTGGGTGATCGTGCATGAGCTTGCGGGCAGCCAACTCGTCGACGTTGAAGAAGCTGGTCGCCACCAGATCGCGGCCGAGAAACAGTTTCGGATAGCGCTCGAGTCCGGCCGCGAGGGACGCATCGCGCATATGGCAGTGAACCCGCAACGGCTCGGCGGCCGGACCGCGTTCCTTCTGCTCCAGCAGTGTTTTGACGCTCACCGAAAGGTCGATGTTGGCCGAGTCGGTAGGCAGAAACGCGATCACGTGTGCTGCATGTCGAATGCCCGCACGCGTCAGCGCGGTGGCCGTCAGCGGGTCGCCACTGATTACGGGAATGTTGAGTCGCCGCGCGCGTTCGACGTGTGGGTTGGTCTCGTCGCCTTCGACGGCAACGATCTTGAGCCCGGCACTTCGGCAGGCGCGCGCGAAGTGCCAGGCGAGCTCGTCGAGCCCGACCAACACGAGGTGATTGCGATACAGCCGCACGCGTTGGTTGCTGAGCGTGAGCCACGCGCCGCGGGCGAGCACCAGAATGATGGAGGCCAGCGTGACCAGCGGCGCGAGCACGCGCGCAAGCTCGAGTTCCCACGGCAGCGGGTCGACGCCGAACGTCCAATCGCCTTCGAGCCCGAACAGTTGTGCCGCCCGGTACAGCTGGTCGGGCAGTTCGGTAGGAAATACGCCGATTCCAGCGCGCACCTGACCGAGCACGGCCAGCGCCAGCACCACCACGAAGGCGGTGACGATGAAGTTGGTGCGCTTGCCCAAGACCCCCTCCCAGCGACCCTGGCAGTTTAGCCGCGCGGCCTTGTGATTGCCTCGTGCTGATGTGTTCTGGTGGGCGCGGCCTGCCCGCGAATTGCCCCGGAGCAACGATCATGCACCGGAACAACGACCTTGCCCCGGAGCAACCCCCGGAGCAACCGGTTCAGGCCGCAGTTCAAGCCACCGGCAGATAAGTTCGCCGCCGAGGCAAAAACGTCAGCTACGAGGCAAAGTTCGGCTACGAGGCGAGGTGTGGGTTATGCAGCCACGAACTCGATGCGCGTGATTTCGCTGCGCGAGCCTAGCCGCAGGATCGGCCCCCACGTGCCGGTGCCCGGTGACACGTACAGACGACTGTCGCCGATCTCGTATAGACCGCGGATGCGCGGGAAGACACGCTTGACGATCAAGTTGAAGGGAATGATCTGCCCGGCGTGGGTGTGTCCCGCGAGCGTCAATGCGATGCCGCGGTCGGCGGCCGCCTCGAAGCCGTCGGGGCGGTGGTAGAGCAGCACGGGATAGTGATCGCGCGACAGCGGAATGCGTGCCAGCCGCTCGGCCACCTCGTCGCAATTGTCGACATCGTCGACGCCGATGAACTGAAACGGGCCGTCCAAATGCGATTCGTCGCGCAACACGCGTACGCCGAGTGCACGCATGCGTTCGTCGATCGCTGCGAGATCGACATAGCGTTCGTGGTTGCCGATCGCGAAGTAGGCAGGCGCATCGAAGCGCGACAGCGGTTCGAGCTCGATGCGCGAGATACCGGCGAAGTCGATCAGGTCGCCGGTGATCAGCACGTAATCGGGATTCTCCGCATTCACGCGGGCGAGAATTCGATGCAAGAGCTTGGCGTTGCGCGAACCGATGTGCACGTCGCTGATTTGCACGAGCGTTTTGCCCGCCACGGTTTCGGGTGCAGGCACCTGCACGGTGCGCACGTACAACAGCTGTGCGTTGACGAATCCCACAAGCCCGAGGGTCGCGATCGCCGCGCTGATTGCTATGCCCGCCGCTTGCGGCGGAATAGGCAACAGCAGATTCGCGATCTCGAAGCAGAACATGATTGCGAACAGCTGAAAGCAGAGTCCAAGCCACGTCAAAGACACCGCCGCCAACGTTCGCGTGATGCCGTTCGGAAAGCGCTCGTAGGAAACGCGCATCACGATCGGCAGCACGATGATGGCAAGCAACTCGAGCGTGCCCGGCTGCCAACCGGGGATTAGAAGCCCGATCAAGCGCACGACCGGATAGACGAGGAGCGCGAAGTACAGTGCCGCGACGACGAGCGTACGCACGGCGTACCGTTGCACTCGGCGGCGGTTGATACTGCGGGCGGCGACTTCGCTCACCGGCCCCTCGGACGTCGCTCGTTCATGGCGGGCATTATAGTGGCGTCATGGCCCCTGTCCGGACGTTTACTCATCGAATTACGCCGCCCTTCGATGCGGCCTGGATGCTTGGCTTCCTCGAGCGCCGTGCGCTACCCGGCTTAGACAAGGTGGAAGGCGATCGTTACATCCGCCAGTTTGGTGGCGGCAGAAGTGTGACCGTGCGCCTCACGGATAGTGCTGCGACGGTGAGATTCGATGCTCGTTTGGACCGTGATTGGGTGCGTGCGGGTGTGCGACGGTTGTTCGACCTCGACGCCGACTCGGCAGCGATCGATGCGCACCTGTCGGCCGATCCCGACATGCGCGTTCGTGTGCGGGCCCGCGGCGGGCTACGGGTACCGGGCACATGGAGCACCTTCGAGCTCGTGGTGCGCGCAATTCTCGGCCAGCAGGTGAGTGTGGAACGTGCGACACGCCTTGCCGCTGGTCTGGTCGAGCGCTGGGGTGCAGCCGATGGCGAATTTCCGGCGCCGGCAACACTTGCGAGCGCCGACGTGGCCGCGCTTGGTATGCCGGGCAAACGCGGTGCAGCCATTCGCGAGGTGGCCGCCGCGTTCGCCAACGGGCTCGATGCCGATGCGGCGCCTCTGGGCGCGCTGCGCCAACGACTACTTTCGGTACCCGGCATCGGCCCTTGGACCGTCGAATACATCATGATGCGAGCGGTACGGGATGCCGATGCGTTCCCCGCCAGCGATTGGGTGATCATGAAGGAACTCGGCACCACCGCCGCAGGTGCCCGTCAGCTTGCCGCTGCCTGGGCACCGTATCGTGCATACGCCGTGATGTATCTTTGGGCAGCGGCCGCGCGACGGCAGATGCGGCCGGAAACGAGGCCGCGAGGTAGAGAGAGAAAGTTGAAGAAGGGCTGATGTATTACAGCTACACCGAATCACCAGTGGGGCGCTTGCTGCTCGCGGGTAGCCGCCATGCGCTCAAGGTATTGGCATTTCTGCAAGGCGTGCGGGCGCGGGGTGCCGAACCCGACTGGGAGCGATTCGACGAGCCGTTTCGACGCGTGAAGAAGCAGCTCGCCGAGTACTTCGACGGCGAACGTCGCGTGTTCGATTTGGCGCTTGCGCCCGACGGCACCGACTTTCAGCGCGCGGTTTGGCAAGCGCTCACGACCATTCCGTACGGCGAAACCCGCTCCTACCAACAGATTGCCCAGCAGATTGGTCATCCCAAAGCGGTGCGCGCGGTCGGCGCCGCCAATGGTGCTAATCCGATCGCCATCATCATTCCGTGCCATCGCGTGATCGGTGCCGATGGTTCGCTGACGGGCTTCGGCGGCGGGCTCGATACCAAGCGCTATCTGCTCGATCTCGAACTCAGTCATTCGGGGCTGTTCAAGTGACCCGACATGTCATCTTCGATTTCTTCGGCACGCTGGTCGGCTACCGACACGGCGTCGAGGCCGGGACGAGCATCCGGGCGCGCGGAGTCCTCGAACGTCACGGCGTAGTCATCGAACCAGCGACCTTTACCGCCACGTTTGGTGCCTGCTTCGATGCCTTGGAGGCAGACGCCGAGCGCACCCTCGACGAATACAGCATGGATGATGCCGCGCGCTTGCTGATGCGCGAGCTCGATCTCACGCTCGACGCGCCGGAGCGGCGCGAATTCATCGATGCCTATCTCGCCGACTGGAACGAAGCTGTGGCGGCATGGCCGCGTCTCGATGCGTTCCTGTCATCTCTTTCGGCACCGAAATCGGTGATCACCAACACGCACGACGAAGGCTTGGTGCCGGATCTATTGGCGACGCTGGGTGTGGCCGAAGCGTTCGAGCGCGTCACCACGTCGGTCGGCCACGGCCGGCGCAAGCCCGATGCCAGCATCTACCGTGCCCATCTCGAGGCGCTGGGACTGTCGACCGCCGATGCGGTATTCGTAGGTGACAATCCCGCGTGCGACTACTTCGGCCCGCGCGCGGTCGGCATCGAGGCGTACCTCATCGCGCCGCAGCCGATTGCCGGCGTCGCCGAATCGCATCGCCTCACGCACCTCTACGAACTACCCACTCGCCTCTGAGGGTAAAGGCGAGCTGGGGAGCGGGCTTGCCCGGCGACGAGCTGCAGCTCTCTCACACCCTCGACCGCCTACTGCTTGTCGATCTTCCAGTATTTCGCACCCTTGAACGACGCATCCACCATCAGCCCGCGGTTGTCGAAGATGAACCCCATGATCGGGTCGCGGATGTTGTCGGTGTCGATCGATTTCGCCGCACCCGTGTTGATGAGTGTGATGCTGCCATCGACGCCGGCCTGCCAATTGGCGCTGCGGCGGAAGCGATCGAGTGCGTCTTGGGTCATGAACAGAATGATCTCGGTACGTGCCTGCGCGCCGATCTGAAAGCCGAGGGACACACCGGTAGTGCGGTAGTACTGCACGGTTTGGCTGTCGACCTGGAGCGCACCGTCGCCAACAGCGCCGCCGATGCCGAAGCCGGCCTTGTAAACGTGGGGAAAGACCAGCATGCCCACGGCCCGCGACGCGAGCGTTTGGCTCACCGGCACGTCGGTGTAGAAGCGCTGCAGCGCGTTGGCCACTTCGGCCTCGAACGAGGCGACGTCCGCGCGCACGGCCACCGCCGCCACCATGGCGACGACGAACAACGAAGCCGACCGAGACAATGCTTGCTTCATCAATGGAGTCCTACCTCGACGTCGGGCGCCTTTATAGCAGAGTCGCTAACCTCGGTTAGTATGCGCGCCGAATTTTGAACGGAGTCTGAACGTGCGGAGACGCTGGCATGCACGCCGGGCCGCTCGCCAATTGCAAATCGGACTTTGCAGTGTGCTGCCTGCATTGGCGCTGCCTGCGCTTGCGGGCATCGGTGAGCTCGAGCGCATCGCGACACTCGATCACGGGCCGATGAGCGAAACCAGCGGCCTTGCGCGCTCCAGTCAGCCCGGCATCTTCTGGGCGCACAACGACTCCGGTGACAACGCGCGTCTGTTTGCCATCAACCTGAAAGGCAAGCCGGTGATTCCCGATTTCCTCGCCAAGCGCTATCGCGACGGGTCTTGGCCGGGGCTCACCGTGTTCAACGCGTGGAACATCGACTGGGAGGACATTGCCGCCGCCGACGGCATGCTCTACATCGCCGACGTCGGCAACAACTCGAATGCACGGCGCGACCTCGGCGTGTATGTGTTGCCGGAGCCCAACCCGCTCGCTGTACCCGAAGCGCGCGCGCTCACTTACCTGCCCGTCCGTTACCCGGACCAAGACACGTTCCCTGCCACGGAATGGCATTTCGATTGCGAGGCCGTGTTCGTAGCAGACGGTAAGCTGCACTTCTTGACCAAGCACCGCAAACCCGGCGAGCAGGCTGGTTGGCAACCCGGCACCAAGCTCTACCGGCTCGATACCAACTACACCGACCGCGACAACGTGCTCACCCTCGTCAGCCGCCGCGACGACATCGTGCTGCCCACCGCCGCCGAGCTCTCGCCCGACGGCAATCGGCTCGCGGTGCTCACCTACATCGCGGTGTGGGTATTCGAGCGGCCCGCCGATGGCGTGAACTGGCTGGCCGGAGATGCGGTGACTTACCCCATCAATCGGTTGGTGACCAAGATCGTCGAGGCCGTGGCCTGGCGCGACGA
>QJXZ01000042.1 GCA_003248125.1 Gammaproteobacteria bacterium | reverse complement strand
GCAGCCGGTAACTCACAGCGGCGGGGGGTGACCCCAGATTGAACACCGAATGGCTCGTCCGGTGTTCACGATGCCTGTCGCGAGTTCGAGCTGGTGCCGATCGGTACATGTCATGCCAAGATGGGGGCGGCGCCACACAGTAATGGGGGGGACCCAATGTCGAATACCGTCATCGCGAGCGATCGTGCGCGTCTCGACATCGGCGCGTGCTACGACAAGACGACCGGCACGTTGGATAGGCGCATCTTCTCCGACCAAGGCGTCTACGAGGCGGAGCTGGACACGAATCTCAGCTGCCTGGACCGGGCAGCTTCTTCATGAACTACATCGGTGAGGACGAAGTGATCGTGGTTCGCGATCGCAAGAACACGATCAACGTGCTGGTGAACAGCTGCTCGCATCGCGGCAACACCGTGTGCCGCGCGGAACTCGGTACGACCAACAGCTTCCTTTGTTCGTACCACGGCTGGAACTTCAACCTCGACGGCACGCTGCTTGCAGCGCCCGGCGAAGAAGCGTTCTACCGCGGCGAGCTGAACAAGAGCGACTGGGGTCTGATGCGCGCAGCGAAGGTCGAGAGCTATCGAGGTTTCGTGTTTGCGACGATGGATGCGAATGCGCCCGCGCTCGCGGACTATCTAGGCTGGGTTGGACGCCTAGGTATCGACTTCATTGCATCTCGTGGCGAGGTCGAATTTCTAGACGGGGTGCACAAGAACCGCATCAAGTGCAATTGGAAAATCGCCGTCGACAATCTCTACGACTGGTATCACGTCAAGGTGTCGCACGGCACGGCGATGCGAGTCGGATTCGTGTCGGAAGAGGCCATGGCGCCCATGAGTCAGATGGTCTTGCTCGGTGAGTACGGCCACGGTATCGGCGGGCCCGGCATCAGCGAAGCGGAATTGGCGGCCTTCGATGCGCGCATGGCCAACGGTGGCGACGGCGATGCACAATGGTTTGACCTATTCGCGTCGCGGCGTGTCGATCCAAAGGTCCGGGCCGAGCTCGGCCCGGTGGGTACGCGCTCGTTCGGTCATCCCAACATCTTTCCCAACCTGTGGGTGTCGATCACGCAGCAGGTGTGCCTACGTATCCCCCGCGGCCCGTTCGAGACCGAGCTTTGGTGGTTCAACTATCTGATCAAGGATGCGCCTGAAAGCCAAAGGCGTCAGGCCATCTTTGCGCAGAATCACGTGTTCGGACCCGCCGGGCTGCTGGAACAGGACGACGGCGAGAACTGGAGTCATTCGACGCGCGGTGCGCGGGGCCCTATCGGTAGAATGCGACCGCTCAATCTGTCCATGGGCCGGGGTCGCGACCAGGTGTCTGCCGACCCATCGGGGCAGAGCCGGATCGAGACGGTGGTGAACGAGCATGGCCAGCGCTGGACCTACCAATCATGGCAGGAGTGGATGCTCGCCGATTCGTGGCAGGAGCTGATCGCCAGTCACTCGCAACCGCCGACCGGTGTCGTGTGATGACGAGCTATCGTGAACTCGACGCTCGAGAGCGAATGCTGCTCACCTTCGAAGCGCAGGAGTTTCTGCTCAACGAAGCGCGGCTGCTCGATGCCCGCAAGTTCACCGAGTGGCTCGAGCTGCTCACCGACGACATCCACTACTGGATGCCGATCCGACGCACGACACAGGCGAAGGAACTCGAACTCGAGTTCACGAAGCCGGGCGGCATGGCTTTTTTCGACGACAGCAAGGAAATACTGACGATGCGCGTTCAACGTCTCGCCGTGGGGCGCGCATGGGCGGAAGATCCGCCGTCGCGAATGCGTCATCTCATCACCAACATCAGCGTCGAAGGCGGTGACGCGAACGAACTATCGGTACACAGCAACTTCCACCTCTACCGCACGCGGCTCAACAGTGAGGAAGATTCGTGGATCGGAAGCCGCGAAGATCTGCTGCGTCGCGTCGACAACCGGCTCATGTTGGCGCGGCGCCACATCTATCTCGAACAGACGGTGATTCTTTCTCAGAACATGAGTAGCTTTTTCTGATCATGGCGCGGCTCAGCGAGCAGATCGCAATCGTGACGGGTGGCGCGTCGGGGCTCGGCGAGGCCATCGTCGCGCGGTTCGTCAGGGAAGGCGCGAAAGTGGGTGTGCTGGACCGTTCTGAGTCGGGTTGTGCGAAGCTCGATCAAACATTTGGCAGTGCCGTGCACTGCGTCGTCGGCGACGTGCGCAGTGCCGATGACAATGCGCGCATCGTGAGCGACTGTATCGAGCGATGGGGCGGGCTCGACTGCGTCATCGGCAATGCCGGCATCTGGGACTACAGCATCCGACTCGACGACCTTGCCGCCGATACGCTCGCCAGCGCCTTTCACGAGCTATTCGACATCAACGTGCTTGGTTACATGGCACTTGCGAAAGCCGCACTGCGGCCGCTAGTGAAAAGCAAGGGCTCGATGATCTTCACGGTCTCGAATGCCGGGTTTCTGCCGGCGGGCGGCGGCGTTCTCTACACGGCCACCAAGCACGCGGTGGTGGGCCTGATTCGGCAACTCGCCTGGGAGCTGGCGCCGCATGTGCGCGTCAACGGTGTCGCACCCGGTGCCATTGCGACGAGCCTCAAGGGACCCGAATCGCTCGGTATGGCGAGCCGTAAGTTTCCAGGCGAGGCGATGGCGGCGGGCGCGAAGAACTTCGTGCCGATCGGCCGCATGCCATCGCCCGCGGAGTATGCCGGTGCCTACGTGTTCTTTGCGTGTCGCGAAGACAACGTGCCCGCGACCGGCACGATTCTGAATCACGATGGTGGACTCACCGTCCGTGGGCTCGGCGCAATTCCGAGGGGTGGCGACGACTTGGTCGAACAGGACTGACGATCGCAGCTTCGAACTGAAGTCGCGAGGAGGCGACGTGAATCTCGGAATCCGGGAAGACGATTCTGCCGTGTGCGCGTGTGGTCTCGATTCATCAGTCCAGATGAAGTTTGCCGTACAGCAACTCTGCGCTGACTAGGTAGCCGCGTTCGTCGAACGTCACCTCGATGGCGCTTGCTCTAGTGACGTCCCGTGCGGAACCCATGTACATCGCGCCGATGATGAACATGCCCTCTATCTTCGTCCATTGATAGGTCAGGCGACGGCCATCCTCCGAAACGACATCTGGCTCACCGAGTTGGAGAAGAACGTCTGCCAGCGTTGCCGTACCCACGCCTTCTTGTAGGGTGGTAGTGGTGCCCGGCGTGACGTTCCGCCGCGAATCGAGCTCCCAGTCGTTCCTCGGTATCCAACACGAAGCCAACAGCGACGCAATGAGCAGTAGCGCAATCTGGCGAGGGTGAACTCGATTGAATAGGAGAACGCGCTTCATCGCACGGACACGAGGTTGTGGCGCTGCAAAGTTCCCTTCGCATCGAAGACGAGCACGAGGCTGTAGCGGACGAACTGCCAATCACTCGCGCTCGGCACTTCGATGAAGTAGCCGCGTTTGTCCTCTCCGATACGGTAGGTCAGTATGGCCTCGTCCTGGAACACGGCTGACGGCTGCCCAAGATTCAGCAGAATCTCGTCTCGAGTAGTTGTGCCGTCCTGAATGAAGTCGAGGAGTTGCGGATCCGCCACTGGCGCATTAGTCGCGCACGCGTACAGCAAGAGCAACGCGAGTCCGGCTGCTGGGAAGTATGAGTGTCGTGGAGTGGTCACGAGATCCCTGCCATTCCGCTCGCCAAAAACACTACGCCGCAGCTGGTGTGGACTGAATGCGCGGAAGTCCCTAGCCGGCCAACGTCGCGACCCAGATGCGCCCTCTAGGACTTTGCGACCTAGTGACGCCTGGCACCCGGTCCGCCAGGACACACAGAGATGGTTTGTCGAGCGCGACGAGTTCGTAGCTCGGATCGCCGGATTTGCCTGACTGCAAAGATGAGGCGTATGGTTGGGTCGTTCAGCGACGGACACGAATCAAGCAGCAACTGATTCGACAGCGGACGTCGGACGTGCTTTCAGGCAGTCACGCTCATGTTCGCGAAAACGTCGTTCCGCGGTTATCTCTTTACACTGTTTCTCCTAATCCCGCTCGGGGTCAGCGCCGAGCCCGACGAACGCTACATCGTGGGTTACGCACCGGGGAACGCGCCTGTGCTGCGCGCCGAAGTCGAGAGTTTGGGTGGGCGCGTCCATCGCGAGCTCACTAACCATCGCTTGCTCGCCGTCTCGCTACCGGCTACTGCAGCGACAGCCATTGCGCGTCGCCCGGGCGTCGTTCTTGTCGAGCTCGATCCGAAGCGATACACGCAGGCGGAGCAGACGCCATATGGCATCACCATGGTGGAGGCGGGCCCCGGAGGGCTCGCGGAACGCTTCGGGCACACGCGCAAGCTCTGCATCATGGACACGGGCTACGACCTCGGCCACGAGGACCTGCCGGTCTCGGGTGTGACCGGCGACGATGGTGTACCGACCGGCTGCGCGGGCAGTGGGTGCAATGCCGACAGCGGCAATTGGTACCACGACGGCCACGGCCACGGCACTCACGTGGCCGGCACGATCGCCGCCTTGAGTGGCAACGATGTTGGGGTCGTCGGCGTCAACCCAAGCGGTTCGTTGCCGCTGCACGTGGTCAAGGTATTCGATGACCAGGGCAAGTGGGCATACGGGTCCGATCTGATCGCTGCGCTAGATCAATGTCGCGTCGCGGGCGCGCAGGTCGTCAGTATGAGCCTCGGCGGGGCCGCCGCGAGCACAGCAGAGCGCGTGGCATTCGACGAAGCGTATGCGGCCGGAGTGCTCTCGATTGCCGCCGCAGGCAACAGCGGCAACGCGACACTCTCGTATCCAGCGTCCTACGACTCGGTGATGAGCGTCGCCGCAATCGATGTGAACAAGCGGCTCGCGACATTCAGCCAGTTCAACCATCAGGTAGAAATTGCCGCGCCCGGCGTCGGGGTCAACTCGACGTTGCCGGGCAACAACTACGCCGCGTGGGACGGCACGTCCATGGCGACTCCACATGTATCCGGTGTTGCTGCGCTCGTGTGGAGCCACCACGAGGGCTGCACCGCGGCCGAGTTACGCACCGCGCTGCGCGCCGCCGCCGAGGACCTCGGCGGTCCCGGCTGGGATTCGAGCTACGGCTATGGGCTAGTGCGCGCGCAAGCTACCGATGCGTTACTCAGCGGCGATTGTGCGGCGACGGCACCACCGCCGGTGATTGCGACGCCACTCGGCAACGACGTGCCGGTGACGGTCTCGGGCGCGCGAGCGGACGAGATCCATTTCGCGCTCGACGTGCCGCCAGGGGCAAGCGACCTCGTCGTCCAGATCTCTGGCGGTACCGGCGATGCGGATCTATATGTTCGCTATGGCAGCCCCGCGGCAGCGGACCAGTGGGATTGCAGACCCTATATCAATGGCAACAGCGAGACCTGCACGGACGCTGCACCCGCATTCGGCACGTGGCACGTCATGCTGCGCGGATACCTGGACTTCGCTAACGTGACGCTCAGGGCGCGCTATGTCGATTCGGGTGCGTCGAGCTATCCGGTCTATTACTTCGTCGACGCCGAAACGCCGACCGCGGGCACGGTGCTTGGCAGCTTTGCAGACCTCGCCTACAACGACGGCGTGTTGCAGCGCTTGGTCGAAGTGACTTCGGGCGGCAAACCCGCGAACCGCACATCATTCGCCGAGCACGCTTGGCACATCGCGAATGTCTCTGGCGGTGCGAGCGTAACGCTCGAGGTGACGGCGGCCGGCACCGACAGCGGCGAGTCTGATCGCTTCGCCTTCGACGTCTCTTACGATGGCGGGCAGAGTTGGACCAAAGGCGTCCTCACATTGCCGCTCGGCGGTGCGCTCGATACGTATTGGGTGCCGCTGCCGCCGACAACGAGCGGCGACGTGCTCGTGCGTGCGCGCGACACTGATCGCACGCCGCGCAACCTCGCGAACGACACGCTCTACGTCGATCAATTGCGCGTCGTCACGGTCGTCGACGGCAACGAGACTGCGCCTGCGGCACCGACCGACCTCGTTGCAACGGCGGTCATGGCAGGCAGCGTGAGTCTCGAGTGGACCGACAACGCTGACAACGAAGGCGGCTTCGAGGTGCGGCGCGCGAGCCTCGGTGAAGCCGGGTGGGGCACCTTCGACGTGGTTGCACAGCTCAATGCCAACACCACGAGCTTCGTCGACACGTCGGTGCAACCGGCGAGTAGCTATCGTTATCGAGTGGCGGCCGTGACCGCGAGCTATGCCGAAGAGTCGAACACCGTCGAGGTGACGACGGTCGCGGGCATTGTGCTACGCGCAAGCGGCGAGAAGCGCAAGGGGCTCGTGCGCGTGCAACTCGATTGGGACGGCCCGACCTGGGTGCGCATCCAACGTGCGATTGACGGCGGGCCGATGATGGAGATCGCCGTGGCGGAGACTGCGACCGGCACGCCGCGACGCTACACCGACGAGACCGGGCTCAAGGGCGCACCGGTGCTCGACTACGTCGTGTGCGCAGCACCGAGCGGTGA
>QJXZ01000139.1 GCA_003248125.1 Gammaproteobacteria bacterium | reverse complement strand
GAGTCGATCGACAGCGACATCATCCAACGGCACTTCTTCGATGCCGTTCTTGGTCTCACCAACGCGCGCGACAAGCGCATCAACTATGTTGGCGGAAACAAGGACTCAGCCTGGCTGAAAGCTCAGGTCGATGCAGGACATTTCCGCCTGGCAGTCTCGGTTGCACCCGTGACCATGGAACAGTTCGTCGCGGTCTGCGAGCAGAACCGGTTCATGCCGCCGAAATCGACGTGGTTCGACCCGAAAGTTCGCAGCGGTCTGGTCGTCGCGCTGCTCGACGATTGACACGACTGCGCCCCGAACCATCGGGCTCAATGCGGGAACTTCGCGGCATCTTGCTCGGGGCTGATGCGGGCCGTGTTGGCCACGAGGCTCACGAGTGTGTAGTTGCCGCACAGCGCGAGAATCTCGAGCTGCTGGGTCAGATCCCAGTTTTCTTGGAAGCCGCAATACGTGGCGTCGCCGATGGTCGAATGATTGCAGAGTTGGTCGACGCACTCGATCAAAAGCCTTTCGCGCTTTGTCCAACACGTGGCGTCGCTGTTGCCCAGCCGAGTCGCGCGTACTTGCTCTTCGCTGAGTTTGGCCGCCTTTGCGAAGGTAACGACATGTACACCCCATTCGTACTCGCAATTCCGGTTCGCGGTCACCCTGAGGATGACAATCTCGCGTTCACGCAGCGAGAGCGGGCTCTCTCGATCAAGCAGGTTGATAGCGCCCTTGTTGGTGAGGAATCGGTGACTGTTGGCGAATACGCGAAACAGCTTGATGATGTAGCCATCGTGGCCTTTCGGATAGCGCGCGAAGGCCGCTGTAACATCGGCGGGGAAGGGTGGATCGAGCGGCTTGAGGACGTGCTTCATGTCATGGATCTCCGTTGGCCGAGGCAGCTTGTGCTACAAAAACAGTAGCACCCTTATCGATCCTATTGCTACACAATATGTAGTGTCAAGGAGTTCGTCATGAAGGCGAAAACCGCTGTGCGAGGCTCTAGAACCGGCCGCCCCATCATGCGGCTGCTGGACGCGCTGGGGAAACGTTGGGCGCTGCGAATTCTATGGGAGCTGAAGGACGAACGGCTCACGTTCCGTGAATTGCGTGAACGCTGCGACGCTGTGTCGCCGACCAGCCTGAACGCGCGGCTCAAGGAATTGCGCGATCTCGATTTGCTCGATCACGATGAGAGTGGATTCGGACATACGAAGTGGGGTAAACAGCTCGGCGAACAGCTCATGGCGCTGAGCGAGTGGTCGAAAAAATGGGACGCGCGTAGTTAGCGTGCCACGGCGAATTGCACCCAAGCATTGCCCCAGTGTTCTGCATGCTGCACTCTATCGAGAGCCGCAGTGAGGTGTGGACATGAGTGACGTGCCTTACGTGCGTCGAGGCGTCGAACGTGGACATCGCGACTATGGTTGGCTCGATACGCGGCACACGTTCTCGTTCGGCGGCTACTACGATCCGGCCCACTTGGGATTTTCCCGGCTGCGCGTCATCAACGAAGACACGGTCGCGCCCGGGCGAGGATTCGACGCGCACGATCATCGCGACATGGAAATCATCACATACGTGCGCGAGGGTGCGCTCGAACATCGCGACAGCTTGGGCAATGGATCGGTGATCGCGCCGGGTGAGGTGCAGCGTATGAGCGCAGGTACTGGCATCCGTCACAGTGAATTCAATGCATCCGAAGACCGCTCAGTGCGGTTCCTGCAGATCTGGATCGAGCCGGAAGCGATGGGCATCGAGCCGGCCTACGAGCAGCGCGCGTTCGACACCGAACAATGCCGCGAAAACCTGGTCTTGCTCCTCAGTCGCGGCGGTCGCAGCGGATCGTTGACCATCCATCAAGACGTAGATTTGTACGCGGCCGAACTCGACCATGCCGAGGTCATCCATAATGCGGATCCCGGCCGTGACATTTGGGTGCAAATCGTCGACGGCACGGCCGATGTCGACGGCGTACCACTCGTGGCCGGCGACGGAATCGGCTTCAATGGAAAAGCTTCGGAGTGGAGGCTCGCCATGCGGTCATCGGAACGTGCGCATATTCTGCTCTTCGATATGCTGGCATCAGTCAGCGCAAGGCGTGCGCGATGACCATTGGATCTACGCGTGAGCCCTCGCCAGGCGTCGAGGTGGACACCGAGTTCCTGGAACGTTGGTCACCACGTGCATTTGCGCCGAAGCCGATTGCTCGCGGGGTGTTGCAGAACGTATTCGAAGCAGCGCGTTGGGCGCCGTCGTGCTTCAACGCGCAACCCTGGCGGTTCGCATACGTACTACGCGATACGCCCGCCTGGCAGAGTTGGCTCGACCTTCTCGTCGAAGGCAACCGTGTCTGGGCGCGTAATGCGAGCGCGCTGATCGCCGTCATCTCGCGCACGACGTACGAACGCAATGGAGGGCCGGCACCCACGCACAGCTTCGACGCCGGCGCTGCGTGGATGAGCTTGGCATTGCAGGCGGCGCGACTGGGACTCGCGAGCCACGGGATGCAGGGATTCGACGGCGATCGCGCCCGACGTACGTTAGGCGTTCCCGACACCTATGACTTGCCGGCGATCGTCGCGATTGGCTATCGCGGAGATGTTGACGCCCTACCAGCGGAACTGCGCGAGCGGGAGCAGCCATCGCCGCGCAAATCGTTGTCCGAGATCGTGTTCGAAAACCACTTTGAGGGGGTCCAGCCGTGAGCTTCGTGGAAGCCAATGATCCCAGCTGTGAGGCGTGCACGGGCGCTGTGTCGCTACTCGTCAAACCTTCCGAGAAGGATCTCGGTGGTTTCACCGTGCGGCGCGTTCTGCCGGCGCGCCAGTTGTCAGCCGTCGGGCCGTTCGTGTTCTTCGACGAGATGGGACCGGCAGACTTCGCCGCCGGCACTGGCATCAATGTGCGGCCGCATCCACACATTGGTCTGGCGACCGTAACCTATCTGTTCGAGGGGCAGATGCTGCACAGAGACAGCCTGGGCTACGTGCAACTCATTGAGCCGGGCGCGGTCAACCTCATGACCGCTGGACGCGGCATCGTGCATTCGGAACGCACGCCGGTCGATAGGGAGCGGTCGGGGCAGCGCCTGCACGGAATACAGACCTGGATGGCGCTTCCCGAGCACCAGCAGGAGATCGATCCTGCATTCGTTCACTATCCGGCTGCTTCGCTGCCCGTAATCCAGGATCGTGGTGTCACGACCACTATCGTCATTGGCGAAGCTTACGATGTTCAGTCACCGGTTTCCGTACACGCGCACACGCTCTATCTCGTCCAAACGCTTGATGCCGACGCGGTTGTGACAATTCCCGATTCTGCGGTCGAAAGGGCCGTGTACGTGGTCGCCGGGCGCGTCAACATTGGCGCTCACCAAGTCGATGCTGGCGCTCTGGCTGCGATTCGCGGTGTCGGGGTGAAGATGCGAGCACAAGTGTTCAGTCGGGTTGTGATCGCCGGCGGTGAGCCAATCGGCGCGCGCCATTTGTGGTGGAACTTCGTGCACACATCGCGTGAGCGCATCGAGTCCGCCAAGCGCGATTGGCGCGATGGCCGGTTTGGCACCGTGCCGGGGGATCCAGAGTACATCCCACTTCCGGAATAGCGGCATTGAGCTTTCTCTTCGAGACCTTGGTCTTCCTGGCAGCGGCACTAATCCTGGTGCCGGTGTGCAAGCGGCTCGGCATGTCGTCGGTTCTGGGCTACCTCGCGGCGGGTGTCCTGATCGGTCCGAATGGCCTTGGACTGATCGGCGAGGCAGAAGAGGTGCTGCACTTCGCCGAGATCGGTGTCGTGCTGCTGCTGTTCATCATCGGCCTCGAACTCCGCCCTCGGCGCCTGTGGGTAATGCGGCGTGCCGTGTTCGGGCTCGGTTCCGCGCAAGTCATCGTGTCGATGATCGCCATCGCACTGGTGTGCCGATTCGCCTTGGGACTCCCCTGGCCCGCGGCGGCCCTGGCTGGTTTCTCGCTGGCCCTGTCGAGTACGGCATTCGCGCTGCAGTTGCTTGGCGAGCGCCGCTCGCTCAACCGTCCTCACGGGCGTGCCGCATTTGGCGTGTTGTTGCTCCAAGACGTCGCTGTCATTCCTGCGCTCCTGCTGTTGAGTTTTCTTGCGCCTTCGTCGACCGCCGTGCGCCCTGAGTTTTGGATCGTGGCGGTCACGGTCGGTGGGTTCGTGATGGCGTGGTTCGCGCTCCGCCCTGCGCTGCGGTGGATTGCCGCGACCGGCATCCATGAACTCTTCGTTGCGGCAGGTCTGACCATGGTGGTTGGCGCCGCGCTTGCCATGCAAGCTGCCGGACTGTCCATGGGCCTTGGCGCGTTTATAGCCGGCATGATGGTTGCCGATTCCGAATATCGTCATCAGTTGGAGGCGGATGTAGCGCCTTTCAAAGGATTGTTGCTTGGTCTCTTCTTCATGGCGGTCGGCATGTCCGTGAATGTGGCGGTCCTGTTCGCGGCACCTCTCGCTGTGGTTGCGTGTGCGTTTGCGCTGGTAGCGGTAAAGATCGCAGTGCTTCTGCCTCTTAGCGCATGGCACGGCCTCGAGTCGTCAGAACGCTTGCGCACGGCGGTGGTATTGTCACAAGGTGGTGAATTCGCATTCGTACTGCTTACCGCAGGCGTCGGCGGCTCTGTCATTGAAGCCGAGCAAGTCGAGTTCGCCATCCTCGTGATCACGTTGTCGATGGCAACGACGCCGCTGCTTGCTGCGTTCGCCGAACGGTGGCTCGGTGACTCGGTGGACCAGCGCCCTTACGATGCGATTGACGCACCCAACAATCCGGTGATCATCGCGGGGTTTGGTCGGTTCGCGCAGATCATCGCACGCGTGTTGTCGATGCGTGGTATCAACTTCACCACGCTCGAAGTGAACCCGACGCAGGTGGACTTCGTACGTCAGTTTGGCAATGAGGTCTACTACGGCGACGCCACACGCCTTGACGTGCTGCAAGCTGCGCAAGTGGCAACCGCCCGAGCGTTCGTGATCGCGATCGACGACATCGAGGCCTCCGTGCGCGTGGCCGAGATGATTCACGAGACCTGTCCGAAAGTTGCGATCCTCGCGCGCGCGCGCAACCGCCAACACGAGATTGCGCTGCGCGACATTGGCGTCGACTATGTGATCCGCGAAACCCTGGTATCGAGCCTCGAGCTGGCACAGGCATTGCTCGGTGTACTGGGTGAGGAGCCGACAATCGCGGCTCGATTGGTGAATACGTTCAGGCTTCACGATGCCAAGACGCTCGAACGCCAGCGCGCGGTAAGTCACGATCCAGCTGCGTTTCGACAGACAACGCGCGATGCGAGTGAGGAATTGAGAACACTGTTTCACGACGATCAACGTTCGACTGAGGCGTCGAACAACGAACTGGTCGCCGGCGGTTCGACGCCGAGCCCCTGAGGAGAGAACATCATGCTCAAGCAAGAAAACTACCAGACCATGCGCATCGAGCGCCGCGACAACGGCATCGTCGTGCTGACGCTCGACAGGCCGGAGCGGCTGAATGCCGTCAACGGCACCATGCACGCGGAGCTTGCGCGATTCAGCCGCGACTACGGCAACGATCGTGACGCGCGCGTGCTCATCCTCACCGGTGCCGGGCGCGCGTTCTGTGCCGGCGGTGATTTCAGTCCGGGCGATCCCATCGGTGCCAATCCCGAGGGGCCGAACCTTTGGGTGGAGGCGCGGCAGATCGTCGACCACATCCTCGAGTGCGAGAAGCCGATGATCGCGGCCGTGAATGGTTACGCCATGGGCCTGGGCGCAAACGTCGCGCTCTTGTGCGATGTCGTGATTGCTGGGCCGAACAGTGTGTTCGCCGACACGCACGTCAACATGGGCATCGGAGCCGGCGATGGTGGCCAGCTCATTTGGCCGTTTCTCATCGGCGTCAATCGCGCCAAGTACTACCTGATGACGGGCGACCGCGTGACGGGACGCGAGGCGGTCGACATCGGGCTTGCCAACTTCTACGTGGAGAACGGCGATCAGCTCATGCCGAAGGCCATGGAAGTAGCGGAGCGCTTGGCGCGCGGCGCACCGAAGGCGATCACGGCATCGAAGATGGCGGTAAATGCCTATCTGCGGTCGGTCTCGAGTCTAGTGATGCCGATGTGCCTCAAGTACGAGGAAGTAACGATGGCGAGCGCTGATCATCGCGAAGCGGTTGCCGCATTCCAGGAGAAACGGCAGCCGAAGTTCAAGGGTCGGTAGTCGTCGCT
>QJXZ01000287.1 GCA_003248125.1 Gammaproteobacteria bacterium | reverse complement strand
ATCGGGGCCCTGGCGTTCACCATGGCTGCGTATGCAACCGCGTTGCCGCCGTTTGCGGTCGATGATGTCTTCGAGCTCGAGTGGATCGATGAGATGGACGTAGCCGCGAGCGGCGATCGCATCGTCTACGTGCGTGCCGGTTACGATCGGATGACGGATCGCACCCGCAGTAGCCTTTGGTCGATCGCGCCGAACGGATCGCGTGCAGTACCCCTCGTCGCGGACGGCAGCAGAATCGCACGTGCCCGAATCGCACCGCAAGGCGATCGCGTGGCGTTCGTCGCAAGCAACGGTGATGGCAGGCGTCTGCGCATGTTGTGGCTCGCGACCGGCGCGATCACGGATGTTGCGCAGCTCACCGAAGCCCCGCAGTCGTTGTCGTTTTCGCCCGATGGTGAACGGATCGCGTTCTTGATGCGTGTCGCTGAAAAGCCAGAGCCATTCGTCAAACCGCCAGAGGCGCCGAAGGGCGCACAGTGGGCGCCGCCGCCGACGGTCATCGAGCGGTTGCTGTATCGGGCCGACGGCAGCGGCTATGCCAAGCCCGGCGAGGCACAGGTATTCGTGGTGCCAGCGGCCGGCGGTACGCCGCGACAGTTGACCGAAGGCGGTTACCCCCACGGTGGCGAGCCGACGTGGACGACCGATGGCACAGCGGTAATCGTCGCCGGCAACCGCCGCGACGACTGGGAATACGAGCCGACCGACACCAACCTCTATCGCATCGATGTCACAAGCCGTGAAGTCACCGCCCTCACCGAGCGTTACGGGCCCGACTTTGCGCCCACGGTCTCGCCGGACGGGCGCTGGCTCGCTTATCTCGGCTACGACGACGACCACCGTTCGCACATTCACGCGCGCGTTTCGCTGCTCGACCTCGAAAGTGGTGCCCGCCGAACGTTGTCACCCGAGCTGCCAGGCAGTGTCGCCGGCATCGCGTGGGCGCGCGACGGCAAACGTGTGTACGTGCAATACGATGCCGAAGGCGACACCCGCATTGCGAGCGTCAACCTCGCAGGTCGTCTCACCGATCACATTGAGGGCGCCGGTGGGCTCGACCTGTCGCGGCCCTATTCCGGCGCACGCTTCGACGTTGGCGGCGACGTGCTGGCGTTCACCAAATCGAGCGCCGTGCGCCCGGCGGATCTGGCGGTATGGCGCGGTCGCGGTGCGCCCCGACAGTTGACAGCCGTGAACGACGATCTGCTCGGTCAACGCGCCGTCGGCGATTCGGAAGCGTTTTGGTTCGAGTCGCCCGCTGACGGCCGTCGCATTCAAGGGTGGATCGTGCCGCCGCCGGACTTCGATGCGAGCAAGAAGTATCCGCTGTTGTTGGAGATTCATGGCGGACCGCACACCAACTATGGCGCGCATTTTGCGGCCGAAATTCAACTGTATGCGGCTGCCGGCTACGTGGTCGTGTACGTCAATCCCCGCGGCAGCACGAGCTACGGCGAAACGTTCGCCAATCTGATCGACAAGAACTATCCGAGCGAGGATTTCGACGACCTGATGGGAGCGGTGGATGCCATGATCGCGCGTGGCTACATCGACGAGCGCAATTTGTTCGTCACGGGCGGTTCGGGCGGCGGTGTATTGACCGCCTGGATCGTTGGCAAGACCGACCGCTTTCGCGCCGCGGTGTCCGCCAAGCCGGTCATCAACTGGCTGAGCTTTGCGCTCACCTCGGACATCGGCGCCAGCATTACCGATCGCTGGTTCCATGGCGCGCCTTGGCTCAATGCCGAGGAATACGCCCGGCGCTCGCCGCTGTCGCTGGTTGGTAACGTGAGCACGCCGACGATGGTGATCGTCGGTGAGCAAGATTTCCGCACGCCCGTTTCGGAATCGGAGCAGTACTACCAGGCGCTCAAGATC
>QJXZ01000344.1 GCA_003248125.1 Gammaproteobacteria bacterium | reverse complement strand
GATCTACCGCACCCAGGAGAACTGGTTCTTGTCGTTGCGTCCCGAGGTACGCCAGTTCGCGAGCGACGACGCCTTGGTGCTGCTCGGCTATAAAACCGTGGGGCTCGGGCTCGTCAACGGCGCATCACCCGCATGACGAACAGCCAGCAGACTCCCATGCCGCATGCATCTGTCGATGCGGCCTCCGAGCTTGCCGCGGACGCACGGCGCGCGCTTCTCGAGCAGGGCTGGTGCGTGCTCCCGGAGGTGCTATCGGCGGGCGAAACCGCGCACGTACTCGACCGCCTATGGGCTGCCGCCGACGCCTACCGAAGTCGCGGTCGCGACACCTTCATCGCTGGGTTGGATCCGAATCCGGCCAATGTTCGCGTCTTCGAGCTGCTCGATCTCGATCCCGTGTTTCGCGACTTGATCCGTCGCCCGCTCGCGCTCGCGCTGGTCCGCGCCCTGTTGGGGCCGGACTTCATGATCTCCAATTTCACCGCCAACATCGCACGCCCAGGCGCGCGATCGATGAACCTCCACTCCGATCAGGCCTTGGTCGTACCAGAGCCGTGGCTCGCGCCGTGGTCGATCAACGTGATCTGGTGCCTGACCGACGTCCGGCCGGAAAACGGCGCGACGCTGTATCTGCCCGGTAGCCACAAGGTGACCCGCATCGGCGAGTTGGGTCCGCACCCCGGAAGCCGCCTGCAGCCATTCGAAGCCAATGCGGGCGCAGTCATCGCGATGGACGGCCGGCTGTGGCACACGTCCGGCGCCAACGTCACCACCGATCAGGATCGCGCATTGTTGTTCGCCTACTATTCGCGCGCCTTCTTGCGACCCCAGGTCAACTGGAATGCAGTGCTGTCGAGCGAGGTGCAAGGCACGCTCGACCCAGCGTTTCGACACCTGTTGGGCCTCGACACCGCGGCCAACCTGACCCTCGGTGCGGCGGTGCTGGGGGCAGATTTAGGCCAGCAGACGACGTGAGCGTCGCACACCCACACTTCGAGGCAGGGCCAACATGAATGCTCATGGAAGATTCCACGATCGAGTCGCAGTCGTCACCGGTGGTGCTTCGGGCATCGGACTCGCGATCGTGCGCCGCCTGCTGGAAGAAGGCGCTCGCGTGCTCGCGACCGACATCAATGCCGACACGCTCGATGCATTGCGCCGCGACGAGGGTGATGCGGTCGCAACGTATCTCGCCGACGTGCGCAACGAAGTCGACGTCGCCGCGATGGTGCAAGCGGCGGGCGATACATTCGGGCGGCTCGATCTCGGCTTCAACGCCGCCGGCTTGGGCGCGCCCGGCGAGATCACGGAACTCACCGAGGAAAACTGGGATCTCGTGCTCGACGTCTGCTTGAAGGGTGCGTTCCTGTCCGTCAAGCACGAGGCGCGGGCAATGAAGGCGCACGGCCGCGGCGGCGCAATCGTCAACATCGCTTCGCTCAACTGCCACGTGCCGATGTTCGGCGGCACGGCGTACGCGTGTGCCAAGGCCGGCGTCGAGATGCTGTCACGCAACGCGGCGCTCGAGCTCGCCGCCCATGGCATTCGCGTGAACACCGTTTCGCCTGGCCTCACCGACACACCGCTCACGGCCGCGGTGCGTTCGATGCCAGGATTGGAAGAAGCCTTCTTCGCGCGCATTCCGATGAAGCGCTGGGGCAGACCCGAGGACATGGCAGCCGCCGCCCTATTTCTAGCCAGTAACGACGCTGCCTACATCTCTGGTGCCAACCTGGTCGTGGACGGCGCCTGGGAGACCACGGGTTACCCGGATTTGCGGCCGTTCAGCGAGCCCGGCGCACCCGCCTAGACCACTTCGAGGTCGGCGAGTCGTTGCCGCGCAGCGAGCAACGCACCACACACGCCGAGCGCCCCGCCGAGCAGCAGGAGCCCACCGAAAAATGCCATCGAAAAGCCTTCGATGGTCAACGCCGTGCCGTAGCTGCCCACCAACGCTGCAAGCGGCGGCTCGACGATCAGCAGCACGGCGCTGATCAACATCGCTGCCGCGACACCGCCACCGAGGCCATACAGGAGACCGAAGTAGAGAAACGGCCGACGAATGTAGGCATCAGTCGCGCCCACCAGCTTCATCACTTTGAGCTCCTCGAGCCGACTCTCGATGGCGAGCCGCACCGAGGTCGCAGTCACCAGCACCGCGCCGACTGCAAACAACGCCGCAAGCACGAACCCGAGCCGGCGTACGAAGCCCGTCATCGCCTGCAATCGCTCGAGCCAGGTGCGCTCGATCACCACCTCGTCGACGCCGCGCGCTGCCCGAATGCGCGCGGCCAGCAAATCGAACTCCGCTGGTGCGGTGCCATCGACCAGTAGCACCTTGAGCGAAGTGGGCAGCGGGTTGCGGTCCAGCTGCGCGAGCGCATCGGTAACGCCGGCAAAGGCTTGAAACTCGCGCAGTGCCGCATCGGCGCTGACCAACTCGACGCGCTCGACCCGGGCGTCGCGCGTCAGCTCGCGCTGCAAGGCAGCGGCCGCGTCGGCATCGGCGCCCACCCGAAAATAGACCGAGACGCCGGGCCGGCCCTGCCATTGATCCGCAATCGCCGCCAAGTTGACCTGCAAAAGATACAGCCCGCCTGGCAACGCGAGCGCGATCCCGATCAACACCCAAACGAGCAGGCTGGTGGGTAGCCGGTGGCTGACGTGGCCGACACTGTCCTGTGCAACCCGCCGGTGATCGCGCACGAATCGCGCCACGCGTTCCACCCAAGCACGGGGCCCGGTGCGACGCGCGTCTCCGAATGGGTCACTGTTTCTGTTGCGGCTCACTCGTTGCCTCGTCGTCGTGCACCGGGCCTGGCTCGGCGCTCCTCAACGTACCTTGGTGGAGCTCGACGATCGGCTTGCCGAGCGATTCGATGAGCTCACGATCGTGGCTCGCGATGATGACCGTGGTACCGACCTGCTGAAACTGCTCGAACAGGTGCATGATGTCGCGCGACAAGTCGGGGTCCAAGTTACCGGTCGGCTCGTCGGCGAGCAGAATTCGCGGCCGATTCACCACGGCGCGGGCGATGCCGACACGTTGCTGCTCACCGGTCGAGAGGTGCTGCGGCAGCAACCGCTCCTTGGCGAGCAAGCCGACCCGTGCCACCGCCGCGCGTACCCGCCGCGCAACGTCGCGCTCGCGCATGCCGGCCACGCGCAGTGGCAACGCGACGTTGTCGTACACGCTGCGGTGACCGAGCAGATGGTGATCTTGGAACACTGCGCCGATATGTTGTCGGTACGACGGCAGCGCGGTATCCGGTAGCTGCACCACGTTCACACCATTGACCAGAATCTGCCCGCGTGTCGGCTGATCGAGGCGCAGCAGCAACTTCAAGAACGTGCTCTTGCCGGCGCCCGAGTGGCCGGTGAGAAACGTCATGCTGCCCTCGTCGAGACGCAAGTTGACCTCGCGCAACGCTTCGGTGCCGTTGTCGAAGCGCTTGGTGACGTTGTGAAACTCGATTGCACCCACGTCAGGCGCCATTCTCGAGCAGCGCGGCGACGAACGACTGCTTGTCGAAAGGACGCAGATCGTCTTCGCGCTCACCGATGCCGATGAAGTAGATGGGCAGCGCCCAGCGTGCCGCGATGGCGAACAGCACACCGGCCTTGGCAGTGCCATCGAGTTTCGTCACGACGAGGCCAGTGAGCCCCACCGCCGCATCGAATTCCTTGACTTGCGACAAGCCGTTCTGGCCGACCCCGGCATCGAGCACGAGCACGACTTCGTGCGGTGCCGTGGGATCGACTTTGGCCATCACGCGTTTGATTTTGGCAAGTTCTTCCATGAGGTTGGTCTTGGCCTGCAGGCGACCGGCGGTATCCGCGATCACCACGTCGACGCCGCGGGACTTTGCGGCGCTGATGGCATCGAACACGACGGATGCGCTGTCCGCGCCCTGTCCTTGCGCAATCACGGGTACGTCGTTGCGTCGCCCCCACTCGGTGAGCTGTTCAACCGCCGCGGCGCGAAACGTGTCGCCCGCGGCGAGCAATACGCTCTTGCCTTCGCTCTTCAGGCGCTTAGCGAGCTTGCCGATCGTGGTGGTCTTGCCGGCGCCATTGACACCGACCACGAGCACCACAAACGGTGCTCGTGCACTGTCGACTTCGAATGGCCGGCAGTTCGGCTCGAGGATTGCCTCGAGCGCCGTGCACAATGCGCCGTGCAATGCCACCGTGTCGTTCAACTGCTTGCGCGCGACCCGCTGGGTCAACGCTTGCATGATGGTGCGGGTAGCATCGACACCCACGTCGGTCACGAGCAGCGCCGTTTCCAGCTCCTCGAGCACCTGAGCATCGATCGCCTTCTTGCCGAGCAGAAGATCGCCGATACCGGCCGCCAGCTGGCCGCGCGTTTTCTCGAGACCGCCCCGCAACCGCTGCCACCACGACGGGCGCGGCGTATTCTTTACTGCTGGCATTCGACTGCGGCCGATATGAACGAGGTGCGCATTATCGGGGGGAAGTGGAAGCGGCGAAAGCTCACGTTCCCGCCGCGCGGCGAACTGCGGCCGACGCCCGATCGCACACGCGAGACATTGTTCAACTGGTTGGTCGGACGCATTGACGGCACGCGCTGCCTGGATTTGTTCGCCGGCTCCGGTGCACTCGGATTCGAGGCGCTGTCGCGTGGTGCCGCGCACTGCACCTTCGTCGAGCGCGACCCGCACGCGGTGCGCGCACTTCATACCAATCGCGAACGACTGGCGGCGACCGATTGCAGCATCGTCAAAGCCGAGGCGCTCGCGTACTTGCGCAAGGCAACCTCGAAATGGGACATCGTGTTCCTCGATCCGCCGTTCGACGCGATGCTGATTTCCGATTGTCTTGCGCTCCTTCTATCGCGCTCGCTGCTCGCCGACGACGCACGCATCTACGTGGAACACCGTCGAACCGCGACACCGGACCTCGCGCCGTTTACGGTGCTGAAATCGACCCGCGCCGGCGACTCGGCGGCGGTATTGTTGGCGCCGTAACCGTCGCCGCCTCACGCAGCAGGCGTGCCCCATTTCGGCTACCATCGCGCCCTCGCAATGAGGGCACGCCATGCGCACCGTGGTCTATCCAGGCACCTTCAACCCCATCACCAATGGGCACACCGACCTGGTGCGTCGCGCACTCAACGTCTTCGATCACGTGATACTGGCGCTCGGCACGTCGGCCCAGAAGAATCCACAGATCCACCTGAAGGAGCGTATCGAGCTCTGCCGTCGCGTGCTGGCGCCGTTCGGCGACCGCGTCACGGTCGATGGCTTCAACACCCTGCTCGTGGACTATCTCAAGGCGAAGAACACGCCATTCCTGCTTCGCGGCCTGCGCACGATGTCGGACTTCGACTACGAGTTCCAAATGGCGGAGATGAATACCGCCCTCGATCCGACTATCGAGTACGTGTTCTTGTTGCCTTCGAAGGAATGCTCGTTCATCTCCTCGACACTGGTACGCGAGATCGCGGCACTCGGCGGCGACATCTCGAAATTCGTCGATCCACTGGTGGTCGACGCGCTGGCCGCGCAACCCCCCGGCACGTGAATCGGATACCGAGCGTGGCCTTGGTCAGCGCTGGCATCTCGGGCAATAGACGGTCGCGCGACCACCGAGCCGCACGGCCTTCAAGGTCTGCCCGCAGGTAACACACGGCAACGATTCGCGGCCATAGACTTTGAGTTCGCTCGTGAAGTAGCCGGCCTCGCCCTCGGCGCCCAAGAAGTCGCGTAACGTCGTGCCGCCTGCGGCGATCGCTTCTGTGAGCGTCGCGCGAATCGCCGCCGCGAGCTTCTCGAACTCCGCACGGGTCACCCGGCCCGCCGCGCGACGCGGTCGAATGCCGGCCCGAAACAGCGCCTCGTTGGCGTAGATGTTGCCGACGCCCACCACGATGTGGGCATCCATCACGAAATTCTTCACCGCGACACGTTTGCCCCTGGCGTGGCGATGCAGATAGTCCGCATCGAACTCGGCCGCAAATGGTTCCGGGCCGAGGGCTTCGAGCAACGGATGACGACGCCAATCACCGGGTGCGAAGTGCACGCTGCCGAACCGGCGCGGGTCGGTGAGCCGCAACACGAGCCCGTTGTCGAGCACCACGTCGACGTGAGCATGGCGCGAAGCCGGCGTATCGCGCGACACCACCCGCAGGTGTCCGGCCATGCCGAGGTGAATGATGAGGCCGCCTTTCGGCAGCACGAGGCAGAGGTACTTCGCGCGCCGCTCCACCGCCTGTACC
>QJXZ01000096.1 GCA_003248125.1 Gammaproteobacteria bacterium | reverse complement strand
CACTTGCTACCTCGGCGATCCCAAGCTCGTCAACATGGGACCCGTCGGCTTGGCGCGGTTCTGCACGTTGCGCAGTTGGCTCTCGCAGTGGAGCTTCGACGAATCGCGCGCCAATGGGGTGAAGAACGGTGCAAACGTGACATGTCCCGTGCTCGTGATCGGTAACGGCGCCGACAACGCCTGCACGCCGAGCCACACGCAGAGATTGTTCGCCTCGATTCGTCACTCGGACAAGGAAATGCACGAGATCGCGGGCGCGACCCACTACTACGCGGGGCAGCCCGACAAGTGCAAGGAGGCGGTAGGGCTCTGCTCGGAGTGGCTTGGCCGCAACGGCTTGCACTGAATCGCGGCGTTCACTTCAATTCCGAATCGGTAGCAGCGCATGCGTCGGCCGGTAGTCGACGCGATCGAGGTGATACTCCGGGCCCGGCCCCATCGGATGGTGTACCGTCCTTACGTAGCGCATGCCGAGCCGCTGCATCACGGCGATCGACTTGGCGTTCGGACCGTCGGCGGCAGCAACCACGCGCGTGATTTGTGGCCGCGAAAACACCTGCTCGATCACGGTTGCACTCATACGAGTGGCGAGTCCACGGCCCCAATTGTCCGGATGCAGGAGATAGGTCAACTCGATGTGGGCTGGATTGGCTAGCGAATTCAACCGCACACAGCCGACGAGGACGTCGGCGTCACACAATAGCCACAGCTCGTCGTCATCGAACCATCGTTGCAGGATGGCGCGCGGCGGCGCCTGCCCATCTGCCAGATACCGATAGACGGGCTCTAGACAACAGAGCGTGTATAGCGGCTCGAAATCGGATGGTAGTGCCGCTCTTAGATACATGTCGCGGCCAAGGCCGCTCGCGCCGATTGCGTCATCGGCACATCACGGAGCCACCACATACCGTCAATGCTTGGCCCGTGATGTAGCTACTGGCATCCGATGCGAGGAATACGGCGACGCCAGCGAGCTCCTGCGGTTCGCCAATGCGTCCCAACGGATTGCGGCGGTTGAAGTCCGCCTCCGCCGCGGGGTTGTCCCACAGCGCACGGGCGAAGTCGGTACGAATCAATCCCGGACAGATGGCGTTCACGCGCACGCCGCGCTTGCCGTACTCGAGTGCTAGATTACGTACCAGGGCGAGATCGGCGGTCTTCGAGATGTTGTAGGTGCCGAGCACCTCCGACGGTCCGAACGCGGCCGTCGACGACGTGATCATGATGGCGCCCTTTTTCTTTGCCACCATGTCGGGCAGCACCATGTGGCACAGCCAGTGATTTGATTTGACGTTGCTGGCCATGATCTTGTCGAACGCAGAGTCGGGGATCTCGGATGACGGACCATAGAAAGGATTCACACCGGCGTTTGCGACCAGGATGTCGATGGCACCGAGTGCCTCGTGCGTGAAGTCGACCAGTGACTGCAGTTGTTCCTTGTAGCCGATGTTGCAGGAGAAGGGCAGCGCGCGTTTCTCGCCGATTTTGGCGTTGATCTCCTCGCAGGCCCCTTCGCATTGCTCGAGCTTGCGGCTCGACACCACCACCCTTGCACCATGTTGGGCAAGCGCTCCCGCCATCGCGAGCCCCATGCCTTTGGATGCGCCGGTCATCACGGCGACGCGGCCGTCGAGGTCGAAGAGACCCATGTGTATCCCTCTCGATGTGTTCTGTTAGGCTGCCGGCGATCTTAGCAAGGGGGTAGGGGCGTGTCAGACGACCGCGACGTGGGCGGCCGGTACGCGAAGTACGTGCTCGGCGTACTGGTGATCGTCTATGTCTTCAACTTCATCGACCGCCAGATCCTGTCCATCCTTGCCGAAGAAATCAAAGCCGATCTCGGTATCTCCGATGGCGACATCGGCTTTCTGTACGGCACGGCGTTCG
>QJXZ01000304.1 GCA_003248125.1 Gammaproteobacteria bacterium | reverse complement strand
CCCGTGTTCACCGGTCCGGGTTCGTGCGGCGAGTTTTTGTTGCTCGAGAACGGTATACCGGTCCGTCCCACCGGCTTCTGCAACGTCAACAACCTGTTCGAGATCAACACCGAGCAGGCGCATGCCGTAGAGGTGTTGCGCGGCCCTGCTGGCGCGGCGTTCGGCGGCAACGCATTGTTCGGCACCGTCAACGTGGTCAGTGCCGTGGCGCCGGATGCCACGCGCTTCAGTCTCGAAGCCGGTGCTGACGACTACGTGCAGGGGCGGTTCAGTGGCAGTATCGGTGATGCGGCGCGTTTCTTGAGAATCGATGCGCAAGCGACGACCACCAACGGTTTCCGCGCAAACACTGGCCATGATGAGCAAAAGGTGAATCTCACATGGGTCGACCAGCTCGGTGCGTTCGAGGTGCACACGCTCGTGGCAGCTACGCGTCTCGATCAGGAGACCGGCGGCTTCGTGCTCGGCTTCGAAGCCTACGATGACCCGATTGCGAGGCGCTCGAACCCGAACCCGGAGGCATACCGCGATGCCTGGGCGGTGCGATTGTCCAGTGAGTGGCGGCGTGTGCTCGAAGATGGCCGCGAGATCACGTTCACACCGTATCTACGCAAGTCCGAGATGGACTTTCTGCAGCACTTTCTTCCCGGTCAGCCGCGTGAGGACAACGGCCAACGCAGTGCTGGGGTGCAAATTTCGCTCGCTGGCGGCGATCGCATCGATTGGCGCTTGGGGCTGGTCGGTGAATGGGCACGCGGCGACCTCTTCGAGTACCAGGAAAAACCGGCCGAAGGCTCGCCGTTCATCCAAGCGACGCGGCCGGTCGGTGTGCACTACGACTATGAAGTCGACAGCCGGAACGCGGCGGTCTTTTACGACCTCACGGTGCCGCTTGGTGATGCCGTCGAGCTGGTGCATGGTGCCCGCGTCGAGTGGCTCGAATACGACTATGACAATCGTGGTCTCGACGGCAACACGCGCGACGATGGCACGCCCTGCGGATTTGGTGGATGTCTGTACACGCGGCCAGCCGACCGCGACGATGATTTCGTCGATGTCGCGGGCCGGCTCGGTGTGCAGTGGCGGATTGCCGAAGGCATGCTTGGTTACGCCATCTCGAGCACCGGCTTCCGGGCCCCGCAAGCGACTGAGTTGTATCGATTGCAGAGCGGGCAAGAGATCGCCGAACTCGACAGCGAGCGCATCACGAGCATCGAGCTCGGTGTGCGATACGATGATGCGCTCCTATCCACCGACGTGGCGCTATTCGTCGCCTGGAGCAAAGACTTGGTGCTGCGCGATGCGAACGGGTTCAACGTCAGTGAGGGCAAGATCGACTCCGCCGGTATCGAGTTGTCGGCGCGCTACACGCCAGTCGCTGCGCACGCCTTCGAGTTGGCGACGACCTATGCGCAGCACGAGTACGCGTTCGATCGCGTCATCGCTCAGGGCGAAGTCATCGAATCGGGTAACGATGTCGACACTGCACCGCATTGGCTCGGCAGTGCGCGATGGCGATGGCAACCCCAGCCGCGAATCCTGAGTGAGCTCGAGGTGGTGTACATGGGTGAGCACTACGTGAACGCCGAGAACAGCGCAAGGTACAAAGGGCACACGTTGATAAACTGGCGCACGAGTGTGCGGGCGACCTCGTCGATGTCGGTGTTCGCGCGGCTCATGAACGTTGCCGATGAGCGCTATGCCGATCGTGCCGATTTCGCGTTCGGCAATTACCGCTACTTTCCGGGCACTCCGCGGCAATTATTCGTCGGCTTCGAGATGACGCTTTGAAGTGGGATCGAGCATGAAGATTTTCCTCTGGGCCGTGGCGGCGTTGGTCGGCATCGTCGTCGTGCTGGTTGCCGCGATCGCGCTGTTCGCGCCGGTCAGCGTCGCCTGGCGCGGCATGCTGGCGGATGCCCTGCCGTGGCTGATCGACGCGCCGCGCGCCGAGCTTGCCGTGGTGGAGTCGCAGCTAACCGTGCCGGCGGGTTACAGCCTCAGCTTGTTTGCCGCCGACGTTGCGAATGCGCGCATGCTGCGCGTGACACCGACGGGCGATGTGCTGGTTGCGTCGACCCGGCCAGGCCAAATCATTCTGCTCGGCAGAGACCGTGACGGCGACGGCACGGCCGACGAGCGCAAGGTGCTGCTCGATGGGCTCGACGGCCCGAATGGACTCGACATCGCGGGTGGTTATCTGTACGTCGCCGAGCGAAGCCGTCTGCTGCGGATTCGATTCGACGCGGAAGCAGGCGCCGTGCAAGGTGACCTCGAGGTGCTGGCCGACGATCTGCCGGGCGGCGGTAATCACTGGAAAAAGCCGATTCGGTTCGGGCCCGATGGCTTGCTCTATGTGGTGGTCGGCTCCAGCTGCAACGTCTGCATCGAAGAAGACGAACGCCGCGCCACCATGCTGCGCTACACGGCCGACGGCGAATTCCTCGGGATCTACGCTACGGGCTTGCGCAACTCCGCCGGCTTCGACTGGCGTCCGGCCGACGGCGAGTTGTACGCCACCGACAATGGACGCGATCTGCTCGGCGACGACTTTCCACCCTGCGAGCTGAATCTCATCCGTGAAGGCGCCTTTTACGGCTGGCCGTTCGCCAACGGCAATCGCATCCCCGATCCCGATTTCGGCACCGGTCGCGATGCCGTCATCGCGGCTTCGGTGCCGCCTGTGTTCGAGTTTCGAGCGCACAACGCGCCGCTCGGCATCGTGTTCTTGCGCAGCGATCGGCACGGGCCCTATCGCGGTGCCGCGCTCGTCGCGCTGCATGGCTCTTGGAACCGCACGGTCAAGGATGGCTACAAAGTAGTGTCGCTGCACTGGCGCGAAGACGGCCGCATCGAGTCGCGCGACTTCATGACTGGATTCCTGGTCGATGGCAACGTGATCGGCCGGCCCGCAGAAGTGGCGGAAGATGCCGACGGCAATGTCTACGTCTCAGACGACTATGCGAATGCCGTCTATCGAGTGAGCCCGGGCGGCACGGCCATGGCGCTCGACGTGCAGGGTCGCGGGCAACCCGACTTTCATCCGCGGCCGCAGGCGGATCCGGCCCGTCTGGTCGAGGGCCAAGCGCTGTTCGATACCGGCGCCTGCCTCGAGTGCCATACGGTCGCCGGCGGCAACGTCGATGGCCGAGTACCGCTCGACGATCTGGCGAAAAAATACGATTTCGCCGCGCTCGTCGACTACTTGGAGCACCCGAACACGCCCATGCCGCCCGTGACCGACGCCGAAGCGCGCGTCGCCCTGGCCGAGTACCTACTGGCGTTCTAATCGGCCTAATTGGGGACAGTTCACCTATTGCGGTCCCGTTACGGACGCTCGAGCTTGTTGGCTTTGTGGCTGATACCTAGTTCAAGGCGTGCAACGATGCGCCGAGGTCTATGCGCGAAAATGGGTAAACTGTCCCGAGATATCCGGCGGCACCAGGGAGTGGTCCGTTGAACGTGAAGAGCAGAGCCCATCCAGCGACCCACGACGCCCAGATCAGCCCGCGCGGTTCGCTCGAGCTGCTGTCGCAGAAGGAAGTCGAGCAGCTCAGGCTCACGTCGGATTCGAAGCTGCTCGATCTATTTCGCCGTTGCGCGTTGGCGGTGCTCAACACCGGCAGCGAGAGTGACGATGCAATCGCCATCTTCGAAACCTACCGTGACTTCGAAATCGAAATTCTGCAACGCACGCGCGGCCTCAAGCTCAAGATCAGCAATGCACCTGCATCGGCATTCGTCGAAGGTCGAATGGTGGAGGGCATACGTCAGCACTTGTTCGCCGTGCTGCGCGATCTGGTCTACATCGGCACCGACATCGAATCGAGCGATCGCTTCGATCTCGGCACGACCAACGGCATCACCGATGCCGTGTTCCACATCTTGAAGCAGGCCCACGTGTTGGTGCCGGACCTGAAGCCGAATCTCGTCGTTTGCTGGGGTGGTCACTCGATCAATCGCGAAGAGTACGAGTACACCAAGGAAGTGGGATACCACCTGGGTCTACGTGGGCTCGATATCTGCACGGGCTGTGGGCCGGGAGCCATGAAAGGTCCCATGAAGGGTGCGGCGATCGGACACGCGAAGCAGCGTAGCGTCGGCGTGCGCTACATCGGCTTGACCGAGCCGGGAATCATCGCCGCGGAGCCGCCGAATCCGATGGTGAATCACTTGGTGGTGTTGCCCGACATCGAGAAGCGGCTCGAGGCATTCGTGCGTCTGGGCCATGCCGTGGTGGTATTTCCCGGTGGTGTCGGCACGGCTGAAGAGGTGCTCTACCTGCTCGGCCTGATGCTGCATCCGGCCAACGACCACCAGTTCTTCCCCATCGTGTTCTCCGGGCCCGAGTCGAGCCGCGCCTACTTCGAGAGTCTCGATGCGCTGATTTCCCTGACTTTCGGCGATCGGGCGCGCGACCTCTACGAGATCGTCATCGGTGACGCGGAGCTTGCGGCACGGCGTGTCGGCCGGCGCATTCGCAAGGTGCTGTCCAGTCGGCTGAAGTCGGGCGATGCCTACTACTTCAATTGGCTGATCGAAGTGCCGTTCTGTTTCCAGGCACCCTTCGTTGTCAATCATCGCAGCGTCGCGAGCCTCGAGCTGCACCGCGGACTCGCGCCGCACGATCTCGCGTGCCAGCTGCGTCGTGCGTTCTCCGCGATCGTCACAGGCAACGTCAAAGAGCACGGCAGGCGCATGATCGCTGCCGAAGGTCCCTTCGAAATCCGCGGTGAACACGATCTCATGGCGGCGCTCGATGCGCTGCTCAAGGACTTCATCGTGCAGGGACGTATGAAGCTGCCCGGCACCGTGTACGAACCCTGCTACCAAGTGAGCGGCTGATGTCGGCGCCGGAATGGCTCGAGCGGGCGATCTTCTATCAGATCTATCCGCAGAGCTTTTACGATTCGAACGGTGACGGTATCGGCGATCTCGCCGGCATTGCGGCCAAGCTCGATTATCTCGCCGATCTCGGCATCAACGCGGTGTGGATCAACCCGTGCTTCGAGTCACCCTTCCGGGACGCGGGCTACGACATCGTCGATCACTGCCGCATTGCAGCGCGATATGGCACCGACGCCGACATGGATCGACTCGTATCCGAAGCCCATGGCCGCGGTATACGCGTGTGTCTCGATCTCGTGCCTGGTCACACCTCGGACCAGCACCCGTGGTTCGCCCATTCGTCGCAGCCGGAGCGCAACGAGCTCTCCGACCGCTACGTGTGGACCAATAACCCGTGGGTGAAGCGCGACGGTGACATCGACTTCGTATCCGGCACCACCGACCGCAACGGTGCCTACGCCGTCAATTTCTTCGCACACCAGCCGGCGCTCAACTATGGCTTTGCAAATCCTGTGCGGCGTTATCAGCAACACTACGACGCAGCTGGGCCGCGTGCGACGCGGGCCGCGCTGAAATCGATCATGGCCCACTGGCTCGGGCGCGGCGTCGATGGCTTTCGCGTCGACATGGCTGGCAGTCTCGTCAAGTGTGATCCGGAACAGATCGGTGTGCGTGCCGTTTGGCGCGAGCTCGCGGATTGGATGCACAACGAGTTCGATGACCGCGTGCTGATCTCGGAATGGGGACGGCCCGAGATCGCCATCGATGCTGGATTCGACGTCGACTTCCTGCTGCCTTTCGGTACCCCGGGCTTCGATGCGTTGTTACTCGGGCCGAATACGTTTCCACCGCGCCGCGCGTTTCCGTACTTCGACGATCAGTCGCGCGGCGACTTCGGCCGCTTCTACTCGGCATACGCCTTTCAGCGCCGCCGTGTCGACGGCAGAGGGTACCTTGCAATCCCGTCCTCGAATCACGACATCTCGCGGCCGAGCCATGGCCGTGATGTCGCCGATCTCAAGGTGTTGTATACGTTTCTGCTCACCTGGCCACATGTCCCCTTCATCTACTACGGCGATGAAATCGGCATGCGCTACGTTAGCGACCTGCCGAGCAAGGAAGGCGGTTTCGAGCGCACCGGCAGCCGTACGCCCATGCAGTGGGATGCGACACCGCATGCCGCTTTCTCGAGCAACCCGAAAGCCACACCGTACCTGCCGCTGGATCCGGCGCGATCGCGCCCCAACGTCGCCGCACAGAGCGACGACCGCGAATCGCTGTGGCGTCACGTCAATCAGCTCATCTACTTGCGCGCAACCGAGCGCGATCTCACGGCAAGCGCCAGGCTCGAGCTGCTGACGGATCCGTCGCCGGGATACCCGCTTGCCTATCGACGAGGCGAAAGCTTGGTCGTGATCGTCA
>QJXZ01000213.1 GCA_003248125.1 Gammaproteobacteria bacterium | reverse complement strand
ACCCAATCGCCGACGGTCGGTCGCGATTCCGGCGGCAACTGAAACCACTTGCCGCCGAGCGGCAATTCGAAGGCCTGCTCGCCGTCATCGACGGTGAGCCCGCTGCGCTGAATCGCGACTACGCGCGCAGGAATCGACTGCTCGACCTCGTCGAGCGTCAACTGTTGCTGAAAATACGGGCGCCAGCCCAATTCGATCAGTGTTTTCGAAGTCATATCAATCCCAATGCAGGTCCCAACATGGGCCGTCGGCACACGGATTGACGTTTGAAGCGCGACCCGAAGGTCGAGGAAGGATCAGCCGAAATCAGTCAGCCCGAGGCGAACGACCCGCCACGTGTACTCGTTGTTCGACAAGCATGCGTACGCCTCCTCGTATGGTTGGCCGTAAAAAAGTGGCCGCAGCTTGCGCCTTTTCGACGCCGTCTGCAAGCGTGCGAGACGGAGAAATCGGTGACAGTTACCGATTTCCGCACAACGCCGAACAACGCTTGGCGGTCGCGAGCGCATTGGCGCTTACGCAGATTTCCGAGCGAGAAATCGGTAACCGTCACCACTTCAAATCGACGTTGCCGCCGCTCAAGATCACCGCCACCCGATCGCCGCTCACCAAATTCGGGTTTTCGAGCATAGCCGCGAACGGCACCGCGGCCGACGGCTCGACGATCACCTTGAGTCGCTCCCAGAGCAATCGCATTGCACTGACGATGCCCGCTTCGCTCGCGACTGTGACTCGTACATCTTTGGCACGAAGAATCGCAAAGTTGTGCACGCCGAGCGAGGTCAGCAAACCATCGGCGATCGTGCGCGGATCGGTTTGCGGAACGATCCGGCCCGCGGCCATCGACCGAAACGCATCGTCGGCAGCCGCCGGCTCGGCGCCAATCACGCGCGGAGCACCATCCATCGCCGCACACACCACAGACGTTCCTGCGCACAATCCGCCACCACCCACCGGCGTCCAGATCTGCGCGAGGTTCGGCGTGCTCGTCAGCAACTCGAGCGCCGTAGTGCCCTGTCCCGCAATGATGCGTGGATCGTCGTAAGGGTGAACCACGTGCGCGCCGGTTCTTGCGACCACCTCGGCCAGCGTTCGCTCGCGTGCAGCGAGCGTCGGCTCGCATTCGATCACTTCTCCGCCGTTCTCGAGAATTGCCGCCACCTTGGCTTTCGTCGCGTTGCTCGGCACCACCACGTACGCCGGAATGCCACACACGTTGGCCGCGATCGCGAGCGCATTGCCGTGATTGCCCGAGGAATGGGTGGCGACGCCCCGCCGCGCCTCTGTCTCGTCCAGCGACAGCACCGCATTCAAAGCACCGCGCAGCTTGAACGCGCCGCCGCGTTGCAGATTTTCGCATTTGAAGAACACTGCGCAGCCAATGAGCCGATCGATGTATGTGTTGCGGAGTACCGGTGTCGTTACGGCGTGCGGCGCGATTCGACGTGCGGCCGCCCGCACGTCGTCGATCGTCACCGAGTTCGCGAGTGCTTCAGATGATGCCGTCACGCGCGAGCTCGTTGCGCTCGGACTGTGCAATGCCGAGCAAATCGCCGTAGATCTCGTCGTTGTGCGCGCCGAGCTCGGGGCCGGGCCAGCGCACCCCGCCCGGTGTCGCCGACAACTTCGGGAACACGTTCTGCATTTTGAGGTTGTCGAACTGCGGGTGCGGCACGTCGACGATCGCCTCGCGCGCCGCGAACTGGGCATCACGCAACATGTCCGGCGCGGTGTAGACGCGGCCGGCCGGCACACCATGTTTCACCATGGTGTCGAGCAGCGTATCGGCATCCAGCGTCGCGCTCCACGCGGCGATCAACTCGTCGAGTTCCACCTGGTTGTCACCGCGCGCGACGTGATTGGCAAAGCGCGCATCCTGCGCTAGCTCCGGCTGCCCCATCGCATCCGCGAGACGGCCGAACACGCTGTCCTGATTGGCGCCGATGACGATCATTTCGGCGCCGCTGGTGGGATAGACGTTCGATGGCGCGGTCTTCGGCAAGATCGCGCCACTGCGTTCGCGGATGAAACCGCCGACAGTGAATTCGGGGATGGTGGATTCCATCATCGCCAGCACAGCTTCGTAGATCGCAGAATCCACCACCTGCCCGCGGCCGGTCTGGGCGCGGGCGTTGAGCGCGGCGAGCGCGCCCACGCAGCCCATCGTCGCGGCAAGCGAATCACCGATCGAGATGCCGACCCGCACCGGCGGGCGGTCCGGATCGCCGGCGATGTAGCGCAGGCCACCCATCGCTTCGCCGACCGAGGCGTAGCCGGCGCGCTGCGCATACGGTCCGGTCTGTCCGAAACCCGACACTCGCACCATGATCAGACGGGGATTGAGCGCGGCCAGCACATCGAAGCCGAGCCCCCACTTCTCGAGTGTGCCCGGCCGGAAGTTCTCGATCAGGATGTCGGATTGCTCGACCAAGCGCTTCAACAGGCGTTGTCCCCGCTCGGCACGCAGATCGAGCGTCACCGATTTCTTGTTGCGGGCGATCACCGACCACCATACCGGCACGCCGCGTCCCCACGATCGCATGGCATCGCCGACCCCGGGCGGCTCCACCTTGATCACCTCGGCGCCGAGATCGCCCATCAATTGACCGCAGAACGGACCGGCGATGAGCTGCCCCAACTCGATGACACGCAAGCCCGCCAGCGGACCAGTAGCAGGCGGTACCGTCATCCAGCGCGGGAGCTGATGGCGAAGTACCAAACACCGGACCCCGGCGGGCCTGAACCATACTTGCGCGCGCCCTCGGCTTTCACCGACGCAAGCAATCCCTCGTCGTCGACGCGGCGCATCGTGATGCGGTACTTGCGCCCATCGATACGCAATATTGCTCGACCATCCTTGTCAGCGCGCTTGTGCCAAGTCTTGAAGGGTGGGAACTCGAGACTTGCCGGCACGTAGCCGTTCGCCCCGTCGACGATGATCCAAACGGTGCGCGACGTATCGTCGCCTTCCAGCTGTAGCTCGACCTCCGCGATGTCCCGCGCAAAGCTCCAGTCGACAACCGGTTCGAGCACGAACTCGCCCGCCTCGAGCGGACCACCCGGGAACAGTGCCAGCGGTCCGTCGTTGAACCGCGCGGCCCCCAACAGCGCCGCCAGCACCACCGCGACTCCGAAGACGAGATAGCCAATCCACTTCAGGACTTTCAATGCGTGCCTCCCCAATAGGTCACCGCCGGACTATGCGACAAATCGACTCACGCCGGAAAGCCCCCGGCTTTCGCCAGCATCGACGGCACGGGTTTGCCGAGCGCTGCTTCCAACCAATGCGCTGCTTCGATCGTACGTTCGAGATCGGCGCCATGCTCGATGGTCATCCGATCGAGCATGTACAGCAGATCCTCCGTTGCAATGTTGCCCGTCGCATTCGGCGCGAACGGACAGCCGCCAATGCCGCCGATACTCGCATCGAGCGTGTCTACGCCGACCTGCAGCGCGGCAAATGCGTTCGCGATTCCGGTATTGCGCGTGTTGTGGAAGTGCGCGCGTAGCGGCATCTCCGCGCCGAGCGCCTCGCGCAGCGCAGTGAACGCCGCCATCACTTGACCTGGCACGCCGACCCCGATGGTATCCGCCAGTGCGATCTCGGTCGGTCGCGCCTGCGCGAGACGGACAGCGATATCGACTATCCGATCGAGCGGCACCTCGCCCTCGAACGGACAACCGAAGGCAACAGCGATGGTCGCCGACGCACGGAGCCCCGCGCCGTGCGCCGCTTCGAGCACTTCCTGGCCGACGGCCACGGCTTCGTCGACGGTCTGACCTTGATTGCGTGTACCGAAGGTGGCCGACGCCGGCACGACCATGCCGATTTCGGTCAGCCGACCGGTGGCCTTCGCGCGATCGAAGCCGCGCCGGTTCAGCACCAGCCCTGCATACGACACGTCGCCACGTTGCGGCAGGCCGGCGCACACGGCTTCCGCATCGGCCATCTGCGGTACCCGCTTCGGATGCACGAAGCTCGTCACTTCGATGCGCTTGAAACCGGCATCCAACGCATGCTCGATGAGCGCAAGCTTGTCGTCGGTCGACAGTAGCTGCGATTCATTCTGCAAGCCGTCGCGAGGGCTGACCTCCATCACGGTCACCCTGCCCGGCACGGCATTCATGCTTTGAATCCCTCCTTGAGACCGACGATGCGATTGAACACCGGCGTGCCCGGCTTGTGATCGACCGGATCCTTGAAGAAGTAGCCTTGGCGCTCGAACTGAAAGCGCGGCACGTCGGCATGCACCACCTCGGGTTCGACCACGGCCGCAAGCTCGCGTTTCGAGCCCGGATTCACGGCCGACGTGAACTCGATGCGAGCCGGATCGCGTTCTTTGAACAGCACATCGAAGAGCCGCACCGAAGCCTTCACACCGTGCTGCGCGGACACCCAATGGATCACGCCTTTCGGTTTCAAGCCGCTGCTATCGGCTCCGCTCTTCGAGTTCTGGAAATAGGTGCAATGCAGCGCGACGACGTTCCCTTCGGCGTCGGTGACCACCTCGTCGCAACGAATGATGTAAGCGTATCGAAGGCGAACCATCTCGCCCTCGGAAAGCCGCCGGTACTTCGGCGGCGGGGGATCGGCAAAGTCGTCACGCTCGATGAAGATCTCCGGCCCGAACGGCAGCTCACGCGAGCCCATCTCGGGATGCTGCGGATGCCACGCAGCCGACAACATCTCCCCTTCACCATCGTAGTTGGTGATGATCACCTTCAGCGGTTCGAGCACGGCCATGCCGCGCGGCGCCGAAGCTTCGAGATCCTGGCGCACGCTGAAGTCCAACGACGCGAGCTCGATCAGATTGTCCTGTTTGGTGACGCCGATGCGACTACAGAAGTCGCGAATCGCAGCGGGCGTGACGCCGCGCCGGCGCAAGCCGGCAATGGTCGGCATGCGCGGATCGTCCCAACCATCCACGTGCCCTTCGGCTACCAACTGGTGCAGTAGCCGTTTGCTCATCACCGTATGCTCGAGCCCCAACCGCGAGAATTCGATCTGCGGCGGATGAAAGTTGACATTGATGCTGTCCAGCACCCAGTCGTAGAGCGGCCGGTGATCCTCGAACTCGAGTGTGCACAACGAATGCGTGATGCCTTCCAGGGCATCGCAGATGCAATGCGTGTAGTCGTACGTCGGATAGATGCACCAAGCATCACCCGTGCGCTGGTGGGGCGTATGCCGAATTCGATACAGCACGGGATCGCGCATGTTGACGTTCGGCGAGGCCATGTCGATCTTGGCGCGCAGCACATGCTCACCGTCGCGGAATTCGCCCTTGCGCATGCGCCGGAATAGGTCGAGGTTCTCCGCCACCGAGCGACCGCGATACGGGCTGGCGACACCCGGTGCCGTCAGGGTGCCGCGTGTGGAACGAATCTCCTCCGCGCTCAAGCTGCACACGTACGCCTTGCCGTCGCGGATGAGGTCCTCGGCGAATCCATAAAGTTGCTCGAAGTAGTCGCTGGCGTGCGTAAGCCGATCGCCCCAATCGAATCCGAGCCAATGAACGTCCTCGATGATCGCGGCGACGTACTCCTCGTCTTCCTTCAGCGGGTTGGTGTCGTCGAAGCGTAGATAGCAAACGCCGCCAAACTCCTGTGCGACACCGAAATTGAGACAGATACTCTTGGCGTGGCCGATGTGCAGATAACCGTTCGGCTCCGGCGGAAAGCGGGTCGTGACACAGGTCTCGACCTTGCCGTCGTCGAGATCGCGGCGGATCCGGCTGCGAATGAAGTCGCTGCCGCCCTTGGCGCCGGAGTCGGTGTCGTTCATGCGGATGCCGATGGCAAAACGGCCGCCATTGTACCGACACCGCGGCCGATTCGTTCCAGCACCCGAGGGTTTCCGACCGGCATCGGCTCGGCGACAATCGATGCGCCGCCCCGAGGAATCGTCCCGTTACTCGTTTCCTGGTCATCGTTCTCGCCGTGCTCGGCGCCGCCCTGTTGGGCGCTGCCGTACTGCTCGGCTGGATCGGCTTCGATCGCGACGACTTGCTCGACCTCACGCAGCGGTTGGCCGGTGAAACCCGCTATCGAGTGGACTTTCGCGACGAGACGATCGGCCTGTTTTCGTCCACGACCACGGTCGATCGACGCACCGTCACATTTACGTCACGTTTTGCCGTGCAGATGCCGCATGGCGAGCCGATCGACTCCCGAGAGACGCTCACCTTTGCTGCAACTGCACCGTATTCCCTGTTGCACGCCTCGCGCCAGGGATTGGATGGCGGCTTACACATCGATCTCGAGGGTGACCACTACTTGCTTTCGGCCGATGACAACGAGCCGCACCGGCAGATCGGACTCGACTACACCCTCGTCGATCATCTGGCACTCGAACAATGGCTCGCCACGGCGTCGCCGGCGATCGGTGACGAGCGCATCGTGCAGGGTTTCGACTTCGACCGGCTCGCGGTTCGGCCACAGCGCTACGTGGTCACCGCGCGATCCGAAGATGGCTGGACCTTGCGCAGCGCTGAGTTGCTCGAGGACAAGCTCGTGCAGCTCGACGACACACTCACCGCCACCGCATTCTCGATCGCAGGTATCGTCACACTCACACGCATCGCCGACGACGTGGAACCCGAGCTTCGCACGCGCACACGGGCTCCACAGCTGAAGGTTGCCCTAGCCGTTCCGATCGACGCCCCACAGAAAGCGAGCAGACTCGTGCTACGGGTTGCACCGAAGATCGCGCAGATGCTGACCGAGCGCGACACACCGACGTTGCGGGCGGACCGCCGCGCCGGCGAAACCCTGCTGACGATCGAAGCTGGCGCGCGGCGGCCTTCGCGGACCGAGGAACTCATTGATGCGACCCGGGCAACGCTCGACTATCCCATCGACGACGATCACATTCGGGCGAGCGTGCATTTGTTGCGCACCGATACATCCGATGAGCAATTGGTGCGGGCCATACTGCATTTCGTCGGCAACCACCTCACGTACGACGAGACTGCAAGGCCCGTCGATTTGTTGATGGCGCTCAGGACCCGGCGTGGCGATTGCACCGAGTTCGCCGATCTCTTCACCACCCTGGCCCGCAGTGCCGGCATGGCAGCAAACACGGTTACTGGTCTCGTCTACGACGAGGTCGCTGGGCCCGGCTTCTACCTACACGCCTGGAGCGAAGTAGTGGTCGATGGTGAATGGATCGCAGTCGACCCGACCAGCGGTCAGATGCCGGCCGATGCGACGCACATTCCGTTTCCGCGCAGCGAGACCGGTTTTCTGCGCGCCTACGCCGCGCTACCGGAGATGCGGTTCGAAGTCGTGACGGTGGAGAGAAACTGGTAACTGTCACCGGTTTCTGACACGCATCAGCCCTTCTTGCGATACCGACGCCACCAACTGCCCGTCGCGGTCGAAGAAGTCGGCGTGGTTCATACCCCGCGAACCCGTGGCCGTGGTCGTACGCTTGACGAACAACAGCCAATCGTCGGTGACGGCCGGCCGGTGAAACCACAGTGCGTGATCGAGGCTCGCCATCATGAGCTCGGTGCGGTTTGCCTCGTCGAGATGCGGCATGGCCGAGGTCGATACCATGCCCATGTCCGATGCGTAGGCGAGTAGGCAATACGGCAGCAGCGGGTCGTTACCCGGCAGCACGCCGCGAAACTTGAGCCACACCGGATTCCAGAACCGGTCTGCACCACGACGCTCCCCCCCGAGCGGCAGCACGGAACGGGACTCGAATGGCCGCTCGCGACGCGCCCACGCACCGATCTGTGGATTCGATTCGTCGCGCCGCGCACGGGCGACATCGTCTTCCAACTCCTCCGGCAGCGGTACGTTCGGCATGGCGTCGGCGTGGGTGAGCCCCGGCTCGTCGACTTGGAAGGAGACATCCATCGAAAAGATCGCGGCGCCGTTTTGAATGGCAACCACGCGCCGGGTGGTGAAGCTGCCGCCGTCGCGAATGCGCTCGACGTCGTACAGTACGGGGCGCGAGCCGTCGCCGGGCCGCATGAAATAACCGTGCAGCGAATGCGGCTTACGGTCCTCGACCGTATGGCCCGCGGCGCGCAGTGCTTGCGCGACCACTTGGCCGCCGAACAGTCGGCCGTCGCCACGGTCTTCGTGGCCGCCGCGAAACAGATTGGTCTCCACCGCTTCGAGGGTCAGAATCGCCAGCAACCGCGCGGCGGGGTCACTCATCGCCGCACAACCCACAAGAGTGGTCTAATCGCATCATCTGCAACGTACTCCGGAGGCACTCGCATGCGGCACATTGTCATGGCATTGGCCTTCGTCTGCACGTCCGGTGTGGCCGCGGCCGACCTCCGGCCCGATGCGGATCTCGCGCGCGACGCGCGCGACAAGCCGGCAGACGTGCTCGCATTCTTTGGTGTGCAGCCCGGCATGACGGTGCTCGATCTGTTCGCCGGCGGTGGCTACTACAGTGAATTGCTCGGCAAAGCGGTCGGTCCCGACGGGCACGTCATCCTGCACAACAACGCGGCCTACCTCGGCTTCGCCGGTAAGGCATTGGACGAGCGGATGGCGAGCGGCCGTCTAGGCACGAACGTCGCCCGCCTCGATGCGGAAATCGGGTCGCTCGGCATTGCACCGGGTTCGGTGGACATGGTGCTCATGGTGTGGACTTACCACGATCTGTACTACGTGACCGACGGGTGGAAGCTCGAGCCCGACAGCTTCTTCGCCGAGATCCGCACGCTCTTGAAACCGGGCGGTGTGCTCGCGATCGTCGACCACGCGGCGGCCGAAGGTTCGGGGCAGTCGCCGGCACAGGGGCTGCACCGCATCGACGAAGCCTTTGCCCGCCGCGACATCGAAGCGCATGGCTTTACCTTCCAAGCGGCGTCCGACCTGTTGCGCAATCCGGAAGACGATCACAGCTTGAGTGTGTTCGATCCGGCAATTCGTGGCCACACCGATCGTTTCGTGCACCGCTACGTGCGCAATTGACGGCTACGGCCCCACCTACGCACCGCGTCAGTTGCATTCGCAGCTTCGAGGAGTAAACTGCGCGCCTCGCTTATCTGCACGCATCACGGGAGAGAGCAGCATGCAGCTCATCGGCATCTACAGCGATCACAATCGCGACACCTGGTGAGCTGGCCGCGCCTCTGACCTGATTCCGGCCCGCTCATCGAAGACGAGCGGGCCCTTTCCAAGCTGTTTCGTGACCATCGGCCCGCTCTTTCCCGAGCACGGACTGGTATGGACTCATGACAACGGCTAACAAGAACGACAATCTCTGGAAGATCACTGCCGGGCAGCGGCTTCGCTACGCCGGTGCGATCGTCGCCATGGCGTGCGCGAATCTCGCCATGTTCGGCGCACCGCTGATCGGCAAGTTCGCAATCGACGTGGTAATCGAAGACGATCCGGGCTTGGCGGCGCCAGTGCTCGCTGCCCCGGCTGCGTGGCTTGCCGAAGCAGTCGGCGGCAGCTTGTTGGTCTGGTATCTCGCAGTCTCGGCAATCGCGGCGGTCGGAATCACCGCCCTCGGCGGCGTATTCCTCTACTTCCGCGGTATCGGTGCGGCGATCGCGTCGGAGGCCATCGTCCGGCGCCTGCGCGAGGAGCTGTATCGGCACCTGCACGCGCTGCAGGCGAAGTTCTACGACGATGCCGATACCGGCGATCTAGTACAACGTTGCTCGTCGGACGTCGAAACGTTGCGCGTGTTCCTGTCGAGCGACGTGGTCGAGATCGGCCGCGCGCTGTTGCTGGTGCTGACCGTGATGCCGATCCTGTTCTGGATGGACGAGCGCCTCGCCTGGTGGTCGATCGCGCTGCTGCCGATCATCTTTCTCGGTGCATTCGCCTTCTTCAGCAAGGTCAAGGCGCTGTTCCAGGTGACCGACGAGGCGGAAGGCGAAATGACTGCGGTGTTGCAGGAGAACCTGACCGGCATCCGCGTGGTACGCGCATTTGCGCGGCAGGACTTCGAAATCGACAAGTTCGCGGTGCGCAATGGGAAGTTCCGCGACCACAACAACCGGCTGATACGGTTGATGGGCATGTACTGGGGCACGCAAGACTTGGTGTGCAACGGCCAGATCGGCATCGTGCTGTTCGCCGGCGCGCTGTACATCATGGATGGCAGCCTCACGGTCGGAACGCTGTTCGCGTTCATGACCTACATCGGCATGATCATGTGGCCGATTCGTCAGATGGGCCGCGTGTTGACCGATTCCGGCAAGGCCGTGGTCGCACTCGGCCGCATGAACGACATCTTGAAACAAACCGAGGAGACCCTCGAACCGACTCCCGGACAGGGCCGCGCCGACGGCGCGATCGAGTTCGTGAACGTCTGCTTCGGTTACGACGAGGCGCGACCGATCATCCGCGACTTCACGCTGTCGATCGCGCCTGGTGAGACGCTCGCGATCGTCGGCGCACCGGGATCGGGCAAATCGACGCTGATCCGCCTGCTACTGCGGCTGTATCCGTACCAGTCGGGCTCGATCACCCTCGACGGTCAGGAAATCGCCGAAGTGAACCGGCAATGGCTGCGTAGCCAGATTGGCGTCGTGCTACAGGATCCGTTCCTGTACTCGCGCTCGATTGCGCAGAACTTGAAGATCGGCCGACCTGATGCGCCGGTCGAACACCTGCACCGCGCCGCGCAGGATGCCGCAATTCACCAGTCCATCACACGGCTAGCCGATGGCTACGACGCGATGGTGGGCGAGCGCGGTGTCACGCTCTCCGGCGGTCAACGGCAGCGACTCGCGCTGGCACGCGCCCTGCTGAAGGATCCGCCGGTGCTCGTGCTCGACGATTCGCTGTCCGCCGTCGATACCGGCACCGAGGCGCACATTCTGGCTGCATTGAAGGCGCGCAAGGGCCGCCACACCACGATCGTCATTGCCCACCGGCTGTCGTCGGTGCGCCATGCGGATCGTATCTTGGTACTCGAGCACGGCCGCATAGCGCAGATCGGCCATCACGAGGATCTGATCGCGCAGCCGGGTGCTTATCGCCGGCTGTGCGAGATCCAAGGTGCGCTCGACGAGCAGATCGCCGCGGATGTCGAGCAAACCGATCGACACCGAAGCAAGGGTAAGAGCCATGTTTGACGACGCCGAATACGACGACGGGTTCGACGAGCTTGCGCTCGCGCGCAACGTGCGCCTGAACCTGTGGAAGAAGCTCTTCTCGTATACGACGCCCTACCGTCGAGAGCTTGTGCTGCTCGCAAGCTTCGCGGTACTCACTGCGCTCATGGAGGTCGCCTACCCGCTGGTGACCCGTGGCGTGGTGGACACGGTTGCGGCCGAAGGATTCGATGCCAATCTCTGGCCGTACGCATTCGCCTATCTGGCGTGCACGGTCGTGATCTCGGCCTCGGTGGGCGGGTTCATCTGGGCCGGCGGTAAGATTCGCACGCACGTCAGCCACGACATCCGCCGTGACGGCTTCGAGAACTTACAAAGGCTGTCGTTCTCGTTCTACGACTACAGGCCCGTTGGTTGGCTGATGGCACGCATGACCTCCGATTGTGAGCGCCTCTCGAACATTCTCGCTTGGGGTGTGCTCGACCTCGTCTGGGGCGTGACGATGATGATCGGCATCGCCGCCGCCATGCTCGCGATGAACACGAAGCTCGCCTTGCTCGTGCTCGCGATCATTCCGGTGCTGCTGTGGGTATCCGCGAAGTTTCAGAAACGGATACTGTCGAGCGCGCGCGAGGTACGTCGCACGAATTCACGCATCACGGCGACCTACAACGAAAGCATCATGGGCGTGCTGACCTCCAAGGCATTCGTGCGCGAAGGCGCGAACTTGCGCGACTTCACGCAGCTTACCGACGGCATGTACCGCGCATCGGTAACGAACCTGCGGCTCGCCGCCATTTACGTACCCATCGTACTGACGCTCGCCAGCCTCGCGACCGGCCTAGCACTCGCGGTCGGCGGTTTCGACTTGTTGGGCGGCGCCATCTCGGCAGGTACCTTGGTGGCCTTCATGGCCTACACGCGGCACTTCTTCGACCCGGTCGAGCAGCTCGGCCGTTGGTTCGCCGAAATGCAGATGGCGCAGGCTTCCGCCGAGCGGATCTTGAGCCTCGTGCAAGCCGAACCGGAAATTCGGGACAGCGAGGATGTGCTCGACGCCCTCGCCCGCAACCGCGACTTGCCCCGGCGCGAAAATTACGCCGCGGACGGCGGCAGCGCGCGCATCGAGCAAATCGAACTCAAAGACGTCGAATTCGCGTATTCGAACGGCGTGCCGGTGCTCCGTGACATCAACTTCAGGGTACATGCGGGCGAGACCATTGCATTGGTTGGACCGACCGGCGGCGGCAAATCGACACTAGTGAACGTGATCTGCCGCTTTTACGAGCCGACGTCGGGGCAGGTACTGATCGACGGCGTCGACTACCGCAAGCGCGGCCTGCATTGGCTGCAATCGAACCTGGGCATGGTGCTGCAGCAGGCGCACGTGTTCTCGGGCACGATCCGCGACAACATTCGCTACGGGCGCCTCGATGCCAGCGATTCGGAAGTGATCCAGGCGGCACGCACCGCGGGCGCACACGATTTCATCGTCGACATGCCCGAAGGCTACGACACGCAAGTCGGCGAATCAGGCAGCCACTTGTCGGCGGGACAAAAGCAACTCGTGTCGTTCGCACGGGCGATTCTCGCCGACCCGCAGATTCTCGTAATGGACGAAGCGACGTCGAGCGTCGACACCGAGACCGAGGCGCAAATCCAGCGCGGCTTGGATGCAGTGCTGGCAAATCGAATTGCGTTCGTAATCGCGCATCGGCTATCCACCATTCGCAATGCGAGCCGCATTCTCGTGGTGGAAGACGGTCGTATCACCGAGTCCGGCTCACATGCCGAGCTCATGGCGCTGCGCGGCCACTATTTCGATCTGTATCGGCAGCAGAGTCTCAACGAGACCACGCGCGAGGTCGGCGCGCCACACCCGCGGCCGGCCTGAGCCTCACCGGCGCGATAGCGCGCGCAACAGCGTCGTCGCGGCAGCGGTGTCCAGGTACTCGCGGAGCGCAACGACCTTACCGCCGCGCACGTCGGCGACTACACAGACGGCAACGTCGAGCCCTGATCCGTCCGGCAGCGTGCCACATACCCGGTGTTCCTCGACGAAACCGGACGCCGTTGCCACACGCCGTGCGTCGGCGTAGCGGAAGTCTGGAACGATGCCCTTCACGGCACGCGCAAAACGCACGAGGCCATCCAAATCCATCGCCGCGCCGCCATTTTGGCTCGCTGCGAGATCAGCTGCGCAAATCGTGCGCACAGCATTGGCGTCGCCTTTCTCGAGCGCGTCGAACAACGCTTCTGCCAACTGAGTGTGGTTCACTTCACATCACCTTCACGGCCTGAATTGCAGCGCACGCGGTTGCAGACGCGCCGGCTGCGACAACACGCGATACGCATTCTCGATCCACTCGCACACCAAGCGTCGCGTATCGCAGGGATCGATCATTTCTTCTATCTGGAAGCGTGACAGCGGCCCAATCGGGCCGCGTGCACTCTCGATGCGTTCCATCAGCTCCGCACGCAACGCCGCTGGATCCGCGGCCTCGGCCAGCTGTCGCTTGTAGGCGGCCTCGATGCCCCCCTCCGGCGGGATGCCGCCGACGTCGGCGGCTGGCCACACGACGCGCATTGACGGCCGCGACTGCGGTGTCGCGTAGTTGTTGCCGGCAACACCGAAGCTGCGGCGCATGAGCACCGTGAAGATCGGTACGCGCACTTGCGCGAACGCTACCATCCACTCGCCACCACGCCTGATCGTGCCCGTCAGCTCGTGCTCGAGGCCGACCGCAAAGCCGGGATTGTCGATGAGATTCAAGATCGGCAAGTGGAACAGATCGCAGAGATCGAGATGGCGCGTCAGCTTGCTGCAGCCGTCCGCGGTCAGCGCACCACCGTTCACATGCCGGCTGTCGGAGGCAATCACGCCCATCGGATGGCCATTGAAGCGCACGAAACCCGTGATCTGATCGGTGCCCCACAACGGGCCGATTTCGAAGAACGTACCGCGATCGGCCATCAGCTCGATGGCACGCCGCATGTCGAAAGTCGTGGTGCGCTTGCGCGGTATGAGTGTCGCGAGTTCGGCCTCACGGCGATCCGGCGGATCGTTTGGGTCTGGCGGCAGCACAGGCGGCGGCTCATAGACCGACAGTGGTAAGTAGGAGAGGAAACGCTTCACCATCGCCACCGCGTCCGCTTCGGTCTCCGCTAGATTGTCCACCGAGCCGTTGCGACAGTGGATATGCCAACCGCCGAGATCTTCCTTGGTGATGTCGTAGCCCATCGCATGCTGCACCACGGGCGGGCCGGCCACGAACAGCTGGGCGATGTCGCGCACCATCACCGCGAAGTGACCGAGCACCGCCTTCGCAGCACCGATGCCGACCACACTGCCGAGCAGCATGTTGACGACCGGCACGGTGCAAAGTTGCTCGGTGTATTGCGAGCTGCCCAAGTGACCCGGCAGGAACGAGCCGCCACCGCCCGCGACGCGTGGCCGGCCGGCGGCGATGGCCCCGGAACTCTCTTTGGCGCTACTTTCGCCTTCACGCTTCTGCTGCGGCACCATCGCCGCGACGCTGCCACCCCCCGAGGAGCCGTCCAGCATGCGCACAGAAGGCACTTTGAGCTCGATCGACAGCCGGTCGAGATACATGCTCTTGGCACCGATGGCGCCGTCGGAATGACCGCCGCGCGAGGTGAAGTCGTCGGCACAGACCACCGCGGTACGCCCGTCGATGCGGCCCCAACCACCGACGTGATTAGCGGGCGTAAACGCCGAGATGCCGCCCCCCTCGTCGTACGAGGCAAAGCCGGCAACGCTGCCCACTTCGTGGAACGAACCGTCGTCGAGCAAGAGCGCGATGCGTTCGCGACAGGTGAGCTTGCCGCGACTGCGTTGCCGCACGACACCCGGGTCGTCGGACCCCGGGGCAAGCCGCGTTGCGGCGAGCTGCTTGAGCGTCGCCACCTGCTCTAGCAAATCGGTCCACGGCTTGTGCGCGGCAGTGCCATCGGCGAGCCCGGCGCCGGTACGCGCATCGTCAGCCGGTTCGATCACGACCACCACCTGGCCGGCCGCCACCGCATCGCCGACCTCGAGTGGTGCGATCGCAACAACCGTGCCTGCACACGGCGCGGCGACCTGCGTTTCCATCTTCATCGCACTCACGACGAACAGAGTCTGGCCGGCATGCACCCGATCGCCTTTGTCGAGCGAGAGCGTGACGATGGCACCGGCCATTGGCACCGAAACGCCGGCGCAGCCCGATGGGACGTCGAGCGCGGGCAACGCCGTCGCCGGCGGTAAGGCAGCGGTGCCCGTCGCGCTGCGGCTCACGACCGCCGCTTGTCGCTCGAGCAGTGCGAGCGCACCGCCATTACGGACTTCCGTGTTGCCACCGTCGAGTTCCGGATGCTCGGCGAGCAGCGTGGTGCGCGCATCGCCACTACGCAGCGCGGGATGCGCAAGGATGGAGATGAGCTGTGGCAAATTGGTCGGCAAGCCGCCGACGTGAAACTCGGCGAGCGCCCGCTGCGTGCGGTCGACGGCACTCGTAAACGATCCCGCCGAGCCGCTACTGCCGATCACCTTGGCGAGCAACGGATCGAATTGCGGCGGCGGCGCATAGCCCAAGTAACCGCAGCCATCGACACGTACGCCCGCACCGCTCGGCTCCTTGTAAGCGGTGAGCGTGCCTGCGCCGCGCGCCACCACGCGCGCCTGCACCGCGAAACCCCGCGGCACACCCACCGCTTGCTGGTCTGGCCAACCGAGCGATGCGAGTGATTCGCCGGCGGCGATGCGAAACTGCGTCTCTACCAGATCGATGCCGAGCACCTGCTCGGTGACCGTGTGCTCGACCTGAATGCGCGGATTGCACTCGATGAAGAAATGCTCTCCAGTCTCGGGCGCGACCAGAAACTCTACGGTGCCTGCATTCACGTAGCGTGCTGCACGCACGAGCGCAATCGCATCGGCCAAGATCCGCGCGCGCAATCTCGAAGGCAGTCCTGGCGCCGGGGCGATCTCGACTACCTTTTGATTCCGTTGTTGCACGGAACAATCGCGCTCGAAGAGATGCACGACGTTGCCGTCAGCGTCGGCGAGGATCTGCACTTCGATGTGGCGCGGGCGCTCGACGAGGCGCTCGATGAACAGCGTGCCATCGCCGAACGCAGTCGCCGCTTCGCTGGCACAGCGTTCGAAAGCTTCGGCCATGGCGGATTCGTCCACCACGCGGCGCATGCCACGGCCTCCGCCACCGGCCGCGGCCTTCAGCATCACGGGATAGCCAACGTCGGCGGCGACCGCCCGTGCATCGGCTACCGACCAAACCGCCGCGTTACTGCCCGCGACTACGGGGATGTCGAGAGAGCGCGCAAGCGCGAGCGCCCGGACCTTGTCACCGAACAGCTCGAGCACCGCGGCTGGCGGACCGACGAAGGTGATGCCGGCGGCCGCGCACTGCGCCGCAAACGCCGCGTTCTCGGCCAGAAAGCCATAGCCCGGGTGCACACAATCGCAACCCCTCGTCCTGGCGATCTCGATCTGGGCGCCGATGTCGAGATAGGCACCAACGCCATCGACGGTGTTGCTCACGGCAATCTGGCATGCCTCGTTGGCGATGCGCGTATGCAGCGACATGGCATCGACGGGCGCGTACACCGCCACCGACTCGATGCCGACCGATGCGGCAGCCTTGACGATACGAATCGCGATCTCACCGCGATTGCTGATGAGGACCCGCTTGAACATCGCGACCGCCCCACTCCGGAAAGTACCGGTTGGGACTGTAAAGCAAGCGCCCAATGCCTTGTACTGCGACGAACGTGCTACACGGGCAACTCGAATCCAGGATTGGGCCTCGCCACGCTTCGCTACTAAACCTTCGCGCCGTGCCGAAGTCCGCCGCTAGGCGGCCACGGCCGTCGGCAAGCATCGCGATGCAACGCCATAGCAGGCCAGCTCACGCACCAAGGCCGCGCCATCGACGAGCTCTTGCACGGTCGCGGCATCAACTTCCGCGACCGTGTCGGCACGCATGATGTGGTAGCCGGCCTGATGGGCGGCATTGATGGCGATGGCTTCCGCGGCAGCGCGCTGCAAGCCGCGCACCAGCACAGCGAAGAAGCACGTCTCGTCGCCCGCCGCGCGCGGGCCGTGCTGCGCGCGCACGTGATAGATGAACAAATGGACCGGCTCGTCACGCACCGGCGCGGGGCGGACTAAGGGCAGCGGGGTCAGCGCGGCACCAAGCGTGTGCATGATTCCTCCCACGGGCAGCCTAGTAGGGTACATACAGCAAGGGCCGTGCCGATCAGGCCAGCTCGGGACCGACCGATTGCCGCCGGTTGGCACCGAAGCCCGTCCGACACCCCATTCAGATGCAGCAATAGGCAGTAACGCGGGCCCCAGTTGGCATCACCCGTTCGCGAGTCGAATCGACCAGACGCACAGCGCCGCGGTGAACACGAACCCGATCCAGGAGGCCGCCACGGGCACCGTGACCGGTCCGACAACGAACGCCCAGCCGTTGAGCGCCCGTGCCAGGTGCACGACTGCGACAATAGCGAAGACGATGGCGGAGACGACGAGATAGGCACGTACGTTTGGCAACATGGGAAAGCCCTCCGTAAAGCCGCCTTCAGGATCCGCCGATCCGAACGCAAACGGAAGCCGTCATTCAGCGATTCGGCACGCGCGCCACGCCGGACCGGTCACGCCCGCGCCGCCAATGCCCGCGCCATGCGCTTGAACTCGGGATCCCGCTTTCGGGCCATGACGGCAGCGGCCGTCTCGCCCTTGCCGTTCTCGAGGTCACCCCGCGGCGCAAAGCGCATCACCATTCGGAAGTGCCGCTTGTCGCTGCCCTTCTTCAACATGTAATGCAGCGCCGAGTTCCCCGAGCTGTCCTGGAAGTCGACGTTCGCTCCCCGCGCGAGCAACATCTCGGCAGCGCGAAACCGGCTGACTTTGACGGCCGCGAGAAACGGCGTTTCGTCTTCGGCGACAGCGTCGATCGCGGCACCGTGATCGAGCAACAAACCAATGACCGCGAGATCGTCGCGAAACGCTGCGGCCCACAAGCAATGGTTCGGATCGCAGCCGAGTTCGAGCAAGTGCTCGGCGAGACGCCGATTGCGGCCACGTGCAATGGCGTACCAAAGCGCTGTCGCATGCCAGGCGCCTTCGGTAAACGCCGGCTCATCGATGCCGAAGCCCTTCGCGAGCAGCGAGTCGACCATGCGGATACCGCGCTTCGGATCGATGCGCTTCTTGTCGATGTCGACCCCGCAGCACAGATGCAACAGGTTGCGGCCGCGCGGGTCACGAAGGTCGAGCAACTCCGGCTTGGCAGCCAGGTCTGCCTCGACCTCGGCGACGCGATGATTCGCGAGCGCGTCGAGCAGGTGCGCTTTCGATGTCATTTCGCACGCTCGGGCTTGGTGCCTGATGCAATGAAAAACGCTCCCGAATCGGGCGGAAAGTATTCGAGCCGGAAGTCGCCGGCCTCACGCTCGAGCGGCTCGAATCCACGCCGGGTGGGATCTGCCGCATAGCGAAGCGACATCATCCAAAGTCGTAGCGACGGTCGCTGCCAATAGGTGTCCATGATCGCGCAGCGACCGCCCGCTCTCAGCGCGTCGAACGCCTGCGCGAACACTTCGCGCCAGCTTGGCACCACGCTGAAGAACAACGTGATGAGCAAGCCATCGATGGGTCGATCCGCGCCTTGCTGCACGAGCAAGTCGCGCAACCGGCGCGCATCGCCTCGAACGAACTGCACCTGCGCCGCATACCCTCCGCGCGCCGCTCTGGCCCTGGCTGCGGTAAGCATCTGGGCCGAAGCGTCGACGGCGATGATGCTTCCCGTCGGACCAATGGCACGGATCAGGTACGGGTGATTGAGGCCGGTGCCGCAGCCGAGATCGAGCACGGTGGCTCCCGCTGACATGGCAAGCTCAGCCACACAGCGACCCCGCGCGGCCTCGGTGATCTCCTCGAGCTCGCTATCGTAGCGGTGCGCGATGAAGCGGTCGTAGAGCCACGACTTGAACGTCATGGTTCACTCACAACGCACGGCGCAGGCCTGCTGCCGCTGGGTGTGGGTTCAAATAGATCTGATCCAAGGCGTAGCGGTCGGGGAAGCGGCGCAGGTGGTGCTTGAGCAACGAAAGCGGCGCGAGTAGCGGCACTTCGTCACGCCGATACGCATCAATCAATGCGGCGAGCTCTCGGCGCGTTTCCGAGTCGAGCTCGTCCTTCACATAACCCGCCAGATGCTGCAAAACGTTGGCATGGCCGCCAGCGCGAGCCGGCTTCGACAGTCCCTGCATCAGAATCGTGAGGTATTGCCCGCCGATCGAGTCGAGGTCACCCGACACATCGCTGAGCAATCGACCTGCGGCCCGATATGCCGTGATGCTGTGCGCCATGAGCAGGTACTTGTAGGCGCTGTGAAAGGCGATCAGGTTGGCTTTGGTCAGTCCGGCCGCGACCAGGCGCCGCCAATGCGCATAAGCGAACACCCTGGTGACGAAGCATTCGCGCAGCACCGCATCTTCCAGGCGGCCACTCTCTTCCACGGGTAGCGACGGCAAGGCACGCGTGATCGCCGCCGCAAAGATGCCCCTGCCTTTCGGCGCCGGCGGCCCGCCGGACGCGCTGTAGACCTTGACGCGGAACAAGCCGCACGACGGTGAGTTCTTCATGAACACGAAGCCGACCACGTCGTCGAGCTTGCCCGCGACTGCATCACCGTATCGTGTCAATGCATCGGTCACGTCCACCCGATCGTCTTTGATCCCACGCGCACGCGGCTGGGCCGCGTCGCCAACCAATCGAATCGGGTCGCGCGGTACGCCCATGCCAATTGCCACTTCGGGACACATGCCGCGCCATTCGAACAGGCGGTCGAGCTTGTCGTGCGGTACGGCGGAACGCTTGTGGCCGCCATCGAAGCGCACGCCGGCGCCGGTCAGGCAGTCACTGATCGCGACCGGCAACGGCGGCTCGGGACGCGGCGGCAGCAGCGCGGGACGCTCAGGCACCGGCAATGAAGGACCACACGGCATCGGCACCACCGGCGGCAACGGCGCGGCCCAAGCGCTGTTGCCAGTGGGTTTCACGGCCGTACTCGTCGCGCCAGGCCAGCAAACGCCGCGTAAAGTGATGGAGTGTGTGCTCGTGTGTGTAGCCCATTGCACCGTGCAGCTGATGCGCGATCTCGGCAACGATGCCTGCGGCTTCGCCGACTCGTGCCTTCGCCGCGGCAACCATCGGTAGGAAGCGATCGGTGTCCAATGCGCCGATCGCGGCGTCTGTCGCGCGCACAGCGGCAGCCACTTCACAGGCCATGATCGCGGCGGAATGCTGAATGGCTTGGAACTTGGCGAGCTCGCGGCCGAACTGTTTACGCTCGGAAACGTATTGGCAAGAGAGTTCGAGACAACGTTCCATGGCGCCGGTCATCAATGCGCACCGCGTGAGGGCCATGAGATCGAAGACATCTTGCACCGTGGTGCGTTCGGAAGCCCCACACCGCTCCGGCACACCCAAGAATTGCACACGATCGCGCGCCTCACCTGCCATGTTGGCGCCTGGCGCAATGTCGCAGTCGCCGATGTCGAGGACGATGACCTCCACCGGGTCGCCGATCACATAACAAACCTGCTCGACCGAGCGCGCCCA
>QJXZ01000112.1 GCA_003248125.1 Gammaproteobacteria bacterium | reverse complement strand
CGCGGCGCGCATCGGCTCCGGCATCATGCTCGACCACGCGACCGGTATCGTGATTGGTGAAACCGCCGTGGTCGATGACGACGTATCGATCCTGCACTCGGTGACGCTCGGCGGCTCTGGCAAGGACAGTGGTGATCGGCACCCCAAGATACGCCGCGGCGTGCTGCTCTCGGCCGGCTGCAAGGTCATCGGCAACATCGTGGTTGGCGAAGGCGCGAAGGTCGGCGCGGGCAGTGTGGTGTTGCGCGACGTACCAGCACACGTCACGGTCGCCGGCGTGCCCGCGCAAGTCGTCGGCCGACCGATGGGCGAATCGCCGGCACTCGACATGGACGCCAGCATTTAGCGCGGCGCCGATCGAACGACGCGCGCTCCGTCAGCGGTCGGTTTCGCCGCGCAGAAGTTGTTGCAGGCGCCGGTTGCGGCTCTGCTCGTGTCGCAGCAATCCCTTCAGGCGCTGGATCTCGTCACGGCAACTGCGAATCTGATCGAGGTAGATCTGTTGCTGTTGCTCGAGGTCGGAGCGGTACTTACGGGTCGTCGTCTCGAGCTGTTGACTGTGGTTGCGAATGAGTTGCTGCAGGCTCACGCGTCCTTCATCCCCGAATGCCTCGTCGAGCTTTTGCTCTTTCGCCGCGCGCACCCCGGCGGCGGTCGCCGGAAACGCCACCTCCTCGGCCTTGGTGAGCTTCAGTCCGAGCCGATTGCGCCACACCGCACGCTGCAGCACCTTGAGCGGATTGGCTTCGCCGTCACCTTCGGGTTGCCAAAGATTGAGCGCGTGCCAAGACACCGAGCATTGGCTCTTCGAAGACAGTCTGATCGGCCCGAAGCCGAGGTCTGGGCCCGGCCCTGCATGCCGCACGAGATGCCGCAGCGGGACGCTGAAACTGCGGTCGGCGTGGCCGTTTTCGTCGATGCGCAGTAGGAAACAAACCACGCCGCGCACCGCGAGACCGGTGCCGACCACCACGTACGCGCCACGCACGCGACTAGCGGCGAATGCTTGCAGCGAAGCTGCACCATTCAACAGTGCTTCGAACTCCGCAAAGTGCATCTCGGTGCTGACTTCGCTCCCATCGAAGAAAAACACCGCTTCGGCAAAAGCGTCCTGCTGACTCATGCCCGATCCTCTGCTGTGTCCCGGGTGCAGTGCACCCCCTGCGCATTACATCGGATTGACGCGTTCGCCGCTTCGGGCGGCGTCACGCTCGAATTGCGACGTGAGTCACCGTCACAGTTCAGTGGCGTCGTCGACGGGCTCGGCGGGTGGCGGCGCTTGGCGCGCCAGGATTTCGTCCAGAATTTCTTCCATTTCCATGATGCAAGCCTAGCCGAGCATAATGACAGTGAGATGACGCCCGGTGCGGCGAATTCTGCCGCTCGTCGGGTAACATCGCCTGACTAGGAGACGAACGACCTATGCACCGCCTGCTGATCGCACTCGCGTCGATGATCGCGCTACAAGTCAGCGCCGATGAGGCGCTCGTCAATGCGCATGCTGTCTCGCCGACCGTAACCCTCGCCGGTGCATTGTCGCCAGCCGCTGCCGACGACCTCGCGGCTCGTGGCATACGTACCGTGATCGACCTCAGGACCGCGGAGGAAGGTACCGCGGACGAACAGGCCAACCTCGAAGCGCGCGGTTTCCGGTACATCAACTTTCCGACCAAGGGTTTTCCGGATCCTGCCCGCCGCGCCGAGTTCGCCGCCCTCATGGACGATTTGGCGGACACACCCGTGCTCGTCCACTGCGCGTCAGGCAATCGCGCAGGTATGCTTTGGGCGCTGTATCGGGCCGATCGAGGCGCAACACCGACAACGGTCATGGCAGAGATCGAGGGCATCGTGACCCGAACCGAACTGAGGACCCGAATTGCCGAGACGATCCACGCGAATTAACCTCAAGAAGCTTCTGTAACTATATATTTTTTATAATTTTTATAGAGACTGACAGTCGTAGCGCCTCCGACCTGGACCGACGAGCGGCGCTGGTCCCGTCCATCCGGGCCAGCTTTGGCGATTCGAGCCAAGTTACGGCAAGCGCGACCAGCCTTCCCCAGCCACGGTAGCGCAGCGACCCGCACTGCGCGCTGGCACGACCCTTGCTCCACAAACATGCAACGTCCTTGGGATCGTCGAGATGCACTACCAGGAAGCCAAGCTGCGACGCGCACGCAAACTGCGCCGAACCGCGGCAGCCGTGATCGCCGGCGTCGGCGTAGTTGGATTGGCGGTGCCGGTGCTGCCCGGCATTCCGCTGCTAGTCGCCGCGGGGGTGATCTGGGCATCGAAGTTGCCGATCGAGCGCCGCCTCGCCCGAGGCTGACGCGCAGCGTTTTGTCGATCGGCGTCGTGCCGGCAAACCGACACGACTTTCGGAATTTACGGATCGCCGTCGCCGTCGGCGATCTGCCATAAGACACAATCTGCAGTTCTGTTCTCGGTCAGCATGACGCCACGCGTCCTCATCATCGGCGCCGGGTTCTCGGGCATCTGCATCGGCATTGCGCTCAAACGCCGCGGCATCGAGTCGTTCACCATTGTCGAGAAGGCTGATCGTGTCGGTGGCACATGGCGCGACAACACGTACCCGGGCTGCAGTTGCGACAGCCCGGCCTTCCACTACTGCTTCTCGTTCGAGCAGAAGACCGATTGGTCGCACAAGTGGGTTTCCCACACGGAGATCCAGCGCTATATGGAACACTGTGTGCAGAAATACGATCTGACGGCGCACATTCGTTTCGGAACCGAGGTGAAGGACGCCGCGTACGATGCCGATCGTTGCCAGTGGCTCGTCACCACCGTTCAAGGCGAGCACCTCGTTTGCGATGCATTGATATGCGCGGTCGGACAGCTGCACCGGCCACACATACCCGCGATTCGAGGCATCGAAGCGTTCGCGGGCGCGCAGTTCCATTCCGCGCGATGGGCACACGACGTCGAGCTATCGGGCAAGCGAGTCGCTGTTGTCGGCAACGCCGCTAGTGCCGTTCAGTTCATTCCGGTCATCGCTCCTCTCGTCGATCGGCTTGCCATTTGCCAACGCAGCCCGAACTGGATGCTGCCACGCGGCGATCGACCTTTCTCGACGGCCGAACACGATCGTTTCGCACGCTATCCCCTCTGGGCACGCGTGTATCGATGGTGGCAGTGGCTGCGTCACGAACTGCGGTTTCCGATCGTGCGCGGCGCGCCGTGGCTATCGCGACTGCTCGCGCGCGCCGCCGAGCGCCATATGCGCAGCATCGTGGTCGATCCCGACCTACAAGGTCGGTTGGTGCCGAGCTACCCAATCGGCGGCAAGGGCATTCTGATCTCGGACGACTACTACCAGACGCTGAATCGACCCAACGTCGAGCTGATCGATGAACCAATCGCGCGCATTACGCGCGATGGCTTCGTACTAGATAGCGGCCGTGAAGTACCAATCGACGTTCTGATTTTCGCTACGGGCTTCGAAGCCAACAGCTTTCTCGCGCCGATGACGGTGGTTGGTACCGACGGCACGACCCTCGAATCGCGCTGGCGCGACGGCGCCGAAGCGTTCCTCGGAATTTCCGTCGCCGGCTTTCCAAACTTGTTCTTGATGTATGGTCCGAACACGCATCTCGGACACAATTCGATCGTGTTCATGATCGAGTGCCAAGCGCGTTACATCGTCGACGCCATCCGCACGTTGCATCGTCACGAACTGCGCGCACTGGACGTCCGCGACGAGGTGCAGCGCAAGTTCAACGAACGTCTCAGCAACCGGCTGGCAGGCATGGTGTGGGCACGTACGCCACGCAGTTGGTACAAGAATGCAACCGGACGCATTACCAACAATTGGGCGGGCACCACCACCGAGTACTGGTGGCGCACGCGCAAGATCGACCTGGCGCAGTACCGCGTCTTTCATGGCAGCCGCTGAGCGGGCTAACGGGCGCGTGCTAGCGGGCGTCGGTCTGTCGCGACGGATGCGCAGCGGCCACGGCGGGTAGTGCCACCATCGCCGCATCGACGGCCGTGATCTTCGGATACGGCGTCAAGTCGATGTCGAACCGCCGGGCGTTGAACACCTGAGGCACGAGGCATGTGTCCGCGATCGTCGGTTGGCTCCCGACCGCAAACGGCCCCGCGACCAAGACGGCCTCGATCGCCTTGAACGAACGATCAATCCAACGCGCATACCATGCATCACGTCCAGCTTGATCGACGCCGAGCTCATCGCGCAGAAAGTTCAAGACGGATAGGTTGTTGAGGGGATGTGTGTCGCACGCGATGGCGTACGCGATGCTGCGAGCTTGCGCGCGTGCCCATGCATCGGCGGGCAGCAACGGTGGTTCCGGATATCGCTCTTCCAAATACTCGATTATGGCGAGCGATTGTCCAAGTACGCGGCCATCGTCCTCGAGCGCAGGTACCAGACCGAGCGGGTTGCGTGACGTGTAGTCCGCATCGCGCTGATCGCCGGCCACCAGATCGACGCTGACCGGAACGTAGCGCACACCTTTCAAGCCGAGCGCAATACGCACACGGTAGGCTGCTGACGAACGAAAATATCCGTAAAGCTTCAAAGCGGCACGACCTCCTGCTCGATTGCGCCGAACACCGAACGGCCATCGGTATCCAACATCTCGAGGTGCACGCGATCACCATGGCGCAAGAACGGCGTACTCGGTTTGCCGTCGCGAATTGTCTCGATCATGCGCAACTCGGCAATGCACGAATAGCCAACCCCGCCGTCACGAATCGCGCTGCCATGTGCGGTTCCTTGCTTGTTCGAAACCGTACCTGAACCGACGATCGTGCCAGCGCACAAGCTTCGGGTGCGGGTCGCATGAGCGATGAGCGTCGGAAAGTCGAACACCATGTCGGTGCCCGCGTCGGGGCGACCGAATAGCTCGCCATTGAGATGCACAATCAGCGGCAAGTGCACGCGTGAGCCATCCCACGCCGCACCGAGTTCATCGGGTGTCACCGCAACCGGCGAGAACGCCGACGCCGGCTTGGATTGGAAGAACCCGAAGCCCTTGTCGAGTTCGGCGGGGATGAGTCCACGCAGGGACACGTCGTTGACCAGCATGACGAGCTTGATGTGTTCACCCGCCGCCTCGGCGGAAATACCTTGCGGCACGTCGTCGGTGATGATCGCGACTTCGCCTTCGAAGTCGGCGCCCCACTCGACGGCCGCGACTGGAATCGGATCGCGGGGGCCCAGGAAACCATCGGATCCACCCTGGTACATGAGCGGATCGGTCCAAAACGAATCCGGCATCTCGGCGCCGCGCGCGCGACGCACCAGCTCGACGTGATTGACGTACGCGCTGCCATCCGCCCACTGATAGGCGCGCGGTAGCGGCGATGCGACCGAGGCTGTAGAAAACTCGAAGGTGGCCGCCGTCTGTCCGGCCTCGAGCGCAGCGGCGCGATCCGCAAGCGCCGAAGCCACATCGGACCAACGGTCGAGCGCATTCTGCAGCGTCGGCGCAATGTCCGCAGCCGATGTGGCGCGCACGAGATCCCGCGACACGACAACCAAGCGTCCATCGCGTCCTTCTCCCAAAGACGCGAGCTTCATAGTGCACCACCCGGAGACTTCCATGAATCGACGTAGGCGGGGTTCTCTACGCCATTCATTACTCTCGCAACAGATAGTGCGCGGCGCGTGTCGATCATGACCGCGACCTCGTCCGTGGATTTGGCTGGATCGGTGAGACTCTTGGCCAATGCCTTCGGATGGGGTCCGTGTGCGAAACCACACGGGTGTAGCGTCAGCATGCCGGCCGCAATGTTGTCACGACTGAAGAAGTTGCCGGCATGGTAGAAGAGCACTTCGTCGTAGTCGTCGTTGTTGTGGTAGAAGGGCACTTTGAGTGCACCTGGGTCCGATTCGATCGGCCGTGGCACAAACGTGCATACCACGAACCCGCCTCCGACGAACGTCGTATGCGCCGATGGCGGCACGTGATAGCGGTGACTCATGAGCGGTCGGATGTCGCGCCAATTCAAACGCATCACCGTGTTGTCGCCGTGCCAACCAATGGCATCGAGAGGATTGAACGGATAGCGAACAATACTGCGCGCACCGTTGCGCTTGACGTGCACCGCCCACGGCTCCTCGCTACGCTGCGCGTCGAATGCCTCATCGAGACGCGGATGATCGAGTACCGCGAGATCGTAGACCGCGTTCGGACCCACCAACCCGCGTTCCGGCAATTGATACGCGCCATCGGTATTCTCGATCATCAGTAGATCGAGGTCAGTTTCGGGCACGACGCGCCACGCCACACCCCTTGGAACGACCACATAGTCACCTTCCACCAATGCGAGATGACCGTAGTCGCAGAACAGATCACCGCCGCCTGCGTGCACGAACAAGAGATCGTCACCGTCGCTATTGCGCACCAAATGGCGCATCGGCTGCGCAGTTCGCCAAAGCCGAATGGCGACATCCGAATTCGACAACACGACCGGCGAAAACAGCGGGCAGTCACCGCCCGCATCGAGCTTTCGTAAGTCGAAGGCGCGAGGCCGCAACGGACCCTCCCAATCCACCCAACCGGTGGGCGGATGCGTGTGATGGATGTGGCTGACGGGGCCGAAGAACCCTTCACGGCCCATCTCGCGTTCGAACGTACCGGCCGGCAGGTCGCAGTGCGCTTGCCGCGAATGCACGCCCTCCCGAATCGGAAAGCTGAACCATTTCTTCATGTTCGCTCCTCGAGTACCGATGTCCGTGCCGTATCCAACGCCTCGAACAACACGTCGTGGCTGCCGATGTGGTTGGCAAGCAACAGTACGAGCCGTGCGTTCATCGCCTCGCTTTCTGCATCGCTGAAGTCACGGTGCGCTTCGATGAGCGCCGCGTAGAACGCGTCGGCGTCGTCGAAATTTGGTTGTCTGTTCAGTGTCATGCGATTTCTCTCGTTACGAAAGTGCACACGCGCGTCGCCACGCGGTAACCACATCATCCGCGGTGGGCACGCGCCACCGTGCGCAGACGTACTGATCTGGGCGTATCAAATAGGCGCCGCCCGCCACGAGGTCGAGCCGTTTGCTTACCAGACCTTCCACATCGTCGAAGTCGACGCCAACTTCGAGCACGTCGATGTCCGCGTCGTCACGCAAGCCTTCTGGCAGACCACCTCCACTACAAATCACGGTAAACCGCTTGCCCAGTGAATCGAGCAGAAACTCGCGCCTGCCGAGGCGTACGACCGGTGCATCCGGACACACCGCACCGGGTCTCGCAGCGCCTTCGAATCGATCGGCGTCCGGCGTGCTGAGCGGGCTGTGCCGGTACGCGCACGGCGTCGACAATCGGCCGCTATTGACCAACGCCCGCGCGAACGGCTCGTTCGCAGCGAGTCGCAATACCGAATCCCGAAACACGCGACTGACATGGCTTTTCGGTGTAATGAAGTCCGTGGCTCGGGTGGAATTGAGAATGTTCTCGCGTGCCGCCTCACGACGCTCGTTGTCATAGCTCTCGAGCAGCGCAACGGGCGATTCGCCGCGCAGCACACGTGCTAACTTCCAAGTCAGGTTTTCCGCCGATTGCACACCGCCGTTCGCGCCGCGCGCCCCGAATGGCGAGACCTGGTGCGCGGCGTCGCCAACGAAGATCACGCGATCGTGCACGAAACGCTCCATCATTCGACAGCGGAACGTATAGACACTCGCCCAATCGAGCGACCACGCCACCTTGTCGCCGAGCATCGCACGAATACGTGGCGCAATGGACGCAGGTTCGAGTGCGGCGTTGCCATCGGCATCCGCGCCGAGCTGAAAGTCGATGCGGAACACGTTGTCGGCTTGCCGGTGCAGCAGCACCGACTGCCCTTCGTGAAACGGTGGGTCGAACCAGAACCAGCGCTCGGTCGGAAACGGCGCTTCGACGACCACGTCTGCAATCAAGAACTGGTCGTTGAAGACCTGGCCAGCGCTCTCCAGCCCCAGCATGTCGCGGACCGGACTGTTGGCGCCATCAGCCGCCACCACGTAGTCGGCCGTGAGCACGTAACGACCATCGGGTGTATCGATGTCGACCCACACACAATCGTCATGTTCGCGAATGCCGACCACGCGGTTTCGCCAACGCAAGTCGACACCGAGCCGCATGGCACGCTCGATGAGCATCTCCTCGACATAGTATTGCTGCAGGTTGATGAAGGCGGGCATGCCGTGACCGGGCTCCGGCTGCAGATTGAATTCGAAGACCCTCTGCTTGCCGAAAAACACCTTACCGAGCCGCCACTCGATGCCCTTCTCGAGCATCGGCGCGGCACAGCCGAGTCGCTGCCAAATCTCCAGCGTGCGCTTCGAGAAGCAAATGGCGCGCGAACCCACCGATACGGTGTCGTTGTCGTCCAACACTACGCCACGCACGCCACGAAACGCGAGATCGATGCCCGCAGTGAGCCCGCTCGGACCGGCACCGACCACGATCACGGGATGGTGCACCGGCCTGGCGGCGTCCTGATCCGCGCTGTGGCGGTATACGTAGACGGCGTTCTTGTGACTCGCCGGCACGTTGGCCTCAGTCGACCTCGCGCTGCAGCGCGTGCCACATTTCGTCATCGCGCTGTGCTGTCCAGATCCGTGGATCGGGGTGATCGCCGGCCTCGTCATAGCAGCGCGTGACATCGAACGGCAAACAGTGCTCGAAGATCACCCAGTCGCCGTACTTGGGCGCGAGCTTCGCGTAGGTCGCCTTGTAGCATTCGGCGAGCGATGCGCCGCGCGCGCGGCCCGCCTTCACCGACGCGAACATCTCCGCGAGAAACGCGCGCGTACCTTCGATTGCCTTGCGGCAAGCGTCGGGTTTGGTCAGTGCGTCACCGCGCCCGGGTACGAGCGACTGCGGATCGAGCGCCAGCAGCCGATCGAGCGTGCCTGGCCACGCTTCGTGGTAGGCATCGCCCGTGTACGGGGTCGCCCCGTACTCCACCAGATCGCCAGAAAACAGCACACGCGATTTCGGCAGCCACACCACGGTGTCGCCCTTGGTATGGCCGCGGCCGAGATGCAGAATCTGCACTTCGAGTTCGCCGAGGTAGAGCGTCAGCTTGTCGTCGAACACCACGTTCGGCCAGGTTAGGCCTGGCACGGAATCGACACCGGCGAACAGACGCGGAAATCGCCCGAGTTCCGATTCGAAATCCTGCTGGCCACGTTCGACGATCAACTCGTAGGTGGGCCGACTGGCGATGATGTTGGTCGCACTATAGGCCGAAGCGCCGAGTACCCGAACGGCGTGATAGTGGCTCAGTACGATGTGTCGTATCGGCTTGTCGGTGACGCTACGAATGCGACGAATGACGTCGGCGGCCATGGCCGGCGTTGCCTGGGTATCGACGACCAGCACGCAATCGTCGCCCACCACGATGCCGGTGTTCGGGTCGCCTTCGGCGGTATACGCGTACGCCTCCGGTGCGAGTTGCGAAAACGTCACCTGCTTTTCGGACAAGTCGCCGCGCGAGGCAAACTCCTTCGCCATGATTCCCCCAATTCGATTCGAGTGGTCGCCCTCGAGGCTGGTAGCGTAGCATCACTTCGATGCAGCCCGGCCACGAAAGCGAGCCTCGCGCCGAACCGCTGGTCCGGCGTCTAACCGTGGTCGGCATCTGGCTATTGGTGGTGAATGGCATGATCGGCGCCGGTATCTTCGGCGTCGGCGCGGAGGCCGCTCGTCTGACGGGCGGGTTCAGCCCGTGGATGTACCTCGTGTGCGGGCTCGCGATGACGCCCGTGATTCTCACCTTCGGCGAAGCGGCCAGCTATTTTCGCGGCACCGGCGGACCCATCCTCTACGCCAAAACGGCGTTCGGACCGCTGGTGGCGTTCCAAACGGGATGGGCGTTCTATTTCGCGCGCGCCACCGGGCTTGCCGCCAACATCAACCTGCTGATCGCATCGATTGCGCTGTTCTGGCCGGCGGCCGGCGACGGCCCCACACGCATTGCGCTGTTGTGCCTGATCATCGGTGGGCTGACCTGGGTCAACGTCACGGGGACCGGTGGCGCGATGCGCACCGTCGGCGTTCTCACGGTACTCAAGTTCGTGCCCCTCCTCTGCCTCGTCATCTGGGGCTTGCCGTCGCTACACACCGATATCTTCGTAGCGCCGGTGCTGCAACTTCCCGACGGTTCCGCGTTCGGCGCTGCGCTGGTACTCATGGTGTACGCCTTCGTCGGCTTCGAGTCGGCGCTCGTGCCGGCCGGTGAAGCACGCGATCCTACGCGCGACATGGCGCGGGCGCTGACACTCTCGCTGGTAATCGTGACGTTGCTGTACTTTCTCATCCAGGCCGTGAGCGTGAGCGTGTTACCCGACATCGCGACCAGCGAGCGTCCGCTGGTGGATGCGGCGAACACGCTGATCGGCAGTGGCGGCGCCATCCTACTCACCGCGGGAGTGATCGCTTCGGTGGCCGGAAACATGGCTGGTGCCATGTTCTCGACACCGCGCATGACCTACGCCATGGCCCGCGAACGACACCTGCCCGCCGCGTTCGAGTACGTCCATCCGCGGTATCTCACGCCGTCCGTTTCGGTCATGGCATTCGGCGGGCTTGTGTTGGCGCTGGCCGTCACAGGGTCGTTCGTGTGGCTCGCCGGCATCTCGGTGCTGACACGGCTCTTGATCTACTTGGTGTGCATCGGCGCGATCCCCACCATGCGATCACGTTTGAGTGGCGAACCGGGCGCGTTCCAGCTACCCGGCGGTTACGCCGTACCCATCTTTGCTGCGCTGGTCTGCATCGGCCTGCTCACGCAGGTCGCATTCGATGCATGGCTGGTGACACTCGTGTTTTTGGCCGTGGGATCCGCGTTGTACGCGCTGACGCGCTACATCTGGAATTCGGGTAGGCGCACCACCAGACCGTCGAGCTCGTCCCGCACCGGCACCTGACACGACAGGCGGGAGTTCGGCTCGCGTTCGGGATTCAAGTCGAGCATCTCTTCTTCACGGTCGCCCGGCTTGCCGACGACACCGAACCACGCATCGTCGACGATGACGTGGCAAGTCGCACAAGAACATTGACCGCCGCAGTCTGCATCGATACCTGGTACGGCGTTGTCGATCGCGCTCTGCATGACCGACGAGCCGTTCTGCGCATCGACCACGTACTCGGTACCGTCGAATGCAATGAAAGTGATCTTCGCCATGATGTTTACCCCCGTATCCGAACTGGCAATTCGCGAATTCCGCGAATGAAACTCGAGCGCAGGTAAACCGGGTCACCTACTACTTCGATGGTGTCGAATCGCTTCAAGATCTCTTCCCAGATCACGCGCAGCTGCATCTCGCCCAAGCGGTTGCCGAGACAACGGTGAATGCCGAAGCCGAAGGCCACGTGCTTACGCGGATTGTCGCGATCGATGATGAAACGATTGGCGTTCTCGATGGCGTCCTCGTCGCGATTGCCGGAGATGTACCACATCGCGACGCGATCGCCTTTTCTTATTCGTTGCCCACCGAGCTCCGTATCCGCCAGCGCAGTACGCGCCATGTGTGCAACCGGCGACTGCCAGCGGATGATTTCGGGCACCATAGACGCGACGAGACCGTGATCGTCACGCAGCTTGCGATATTGGTCCGGGTTCTGGTTGAGTGCGAGTACGCCGCCGGTGATCGAGTTGCGGGTGGTGTCGTTGCCACCGACGATCAACAACAGGATGTTGCCCAGATATTCGTTGGGCGGCATGTTCTTGGTCGACTCGCCATGCACCAACATGGAGATCAGGTCGTTGCCCGGGACTTTCTGCGCCTTGCGTTGCTCCCACACATCGGCGAAATAGGCCCAACACTTCCACAGTTCTTGGAATCCTTCTTCCGCGGTCTCGAAGTACTCGGGATTGCCGATGTTCGACGTCGTGTCGGACCAATGTATGAGCTTGTGGCGGTCTTCCTGCGGTATGTCGAACAGCGTGGCCAGCATCTGACCCGTCAGCTCGACCGACACGTGCCGGACCCAATTGAAGTCTTCGTTGCGCGGCAGCGCATCCAAAATCTTGCCCGCACGCTCGCGAATCAGGTTCTCGAGCGAATGCAGATGTCGCGGCGCGAACATCGGTGCGACGACTTTGCGCTGCTCGTCGTGCTTGGGCGGGTCTTCCATGATGAACATCGGCAACGTGAATTGCGGATCCGGATTCGGGTCAGCGACGCCACCGATGTTGATGCCGCCCAGCCGAAAGTCGGACGAGAACAGCTCGTGCTGCGAGTCGACGTAGACGATGTCGTCGTATCTGGTCACCGACCAATACGGTCCAAACATGCTGTTCGCGCAGAAGTGCACAGGCGCTTCGCGGCGTAGCCGCTCGAAGTAGGGCAACTCCTTGCGCGCTTCGAACAGATCCGGATGACCCGGATCGAGCTCGGCGAGCGGTACGGAGTTCGGGTCGCGATCGACGTCGATGGCCCACTGCTCGAACAACTCCTTGTTCGATCGAGTCATCAACTCTTGGCGCGTGACGTTGGTCTGTTCGCTCATGGCAATTGCGGTTAGAAACGGTGCGGTGCGCAAGGCTAATGGGTCCTCGGTTCCATGTCGACACTGCCCGGTGACGAAGTTGTATACCGGCTGGCGTCCCAACCCACCGCACACTCGAAGGCCCCCAGGTACGCGGAATCCCGCCTTGACTCAACGTCTCGTCGAGCGCCCGGCGCGCAGCGACATTTCGCACGAGGGGCATCGTTCGCCAATCCCCCGCCGAATTGTCGACCAAAGCCAACCGTCGAACGCCAAGGTGCGCTAGAGTTGCGGTTTTCTCGAGGCACCGCCCCGCCGCTCGATGGATACTGCCACCAAGGAAGGTCCGGCTCCCTTCGGTACTTTGCTCGGCTTGGCACCCGGCAACGTGCCGGCCTACTCCTCCGACTACGCCAGCGCAGATGATCGCGAGCTACCCGACCGGCACGCGTACCGTAGCTACGTCGACGGCGTCTATATGGGATTCAAGTGGCAGTGCGTGGAATTTGCCCGACGGTGGATGTACCTGAACAAAGGCTACATCTTCGACGATGTGGCCATGGCCTACGAGATCTTCCGGCTACGCTCGGTACGCGTAGTCGGTGAGAATCGACGACTGCCGCTGCGCTCGTTCGCGAACGGCTCGAAGCGGCACCCAGAGCCGGGCTGTTTGCTCGTGTGGGATGAGGGCGGAGAATTCGAGCGCACCGGCCACGTCGCCATCGTCACCGACGTGGCACCCACCTACATTCGGTTCGCCGAACAGAACGTCGGCCATCGCGTGTGGCCCGAGGGCCACCACTATGCCCGCGAAATAAAGGCCACGGTCACCGATACCGACGAGTACTGGGTGGAGTGCTCGTTCGGCGATGCGACCATTCTCGGCTGGGTACTACAGACCGACGACGACCGCTACGCGGAGGAACCCGAACAGCACGATCCGCGATTGTTCAACGTGCAATTGCGCGAGCTGGCCAACGAGGGTCAGGCACGATCGTCCTGGCTCAACATGGCGAACGCCGACGAAGCTGCATACGTCGCCATGATGAAGGGTCACAAGCTCACCTCTGTGGAAGCCGATCAATACAAGTACTACTGCATCTCGGAGACGGCGGCCGAGGAGCTGGAACGCGCGACCAACGAGCTGCATGCGCTGTTCATGCACGCCACGGACTACGTGCTGCGCGACGAGACCCTGCTCGAGAAGTTCAACATTCCGCGCTCGCTGTGGACGAAGATCCGCCAATCTTGGAACAACCGCCGCAATCAGATGATCACCGGGCGTTTCGATTTCTCGTTGTCGGAGCGCGGCATCAAGGCGTATGAATACAACTGCGACTCCGCCGCCTGCCACATGGAAACAGGCAAAGTGCAAGGCAAGTGGGCCGCGCATTTCGACTGTCCCGTCGGACGCGATCCTGGCGCCGACCTGCACAACGAGCTACGCGACACGTGGGCGAAGAGCGACGTCGACGACGTCGTGCACATCATGCAAGACCGTGACCTCGAGGAAACCTACCACGCGCTGTTCATGCAGGAAGCCATGGAAGAAGCGGGCATCAAGACCAAGATCATTCGGGGTGTCGCGGGACTTGCTTGGGACGAGGAAGGCAACATCCGCGATGCCGATGGTGTGCGCATCAAGTGGGTGTGGAAGACGTGGGCATGGGAGACGGCACTCGATCAGATTCGTGCGGAATGTGATGACGACGAAGAAAAGCTGCGCGCATACCAACCGGGTGAACGGCATGAGGGTCCGCCGCGACTCGTCGACGTATTGTTGCGCAAGGACGTCATGGTCTACGAACCGTTGTGGACGCTAATTCCCAGCAACAAGGCGATTCTGCCCGTGCTGTGGACGCTGTTCCCAAATCACCCATACCTGCTGAACTCGGCATTCGAACTCAGCGAATCGTTGCATGCGACCGGCTACGTCGTGAAACCCATTGCCGGGCGCTGCGGGCTCAACATCAGTATCTTCGACCGCGATGACCATTTGCTCGAAGCGACCGACGGGCGCTTCGAGCATCAACATCAGATGTACCAGGAACTGTTCAAGCTGCCGAACATCGACGGTTACAACGTGCAGCTATGCACGTTCACGTCGGGTGGCACCTACGCCGGTGCCTGTGTGCGAGTCGACGCATCGCTGGTCATCAACAACGCAAGCGACAACATGGCGCTGCGCATCGTCGATGACGACGAATTACTGCGCGGCCGGAGTGTGGGATGAATTTCGCTCAAGCATCGTGAAGCCCCCGCAATCAGCGGGCACTGTGCGGTTATCCACAAGGCGCTCGACCGGTTGTCCACCGCCTGCGCGCGTTATCGACAGCTTTATCCCGAGGTTATGCACAAGCTCCCGGACGACAATTCAGTTGGCACGGAATGGCGCTGTGATAACGTGTCTTCCCACGGACGGACGGCGAGCGAATGCTCGGTAACGAGGGTTCGAATCACCGAACGATCCGCGAAGGCCTAGCCAGGCCAGGGTCGCCAAGGCAACGGTGGCTCAAGGGCGAGGTACCTAGCGTACGTGACAAGGGAGATCGGCTGACTAGTCCAGTACGAATCCCGGGTAACGAGCCCGAACCTTCCAAGGGTGCTGATCTCACCCGCCGGAAGGCGACGTAGGCAAGGCGTCGAAAAATAAGCGACTCGAGCCGGTTGGCACCGCACACAGACGTGGGTGCACAAGATGCCGACCACTCGGGCGCGAGCGCCGCGGCTCTAGGTCGTGAGACCGACACCGCGACGCAAGCACCCGAACCCTCTGGGTTAAGGGAAGCCCCGCCTCGGCGGGGCTTTCTTTTTCTGCCTCCATTCATGTGCCGATGTGCCGCGCCTTCTTTCGGTGCCGCCGATGCCCTAGGGTTGACGGTGCGAGCTGCCGTTGAGGCGCGGATGCAACTCGATAAATTCGCACACGAGCCCTTCGATCCCGCCGGTACAGGCGGCTTCGAGACATACGACGAGCCACGCGCGAGCCGCAAGCGGCTAATCGACGATGCGGACTGACCACGTGCGTACCGCATTGCGTGGGTTCGCGATCGCCACAGTGGTCGCGCTGGCCGCTTGGGCGTTCTGGCTCGAGCCATCGAGTCTCGCCAACACCGATCACGAACTCGTCCTCGAGCACTGGCCCACGGCTTGCTCGGGGCTACGCATCGCGGTGCTGTCGGACCTGCACGTCGGCGCGCCGCACATGGGACTAGACCAACTCGATGCCGTCATCGCGCTGACCCGGCGAGCCGAACCCGACCTGGTGCTATTGACCGGCGACTACGTCACCCAGGGCGTACTCGGTGGCACGTTCGTTGCTCCGGAAAATACCGCGCACGCACTCGCGGCACTGACTACCGAAGCACTCGTGTTTGCCGTGCTCGGCAATCACGACTGGTGGTTCAACGGGCCGCGGGTACGCGACGCGTTCGAGGCGGAGGGCATACCGGTAGTGGACGATTCGGCTCATCCAATCGAACTCGCGGACTGTCACTTTTGGCTGGTTGGCGTCAGTGACTTCTGGGAAGGCCGCCACGACGTCGACGGCGCGCTCGCTCGAGTACCGCCCGATGCCGCAATCGTACTGTTCACGCACAATCCAGACGTCTTCCCCGACGTCCCCGCGCGTGTGACGCTCACGGTTGCCGGCCATACCCATGGCGGCCAGGTCTACCTGCCTGGCGTCGGGCGACCCATCGTGCCTTCGGCTTACGGCGAGCGTTTCGCCATCGGCCACATCATCGAGGACGGCCGCCATCTCTTCGTCGCTTCCGGCATCGGCACCAGCATCATTCCGGTGCGCTTCCTGGTGCCGCCCGAAGTCTCGGTGCTGATCTTGCGGTCGAGCCGAGGCCGGTCGGCATGAGCGCAACACGCGACCTGCCGAAGCTGTTCACGCTCGGAGTGTTGCACATGGCGCAATACTTCCCGGCCGCCTTCACCGGTGTCGCACTGCCTTTCATCCTGCGCCGCGAGGGACTACCGCTCGAGATGTTCTGGCTACTCGCCTTGCCGGGTGTTCCGCGCTGGCTGAAGTGGGCAATCGCGTTGGTGGTCGACAACTACGGCAATGCCCGCATCGGCTATCGCAAGACTTGGATCATTCCATGCACGTTGATCGGCGCGGCATTGTATGCGTCCATCGCCTGGGTGCCGCCGAGTGTCGCGACCGTGCACGCCATCGTCGCAGTGCTGACGGTGAAGTCGTTCATCATGGCGGCCCAGGACATCGCCGTGGACGGCTACGCGGCCGAGAGCATGACCGACGCCGAGCGGCCGATCGGTACGTCCATCATCGTGTTTCTGGCCACGCTCGCAGGCGTGCTCGGCTCCGGCGTGGTCGCGCTCGTCGAACTCTACGGTTGGCGGCCGACAATGCTCGGCGCGTCGGTGCTGCTCATCGTTGCCGCGGCGCCGGCCATCATTCGCCGTGAGCCACCGCCACCGCGCGCGACACTCATCCGCAAAGCGCGTGGTGAGCGACCGAATCTGTTCAAGGCATTGGCTCGCCCCGAGTCGCGCTACATCCTGCCGTTTCTGTTCCTATTCGGTTTTGGTGGCGCATTCTTCGGCTCGATGGTCGGTCCGTTCCTCGCCGATAAGGGGCTCACGCTCACGCAATTCGGCATTCTCGCACCGATCTCGGCAATCGCCGGTTCGGGTGCCGGCGCCATTGCGACACCTTTGCTGGTCGCGCGCTTCGGGCTCCGCAACACTGCGATGATCGGTGTCGCAATGCTGCCCGTCGAAGGACTGACCTTCTGCGCCTTCGCGTTGATGCCGGCCCTGCCCCCGCTGCCGATGTTCGTCGCGGTCGTTGCTGTGCTCGGTTTCGGCACCTCGGTGTATACGTTCGCCGTCAACAATTCTCGCTTTCGCTGGGTGTCGAAGGCACAGGCCGGTACCGACTACAGCATGCAATCCAGCCTGTGGAATTTCGGTATCTGGGTCGCCGGATCCGTTGCAGGATTCGTGGTCGCAATCACCGGTTGGAGCGTGTTCTTTCCACTAGCAGCAGGTGCCGCGGCTGCCTTCGGCGTGTTCTACCTGGTCGCCTTCGACCGTATCGAGCGGCTCGTGCGCGCTCGTGAGGGTACCGAATCGACCGACGATTCGGCAGCCGATCCCGCTGCCAGCTAAAATCATCCGATGGACATACGATGGACATGACCGCAACCAACTACGATGAATGGAAGGCCGCAGCCCTCGCCGACGACGAGCGTAGCGGTGCCGCACAGTGGCGTCGCGAGGATCGCTCGCGTCGCTACGACTATCGCGTCATACGCGAGCGATTCGATGAGCTCACCGAGTTGCGGCGCGCGGGAACGCCGCACGCCCTGCTCTTCTACTTGAACGAAGGAATCCACGGCAACATGGGCGGCATGGGCCGGCCAGCGTTGTACAACCGCGCCAAGTTCGGCACCAAACATCTCATCACCAACTACATTCGCGAACTCGCAGCCGCCATCGAAGAGGTTGCACGCTGCGGTGAGGCCGAGATTCCGCTGGTCGAGAAGATCGAGTTCTTGCGCCGCGCGAGCCACTGCTTCGGCCGATCGGCGCTGATGCTGAGTGGTGGCGGTGCCCTCGGGCCCTTTCACATCGGCGTTGCAAAGGCGCTGCTCGAGCAGCGCCTACTGCCGAACGTCATCTCTGGCGCGAGCGCCGGTTCGTTCGTCGCCGCCATTCTCGGTACACATACCGACGCCGAGCTGCTGGAGTTGTTCAGTGGACCGCTGGTCTTGCATGCGCTCGAAGAAATGAGCGAGACCACGGCTGCCGAAGCACGCGGCAACCGACGGCTCGCCATCGAGGATGTCCGTGACGCCGTCGAAGCGCTGGTACCGGACCTGACATTCGAAGAGGCGCTGGCACGCACGGGGCGGCACATCAATATTCCCGTATCTCCGTCGGAGCTGCATCAGACCGCGCGTCTCATGAACGCGACGACGTCGCCGAATGTGTACATCCGCGAAACGGTGCTCGCGTCGTGCGCCATTCCAGGCGTCTTCCCGCCGGTGACGCTCGCGGCCAAAAACCGACTCGGCGAACGGCAGCCCTACGTGCCGTCGAGGCGTTGGGTGGATGGATCGGTGTCCGACGACTTACCCGCCAAACGTTTGGCCCGTATCTACGGCGTGAATCATTTCATCACCAGCCAGACGAATCCATTGGTGCTCTGGACCGTCCGCGACGTGGGGTTCGACGACAGCCTGCTGACGCAGTTCCTCAACATCTACCAAAGTGCGGCCCGGGAATGGCTGAAGGCAACCTGGCCATTTACCATGCGACTCGTCGGTAATCGCTATCCGCTCAACGTGTTCGCGCGCATGGCCTACAGCGTGGCCGTGCAGGATTACACGGCAGACATCAACATCATCCCCCGCCAGCGGTTCTGGGATCCGCGCAAACTGCTATCGATCTTGAGCGACGAGGAGACGCGCGCACTCATCCTCGACGGCGAGCGCGCGACGTGGCCGAAGATCGAAATGATCCGCAATTGCACGCTGGTGGGGCGCACGCTCGATCGACTGCTCGGCGAACTGGAGCAAGAAGCCGCGTTGCGTGCAACGCACTTGAGTGACAGTCGCGCGCACGTGGAGGCGGACTGGGCGCCGCACTGATGACAAGTGGATGTCAGTAGCGGCGCGCGGATGGCAGTCTCTGCACGGCCCCAGTAGAAACCAGGGTATATACGGTGACCATCGACCAACTCCTACTGTTCTCTCTCATCACCGTCATGCTCGTCCTGCTGGTGTGGGGCAGATTTCGCTATGACCTAATCGCGTTTTCGGGTCTCGTCGTGGCGTACCTGCTTGGTGTCGTCGCGGCCGACGACGTGTTTTCCGGCTTTGGACATCCCGCGGTCGCCATCATAGTGCTCGTGTTGATCGTGAGCCGTGGCCTGTCGAGATCGGGTGCGATCGACCTGTTCGCTCGCCCTTTGCTCAAGATGTCGCATAGCCTCCGGGGCCACGTGGGCGTGATGGCCGGTGTCGCGGCGGCACTTTCGACGGTGATGAACAACGTTGCGGCACTGGCGCTGCTGATGCCGATCGACCTGCAGGCCGCACGCCGCGCCAAGCGCAGCCCATCGCAAACGCTCATGCCGCTCTCGTTTGCTTCAATCCTCGGCGGCATGGTCACGCTCATCGGCACGCCGCCGAACATCGTGATTGCAACGTTTCGCGAAAACGCGCTTGGTTCGCCGTTCGAGATGTTCGACTTCGCACCAGTAGGCCTCGCCGTCGCGATCGTCGGCATCGTCTACCTGGTGTTGATCGGACATCGCTTCATTGCGTCGGAGCGTCTCGAGCACGACTCCGGTCGCGAATTGGAGGATCTCGAGGACTATCTGGCAGAAGTCCGGGTTTCGGAGTCGTCGGCCATGATCGATCAGCCCCTCAAAGCGCTCGACGGCCTGGTCGAGGAGTATGGGGTCAACGTGGTGGGATTGGTGCGCCGGGGAAAGCGGCTACCTGGATTGGCTCGCAATGAGGTCATCCGCAAAAGTGACATCGTCATCATCGAGGGCGACCCGGAGTCGATCGACCAATTTGTCGGGGCAGCCAAGTTCACGTTCACCGATAGCCGGAAAGTGCAAGGGATCGCGGCCGACGCGATGTCGCTGATCGAAGCTGTGGTACCAGACGGTGCGCAGATGGTCGGGCGCACGGCGGCCGACCTACGACTACCCTATCGCTACGGTGTCACGCTGCTAGGTATCTCTCGGCGCGGCGCGCGCATCAGAGGGCGGGTGCTACACGCGAAGATTCAGCCGGGCGACATCCTGCTTCTGCTCGGACCCGAGGAACAGCTGCCCGAGGTGGTCGAGCGGCTTGGCTGTTTGGCGCTCGCGGCACGGGGACTGGAAGTGACCCAGCGGCGGCAGGCCTGGACCGCAATCGGCATATTCACCGCCGCAATCGTCACCGCGAGCTTCGGGTGGGTGCACCTGCCGCTTGCCCTCGCAGCGGCCGTCGCCGTGTACATCATGCTCAACATCGTGCCGCTCAGTCAGGTCTACGATGCCATCGAATGGCCGATCATCGTGTTGTTGGGCGCCATGATACCTATCGGTGCAGCCCTGGAATCGAGCGGCGGCAGTGCCCTCATCGCCAGCGCACTCGTCGATTGGACTGCGGGTTGGGGAACCACGGGTGTGCTCGTGGTGTTGATGGTGGTGACCATGACACTGTCCGATGTGCTCAACAACGTGGCCACCGCACTGGTTGCGGCGCCAATCGCAATGTCGGTCGCCGAGCGCCTCGGGGCCAACCCAGATGCATTTCTGATGGGGGTTGCCGTTGCCGCGTCGTGTGCGTTCCTCACCCCGATCGGGCACAAGAACAACATCATCATCATGGGGCCTGGTGGATACCGGTTTGGTGACTACTGGCGCATGGGGCTGCCGTTGGAAGTTT
>QJXZ01000113.1 GCA_003248125.1 Gammaproteobacteria bacterium | reverse complement strand
GGATGTCATGGACTTCGCGCGCTCGCCGACGTGGCCCGCGCTCGCGGCCCAATTTGCGCACGGCACGGATGTCTATTTACCCGAGCTCACCCACTTCATACCCATGCAGGATCCCGAGCTGGTCGCGCGCTTTGTCGCCCAGGATCGCGGCCAAGGCGGCCCCACTGAGCCTGCGTCCCAGAGGTAGGCATCGTGGGAGCGAGATTGCTCGCAATGAGTTCGATCAAGTCGCTCGATACCGCCACAGCCCGCTGCGCGCGACTCCGACGAAGAAGATGACTAGTGAGATCGCAATGCCCGGCAGCAACGCCGTCAAGGGATCGTAACCGGCGATCAAGTTCCCGAGCAGCATCGAGCTGATCGGTGCCGACACCATGAAGCTCAAGAGCAGCACCGACAAAATCTGTGCGCGATGACTTTCAGGTGCGAGTTCTTGCACCGTGGTGCGCACCAATGTGGTCGTGACACCCATGTTGAGCCCCCAAGCGAGAATGGTGGCGTAGAAGATCGGCAAACTCGGCCGTACGTAAAGCAGCGCGAGTATCACCACCCTCGTGAGCTGCATGACTAGGAACAGCCGGCCCGGCCATGTCAGCGGCATGAACCGCAACAAGATGATGTTCGAGCCGATGCTACCGGCGGTGAAGACGATGATCACGTTGGCGAAGAACTCCGCGCCACCGCCGTACACTTCCTTGACGATGAACGGCACCGCAACGACGTAGGCGCCGGCGTTGAACAGTGAAGAGAGAAAGTTGAGGCCGATGACGTTGCGGATGAGCGGTAGCCGCCATGCGCTGCGGAGACCGCCGAGCAGATCGGGTCGGCCGAGGGGTGCTCGCACCGGCATCGCTGGCAAACGATGCACGGCAATGGCACCGGCGGCGAACAATGCCGCCTGCAGAGTCAGCACTTCGATCAGACCAACGGCTTCGAGCTGGCCGCCAATCCAGACACCGAGTAGACCGACGAGCGAGGTCACGATCGTCATGATCGTCACCGTGCGCTGTACATCGATGATGGCGACCCGGCTCAGCATGGCTTGCCGCGCAGGGTCGGCCGCGGACTGCAAGCCGGCGATGGCGAAGCCCCAAACCAGCACCGCCGCGAAATGCAGCCAATCGACCGCAGCACAAACGGCGAGCGCGACCGACGGTAGGCCGATCACGAGGTGCATTCGCATGAGTAGGCTGCGGCCGTCGACCCGATCGGCGAGCAGTCCGCCCAAGATCAAGACGAACAACGCGGGTGCTTCGATCAGGGCGCGACCGTAGCCGACCTGATCACCGGGCAGCTCGAGGATGCCCACCAACATCCAGCTCAACAAAAAGCCCTGCAAGCTGATGGCCGCCATCCACGCGCTCGAACTGGCCAAGTAGAGCGGGAATGCGGAGCGAGGTACCAAAGCGTCCGGTTGCATGATCGTCGAATTGAGAAAGGGGGATCATACCGATAGGCTCGAGACTCGACCAAAGCAACCCAAGGAGACGCACTTGAAACTCGGTGTCACGCTGTCGTTCAGTCATCTCACCGACGTTGCATTCATGGCCGCTGCTGCAAAGCTGCTGGATGAGCGCGACTTGCATTCGGTGTGGGTTCCCGAGCACGTGTTGTTCTTTCCAGCGCATGCATCTCGTTATCCCTACAGCGACGACGGCCGCATACCCGGCAATCCGGAAGGCGTCTTGGATCCGTTTACTGCGCTCACGTTCATTGCGGCACACACCAAGCGCATTCGATTGGGCACGGGCATCTGCCTGGTGCCGCAGCGACAGCCGGTGTATACGGCAAAGATGGTTGCCGACGTCGACTATCTGTCGAACGGCCGCGTCGATTTCGGCATTGGTATCGGTTGGTTGAAAGAGGAATTCGATGCGCTCGGCATGCCGTTTCGAAGTAGGGCGCGGCGTTGCGACGAATACATCGCAGCGATGCAAGCATTGTGGTCCGAAGGCTTGTCGAGCTACCAAGGCGAGACCGTTGCGTTCCGCGATTGCCACTTCAATCCGAAGCCCGTGCAGAAGCCGCACCCACCGATCTTCATCGGTGGCGAGAGCGATGCCGCGCTGGCGCGGGTGGCGCGAATTGGCGACGGTTGGTATGGGTTCGATCTCGATCCGACGCGCCTCGGCGAACGCTTGCAGGCGCTGGACTCGGCACTACGCGCGCATGGCCGACGGCGCGCGGACGTAGCGGTCTACGTCTGTCCGAATCGAAACCGCATCACCCCGGAGAGCTACCCGGCCTACGTCGATGCCGGCATCGATCAGCTCATCGCGCCGGTGTTCGCGCGATCGGTCGACGATCTCGAACGGCGCGTCGATCGTGTGCTCGAACTCGCGCGGTGATTCGGGTCGTCTGCGGGCTCCTGATCCGCCGGCGCGAGATCTTGGTTGCACGGCGCAGCCCAGGTCAGCGCGACGCCGGATTGTGGGAGCTACCGGGCGGCAAAGTCGAACACGGCGAATCGCGCCCCCAGGCGTTGCGACGAGAACTCGAGGAAGAGCTCGGCCTGGTCTGTACCGTGGGCAGGCACGTGGCGACTGCGCGCGACGGCCGTATCGAACTCTGTGCCTTCGCAATCGATCGCATACGTGGCACGCCGGTGCTCACCGTGCACGATGCGGTGCGCTGGGTGGGTGCTCACGAACTCGGCGGGTTGCCGATGCCAGCCGTAGACCGGCTGCTATTCCCTGCGTTCAATCATTTGCTAAGAAAATCAAAAAGATAATCCAATTACATCGGACACATGCCAGGTACATACAGCGTGCCGCGCGCGGTCGAGAATCGTGCTCCGTAGTTTGGCTGACAGGCTCAGTGATGTTGGTGGGCCGACGCGACGAGTCGCACAAGACCTGGTTCCGTTCGGAACGCGTCTTCAATTGCAATGGCAAGTGGTACTTCCACACCCGTGAAGGCATCGATGTCGGGCCGTACGACTCGCAGCTCGAGGCCGAGATCGAGGCCGGGATGTTGAAGGAACTGATCAAGAACGCGGCACTGTCCGGCGAGGCGCTCGGGGTGTTGCGGGACTTCATTCTCGAGTCGTTCACGCTCGGTCGGCCGCTCAACGTCATGATCGCCGAGGACGCCGAACACATCGAGATCAAGCAACCGTCGCGCGATCGCGACCGCTGACGTCGCTGCCTTGTGGCATGATCGCCTCTCGCTAGGAGGTGAGTGATGCCGCGATTACGCCAAGTGAGCCGCAGCGAAGCGGCGCCCAACGTCTTACCGATGTACGACGCCCTGTTCCCTGGGCGCGATCCCGTGACCTCGCCGGGTACCGAAACCGGCACGCCCGGCAATTGGTGGACCGTGTTCGCCTTGGTACCCGAGTGCTTCGATCATGCGGTCGCCGGATTTCGTCTTTACCGCGCCAAGGCGCGTAAGCTCGACGCCAAACTCCGCGAGCTGGGACAAACGCGCGCCGGCTACGCGCGCGGCAGCCAGTTCGTGTTTTCCCAGCACTGCAAAGCCATGCGCTCGCTGGGGTTTTCCGAAGAGCAGATCGCCGCGATTCCCGCTTGGCAGACGGCGCCTTGCTTCGGTGAGTTGGAGCGCGCGGTGCTCGCTTACACGGACTGTCTGGTGCTGGAAGGCGGGCGCGTGCCCGATGCGTTGTTCGATACGCTGAAAGCGCATTTGTCCGACGAGGAGATCCTGGAACTCACCTACGTCACCTGTCTCTACGAGATGCACGCGACCATGAGCCGCGCGCTGAAGCTCGAATACGACGACGTCGATGAGCGCGTGCGTGAGATCGCGGCACCCAAAGGTGCCCAGCTCGACGCGATGCGCGCCGTCGATCGATAGCCGTCGCCTGCGGTCGCCTCGAAGCCGAGGCGATCAGGCGCTAGAATGCCGGCCTTTTTCCGCCGGCAGGAGCCATGACCGAGCCGACCACGTCCACCTTCGACTTCGTGGCGATGGAGCACGCCGTTCTCGCGCTCTGGCGCGAGCGCGATCTATTCAAGAAATCGCTGGAGTACACGAAGGACAAGAAGCCGTACATCTTCTACGACGGCCCGCCGTTCGCGACCGGGCTGCCGCACCACGGTCACATCGTCGCCTCCACCATCAAGGACGTGGTGCCGCGCTACTGGACCATGAAGGGCCGCTACGTGATCCGGCGGTTCGGCTGGGATTGTCACGGGCTACCCATCGAGCACGAAATCGACCAGCAGCTCGGCGCGTCGGCGCAAGACGTGGTCGCGCAAATCGGCGTCGCCGGTTACAACGACGCTTGCCGCGCGATCGTGCAGCGCTACGTCAAGGAATGGCAGGCGACCATCACGCGCCTCGGTCGCTGGGTCGAATTCGACAACGACTACAAGACCATGGACCCCTGGTACATGGAGTCGGTGTGGTGGGTGGTCAAGCAGCTGTGGGACAAGGGGCTCATCTATCAAGGGGTCAAGGTGATGCCGGTTTCCACCGAGCTCGGCACGCCGCTCTCGAACTTCGAGGCCACGTCCAACTATCAGGATGTGCAAGACCCTGCCATCACCGTGCTGTTCAAGCTGACGGACGAGAATGCATACATGGCGGCATGGACCACCACGCCTTGGACGCTGCCATCGAACTTGGCGCTTTGTGTCGGTGCCGACATCGACTATGTGAAGGTACGTGACGCATCGCGTGGCATCGAGTTCTACCTCGCGCGCGAGCGTCTAGCGGATTACGGCAGCCGCCACGATCTCAGCGAGATCTCCGCATGCAAAGGCCGCGACTTGGTCGGCAAATCATTCGAGCCGCTGTTCCCCTACTTCGCCGCGGAACGCGAGCGGGGTGCGTTCGTGGTGCTCGCCGACGACTACGTCACCACCGATGCAGGTACTGGCATCGTGCATCAGGCGCCGGCGTTCGGCGAAGACGACTACCGCATCGCACAGGCTGCCGGCATGGAAGCGTTTGCCTGCCCGGTCACGCTGAACGGCATATTCACTGCCGAAGTCACCGACTTCGCCGGTCGCCACGTGAAGGACGCCGACAAGGACATCATCAGATACCTCAAGGATAGCGGTGCGTTGTATGAGCAGGACGTCATTCAGCATGCCTATCCTTTCTGCTGGCGCTCGGATACGCCGCTCATCTATCGAGCGATTCCGTCGTGGTACGTGCGCGTCACTTCGATCGTCGACGATCTGCTGGCCAGCAACGAGCAAATTCATTGGATCCCGGAGCACATCAAGCACGGTCGGTTCGGCAATTGGTTGAAGGGTGCGCAAGATTGGGCGATCTCGCGCAATCGCGTGTGGGGCACACCGATTCCGATCTGGGTGAACGACGTCACCGGCAATCAGGTGTGCGTCGGCTCGCTCGACGAGCTCGAGCAGCTGACCGGCGTGCGCATCGAGGATCTGCATCGCGAGCACGTGGATCCACTCACGTTCGAGCGCGCGGGTGAGCAAGGCACCTATCGACGGATCGAAGAGGTACTCGACTGCTGGTTCGAGTCCGGCTCCATGCCCTACGCACAGCTGCACTATCCGTTCGAGAATCAGAATGTATTCGCGGCCGGATTCCCTGCCGAATTCATCGCCGAAGGCTTGGATCAAACCCGCGGCTGGTTCTACACGCTCACCGTGCTGTCGTCGGCGCTCTACAAAAAGCCCGCGTTCCGCAACGTCATCGTCAATGGCATGGTGGTGGCGGAAGACGGCAAGAAGATGTCGAAGCGGCTCCGCAACTACACGCCGCCGGACGAGCTGATGGAAATCTACGGGGCCGATGCGCTGCGGCTGTATCTCATCAACTCGGGCCTGGTGCGCGGTGAGGAGCAACGGTTCACGGATCTCGGCGTCAAGGACATGACGCGGCGTGCGCTCTTGCCCTGGTACAACGCCTATCAGTTCTTGTCGACCTATGCAGCCATCGATGGTTGGTCACCGGACAAGACCAGCCTGCACTTCGGCAGCAACGTGCTCGACTTGTGGATTCTGTCTCGCTTGCAGAGCCTGAAGGCAGCCATTGCGCAGGAAATGAAGTACTACCGCCTGTACAACGTGGTGCCGAAGCTGTTCGGTTTCATCGAAGATCTCACCAATTGGTACATCCGGCTCAATCGGCAGCGGTTCTGGGACAGCGACATCACTGCCGACAAGATCGCGGCATACAGCACGCTGTACACGGCGGTGCTGGAGTTGTCGCAGGCGATGGCACCGTTCGCACCGTTTCTCGCCGAGCACGTCTATCAGTCGCTCGCGAAACTATCCGGCACGGAGGCGCCAAAGCCTTTGTCGGTGCATCTCTGCGCCTATCCGGAAGCGGACGAGTCGCTGGTCGAGCCGACACTCGAAGACGCGGTGTCGCGTATGCAGCAGGTGGTGCTACTCGGCCGACGGCGGCGCGAGGAGGCCCGCGTCAATCTGCGTACACCGCTACGGACTTTGACCATCATTCATGGCGATGCGGATCTGCTCGCCGAGATGCGTGCGCTCGAGCCCGTGCTGATGCGCGAACTGAACGTCAAGCGGGTGATCTACGACCAGAACGAAGACAAGTTCATCCGCTTGTTCGCGAAACCGAACTTCCCGGTGCTCGGCAAACGGCTCGGCAAGCGCATGAAGCACTTCCATACGGCAATTCAAGGGCTCGGACGCAAGGATCTCGACGCGTTGCAGGACGGTGGCACGGTGACCATCGATGGGGAAACGTTCGACGGTGAAGAGATCGAAGTGCTGCGCGAGGTGCGCGAAGGATCGAATGCATTGTCGAATCGGTTCATCTCCATCGATCTCGATTGCACGCTCGACGAGGATTTGGTTGCCGAAGGTCTCGCCCGCGAGATCGTCAACCGCGTGCAGCGCAGCCGCAAGGAATCTGGCTTCGCCGTGACCGATCGCATCGAGCTCGTCTACGACGGTGAGCCTGCGCTGTTGGCAGCACTCGACGCCCACCGCGACTACGTGGCCGGTGAAACGCTCGCAACCCGATTGCGGCCGGGCAAGCCCGGCGCTGACGCGCTCACCGCCACCATCGACGAGAAAGTGTTGCGGTATCGCATTCGGTTGGCGGGGTAGGGCGCAACGAGCATTCGCGAGTAGGCTCGCTCCGATCCGGAGTTGTGCTTGGCGACACAACTGCCGCAGAGAATGCGAGAAAAGAAAAAGGCCGCATTCGCGGCCCAAAGTTTCGCGCCCCGGGGGCGCTGGATGCGGAGTCCCCTTGGACTCCCCTCCCTCCTGCGAGCTGGATCAGACCAAATCCCTGCCGACCTTGTCAAGGCGCGCGAGCGCTCCTAACCTCGTGTCCATGCCGGATCACACGCATCAGCCGGCCGATGCACGCAGCCGGATTCCGCATGTCGGAACCTATCGGCGGGTATTGCCCGTCAGTCTCGAACGTATGTACGAAAACGCGCTCGATTGGGCACACCTTCCATTCCTGCACGCCTCGAGTTTCGCCGCCATCGAATGTCTCGAGGCGGGCAGTTCAGGGTGGCGGGCGCGCGTGACGTCACAGGCAGGTGTCGTAAGCGAAATCGAGCTGCACTTGGATCGACACATTCGGCGCTGGATCACTCGCACGCTCGAAGGCGCCAATGCGGGTGCCGAGATCTGGACGCATGCCTTCCCGATCGCGGCCCGTCGTACCGACATCGTGGTCGACTTCTTCGTGCCCGATGTGACCGCCGACGCACGTGCCAAGGTGGGTGCTGCGCTCGGTGCACTCTACGAGCGGCTCTACGACGAGGATGTTGCAATGATGGTCGAGCGGCAGCGTGAGCTCGATCGACGCATCGATGGCGGTCGGCTGAACGAGACCATGGTGCTGGGGCGCCGCGACGCACTGTCGTTTCCGCTCGAGATCGAGTTTCGCGGCCGACCACTGATCGTTTGCGCGGCGACGACTGCGGCGGATGCGCCGCTCATCGTCTATCCGGCGCGCTGTCCGCATCAACTCGGGCCGCTGTCATCAGTGCCCGTCGATGGTGTGGTGACGTGTCCTTGGCACGGCTACCGCTTCGCGCTGGCAACCGGCGAGTGTCTGACGGGATCAGCCTGTCGCTTGGATCTCTGGGCATGCGCCGAAGTGGACGCGCGTGGCCAGGTGGTTGTCCGCGCGAAGTCGTGAGCTGCGTGCTCAGTCGCCGCTGAACACCCCGGTCGTCTTGTCGAGATACGCCCGTATTGCGGCGCGCCGGTCGGCCGTTGTCTGCGTCAATAGATTCTGGTCAGCGTCCATGTGCATGACTGCTGCATCGAGCGCGGCGACGTAGCGATTGATGCTGCGCTTGATCATTTGTGCCGCAATCGGTGGCTTGCCGGCATAGTGCGCGGCGAGGCGAAGCGCGCTGTCGAGCAAGGCATCACGTGCGACGCGCTGGTCGAGCACACCCCATTGTTCGAGTTCCGTGGCGTGCACTCGATCGCCACCGATCACGAGGCGTTTTGCGCGCGCAGCGCCGACCAGCCGGGTAACGAGCGGCAGACTTTGCCACATCAGATTCATGCCGATGTCGATCTCCGGGAACTGCATGAAGCAGTCGTCTGCACCGACGCGAAAATCGAGTGCGGCAGCGATGCACGCACCGCCACCCATCGCAGCCCCGTTCCATGCCGCCACGGTGATCTGATCCATGTCTAGCAGAGCCGTCATGACACGTTCGCCAAGCCTTGCGAGACGGCGCCGTTCGACCAAGGGCACGTGGTCGCGCTGACTGCGGTCGGTGAGATCGGCGCCCGACGTGAAGTGTTTGCCGGCACCGGTGAATACCACGGCCCGGGTGACACCGTCGTCGCGAAACGAAAGCGCGGCTGCCTCGATCTCTTGCATCAGAGCCGTATTGAGGGCGTTGGCCTTGGTGGGTCGAGCGAAGGTGACGATGGCGATGGTGCCGCGCTGCTCGAAACGCAGATGCTCGAAGGTCATGGGTCGGCCCGTCGTCGCAGGAGGGGTCGGATAGGTATCCGACCCCTCGCGCGCCGTCAATGGGTAGCGACGGTCTGCACCACGCTGGGATCGGCGAAGGCGACGCTGAGCACCTCGCCGTTCATGCGGGCTCGGCACGAGACTTGGGTCGATTGCACGGGGCTTGCGTCGTCACGTGCGGAGACGCTGAACTCCATGTCCCGGTGTCGCACCGAGGAGCGGATCTTCTTCAAATTGAAAGCCAGATCGTTCTGGGTCATGCCGAGCTGGCCGCCGATCGCGCTACGGCAGCCGTCGATGGCGGCTTGGTAGCTATCGGCTGCCGCGGCGGGTAGCGCCACGACGCATACGGCGAAGACGAAGGGAGCTAGTAATCGCTGCATCGGAACCTCTTGCTGGGGGGTTGCAGGGCGATGTTACTTTCAGTAACACTGCCGGCAAGTCGTAATTCCGCACCCGGTCGGTGCAATCCTGCGAGGCCCATTTGCGAAGCAACGCCCGGCACATGCAGTGGGACGATCTCAAGCTGTTCGTGGCGCTCGCCCGGGCGGGTTCGGTGCGGGCGGCGGCGACTACGCTCGGTGTGCATCACTCGACGGTGACGCGACGGCTCGAGCAATTCGAGGCACAGTTGGGTATGCGGCTCTTCGACCGCACACCCGAGGGCCTGAAAGTCTCGGCTTTGGGCGAGCGCGTGTTGGCCAAAGCCGATCGCGTGGAGGCGGAGATCGCCGCCATCGAGCGGCTGGTGATGGGGCACGACGAACGGCTAGACGGCAGTGTGCGCATCACGTTTCCCGATGCGATGGGCGTGGGGTTCTTGGTCGACGAGTTAGCGCGCTTCGTCGATCGCTATCCCGGCATCGCCCTCGAGTTCATCTCGTCCAACACCACGCTCAATCTGGGCCGGCGCGAAGCCGACGTCGCGATTCGTGTGACCCGCGAGCCACCCGAGCATTTGGTGGGCCGGCGTCTGGGCGCTTTTGCGCTGGCAGTGTATGCGTCTCGCCGCTATCTCGACACGCACGATCCGTTCGTCGCGCAGCAATCCTGCAGTTGGATCGGTTCGGATGGTGGCGGTGCAATGGCAGACGAACTGCGGCGCAAGCACTTTCCGAACATGCCGAGCCGCGTATCCTGCGCCAACGTGTTGTTGCAATTGGCTGCCGTTGCGTCGCATGGCGGACTTGCGCTCTTGCCATGTGCTCTGGCCGACACGCACGGCAGTCTGGTTCGGGTGGTTCCCGACGAGTTGATCGAGGGGCCGCCGATCTGGTTGCTCATGCATCCCGACTTGCGCAACACGGCACGTGTGCAGGCAGTCGCACGGTGGATTACCGCCGCGTTCGCGCGCAACGAAGACTTGCTGATGGGGCTCGGATCGTGGGATAAAGCGGATGGTGCTCGCGCGCGTTCGAGCATCGATCCGATTCGAGTTCCCTGACGAGAGACCGATGGTGGCCGACGCCGGTAACCCCACCTCGCACAGTTATTTTTCGCAGCGTCTGCGCCTGCACTATCTCGATTGGGGTAATGAAGGCGCTCGGCCTCTGTTGCTGGTGCACGGCATGCGCGACCACTGCCGCACATGGGATGCGGTCGCTACGCGTCTGCGCGACCGATACCACGTCATCGCGCCCGACCTGAGGGGGCACGGCGATTCCGCTTGGCAGATCGGATCGTCCTACGCGCACGTCGACTACGTTTACGACATAGCGCAGTTGGTGCGGCAGGCCAAGCTTGCCCCCGTGACGATCATTGCGCACTCGATGGGGGGAACACTTGCATGTCTGTATGCCGGCATCTATCCCGACCAGGTGTCGCGCATGGTGATCGTCGAGGGCGTGGGGCATTGGTGGCGGCAATTCATGCGACCTGCGCCGCACGAGCGACTGGCTGGCTGGATCGATGGTGTGCGCGCTTTGTCGGCGCGACAGGTCAAGCGCTACGGGAGCCTCGAAGAAGCGTACCAACGCATGCAGAAGACCAACCCGCATTTGTCGCCGGAACTTGCTCTGCACCTGACGGCGCACGGTAGCCATCAAAACGAGGATGGCACCTATTCCTGGAAGTTCGACAACTACACGCACACGCATGCGCCGTACGAGATGCCGGCCGAGGATACCGAGCATCTCTGGCGGCGCATCGAGTGTCCGGTGCTGTTTCTGAATTCGGCGCAAGGCTATCCGCACCGTACCGGACAGGACGGCACGCTCGAGCATTTCAAGCACGGCAAGCTAGAAGTCATCGAGGGGGCCGGGCACTGGACACACCACGATCAGCCCGACGCATTCATGGCCGCGGTCGAGGCCTTTCTGGCACACTAGCCACGCAGGCACCCTGGGGAAGGACATGCCCGGAGCACCGAAGCGGTTGCGGTGCGAGTATTTGGAGAATCCGCTCGGCATCGACGTGACGAGGCCGCGTCTCTCCTGGTGGCTGGACGACGAGCGTCCAGCAGAGATCCAGACCGCTTTTCAAATCATTGCGAGCGCGACACCAACGCCACTCGACGACGAGATTGGCGAGGTGTGGGACAGTGGCCGTGTCGAGTCGCCGACCACGGCCCACGTACCGTGGGGCGGTACGCCTCTGTCGTCTCGACAGAGGGTGTATTGGAAGGTGCGTTCCTTCGACAGCGACGGCATCGGCTCCGCCTGGAGCCGAACCGCCAGCTTCGAAGCGGGATTGCTCGAGCCGGACGACTGGCGTGCTCGCTGGATATCGTCGCCGCTAATGGGAAGTAAACGTACCGCGGCACCCGTACCCGCGGTGCGGCGGGCGTTCGAGTTGCCGCAGCCTGTCGAGCGCGCGCGCCTGTACATCACGGCGCTCGGTCTCTACGACGTCGAGATCAATGGTCGGCGGGCCATCGATTTCGAGCTGGCGCCTGGCTGGACCGACTATCGCAAGCGCGTGCGCTACCAAGTGCTCGACGTCACCGAGCATCTGCGCGTAGGCGAAAACGTCATCGGCGTGCTGCTCGGTGACGGCTGGTACTGCGGACTGGTTGGGCCCGCGGAGCGCCAACAATACGGAGATCGACCGGCGCTGCTCGTGCAGCTCGAGATGGTGCTCGCCGACGGCGCCAAGGTGCGTGTCACGAGCGACGATCAATGGCGTTGGCACCGCTCTCAGATTCTGTACGCCGACTTGATGGATGGCGAAAGCGTCGATGCCCGACAGGATATCGGTGCGTGGTCGTCGCCTGGATACGACGCGACCGGATGGGCGCCAGTGGAAGTGCTGCGCCGCGTCGATGTCGCTCTCTCCGCGACCATGGGCCCGCCGGTGCGAATCGTCGATCGGCTGGAAGCGATCGGCACGCCGTCGTTGCGTGGCGACGAATTCGGCGTGAAGCGATGGATCTTCGATTTCGGCCAGAACGTGAGCGGCCGGGTTCGCCTTGCCGTCCGTGCGCGCCGCGGTACGCACATCGAGATCCGCCACGCCGAGCGCCTCGACGAGCATGGCAATCTGTATACGGCCAATCTACGCAGCGCTCGCGCCACCGATCATTTCACCTGTGCGGGGAGCGACGATGTCGAGCACTTCGAGCCTCGTTTTACGTTCCACGGCTTTCAGTTCGTCGAGATCAAAGGGCGCATCGATTCGGAAGCGATCGAGTCGTTGACCGCGCACGTGCTGTCGAGCGCGGTGACCGAGATCGGCGAGTTCCAATGCGACCATCCGCTGCTCAATCAGTTGCACAACAACATCGTGTGGAGCAGCCGGGGCAACTTCGTCGACGTGCCGACCGATTGCCCGCAGCGCGACGAGCGCCTCGGCTGGACGGGCGATGCTCAGATCTTCGCCCGCACCGCGGCGTTCAATTTCGAAACGGCACCGTTCTTCGCGAAGTGGTTGGTCGATCTGACCGACGCGCAGACCTCCTCGGGGGCGGTGCCGATGGTCGCCCCGGTGCCCCCGGCATTGCCGTTCTTCCGTACGGATGGTGGGCCCGGGTGGGCCGACGCCATCGTCATCTGTCCGTGGACGCTGTATCGATGCTTCGGCGATCGTGCCGTGCTCGAGCGCAACTACGTCGCCATGACGTCGTTCGTCAACGACATCCGGCAGCGCTATCCGAGCCTGATTCGCGCGGATGCGAGCATCGCAGGTTGGCAGGGCTTTGGTGACTGGTTGGCGAGCGATGGCGGCTCGAACAGCGACAACCGCTTCGGCACGACGCCGAAGGATCTGATTGGCACCGCCTTTTTCTGCTACAGCGCGAAGCTCTTGGCGCGCATTGCGGGTGTGCTGGGCAACCTATCCGATCTGGAACGCTACGAAGAGTTGGCGCAGCGCGTGCGTGCCGCCTTCCGTCGGCGGTTCGTAACCGCGGACGGCCGCATGGTCGGTGAAACACAGACGGCATACGTGCTGGCGTTGCACTTCTCGTTGTTGGATCCCGCCGAGATCGAACCTGCGTTCACTGCTCTGGTGCGCGACATCGAGGCCAGGGGCAACCACTTGTCGACCGGCTTCGTCGGCACGCCCTATCTGTTACACGTGCTCAGCAATCATGGTCGCCTCGATCTCGCCTACCGGTTGGTGCTGCAGACCACGCCGCCGAGTTGGCTGTATTCGGTCACACAAGGCGCCACTACGATCTGGGAGCGCTGGGACGGATGGACCGAGGATCGTGGCTTCCAGGATCCGGCGATGAACAGTTTCAACCACTACGCCTACGGCGCTGTCGGTGAATGGCTGTACGGCACGCTCGCGGGACTCGAGTTGGACCCCGACCTGTCGGCGAGCCGAAATGCATACCGCTACGCGCGCATTCAGCCGCGCCCACCGATCGGTGAGCAGTTTCCGAATGGGGCACCGATTCGTCTTGCGTCCGCCGCCCTCGACTCCATGCATGGTCGATACGAAGTGGCGTGGCAGATCGCGGGCGGGATGTTTCGATTGAAGGTGCGCATACCGCCCAATTGTCGTGCCCGCGTGGTGTTGCCGGATGGCGATAGCACGGAAGTGGTTGCCGGCCGGCACGAATTCAGCCTACCGCTGTCGACGTTGGCGGATGACGGCATTCCGGTGCTGTCGGATGTGACGGGTATCGCGTCGTAGGCAGAGGAGATCGCGGGCAAGCCCGCTCCCACAAGAGCTTGATACACTCTGGCCATGGACGGGATCCACGATTTGGGCGGCAAGGAAGGCTTCGGGGCCATCGACTACGAGGTGAACGAGCCAGTCTTTCATGCGCGCTGGGAAGCGCGCGTATTCGCCATGTATCTACAGCGTTTGGGTGGCGCGACGAACATCGACCTACGCCGCCATGCCATCGAACGCATCGATCCACGCGCGTATCTCACGCACGGCTATTACGGCCGCTGGCTAGGTGCGATGGAAACGCTGCTGCTCGAAGGCGGCCTCTTGAGCCGCGCGGAGATCGATGCTCGGGTCGTGGCTATGGGCGGCGATGCTGCATCGCTTGTTGCTTCGCGTCCGGCAGAGCGCCCCGATAGCATTCCCTACGAGAGCGACTTACCGGACAGTATTCGGGCGCTCGCGCGCCGGCCGCGTTTCGCAGTCGGTGATCGCGTAGTGACGCGCAGTCACGGCGTGCCCGGACACACACGCCTGCCGGCGTATGCACGAGCGCGATGCGGCCGAATCGTTCTGTGGCATGCGGGCTGGGTGTTTCCCGACACCAACGCGCATGGCCTCGGTGAAGACCCCCAACACCTTTATACGGTCGCATTCACAGGCGACGAGCTATGGGGCGACTCGGCCGAGGCGGGTATCACCGTGCATTTGGATCTTTTCGAACCGTATCTTCAGAGGGCACCCGATGGCCGATGACTCACCACAAGCGATACGCGCCGAAGCGATCGAGTCGCTGTTGAAGGAGCGCGGCCTGATCACCGAGGACGACATCGACGAAGTGATAGCAATGTACAACGAGCGCGTTGGGCCGATGAACGGCGCCAAGGTGGTAGCGCGTGCGTGGACCGATCCCGACTTCCGCCGCGCATTGCTCGACGACGGCAGCGCCGCGGTAGCGCCGTACGAATTCGAAGGCGGGCAAATGGAGAAGTTGGTCGTGGTCGAGAACACGGCACACGTACACAACGTCGTGGTTTGCACGCTGTGCTCGTGCTATCCATGGGCGCTCTTGGGGTTGCCGCCACGTTGGTACAAAGACCCGGCCTACCGTTCGCGTATCGTTCGCGAGCCACGCAAAGTACTCGCGGAGTTTGGCCTCGAGCTCGATCCGGCGGTGCAAGTACGAGTCTGGGACTCGAGCGCCGAGGTGCGCTATCTGGTGCTGCCGGAGCGGCCTTTGGGAACCGATGGCTGGGATGCCGAACGGCTCGCAGAGCGCGTGACGCGCGACGCGATGATCGGTGTCGCGCGGCTGTGAGCGACGCTGTCGAGCTGGCCCTGCCGGGGCGTGCCGCGCCACCGATGACGAACGGCGAAGTCGTCTTCGAGGCCCCGTGGCAGGGCCGTGTATTCGGCATGGCCCACAATCTCGCGAACGCAGGCATCATTTCCTGGGACACGTTTCGCGAGCACCTGATCGAACGGATCGGTGTGTGGGAGGCGCAACACCCCAGTGGCGAGCACTATCCCTATTTCGATTGCTTCCTCGAAGCGCTCGAGCAAGTGTTGGTAACTGCGCAATTGGTCGATGGGCAAGGTTTGCGCGAGCGCATTGCGCAATACGAAACGCGCGAGCATGGCCACGACCACACTCACGATTGATTTGGTTCAGCAATCTCAACTGTCGCTGATGCGCACGGCATTGATTGGTGGTAAGTGTGCCGACAGCGCTATCCATTGCTCGCCGCCGTCGGCGGTGACCCACAGGTTGCCGGTCGTCGATCCAAACGCGAGCGTGCACCCGTCGCTCGCGACGTCGAGCGCGTGGCGATAGATCAGATCGTAAGCGTTTGCCTGCGGTAATCCTGCGCGTTGCTGCACGAAAGACTTGCCGCCGTCGTCGGTTCGATTGACCAGGAGTTCACCTCCGATCGGTACACGGCGCTCGTCCTTGTCGGCAGGTACGAACCACGCGCGTTCGCCACGGCGGGGGTCCACCGCGACCGCGAACCCGAATTGCGACGGCTTCGGCGACGTGATTTCTTGCCACGTGGCGAGGTGGTCGGTTGAGGTCCAGATACCGTTGTGGTGCTGCATCCAGAAACGATCCGGAGCGCCGGCACATTGCACGATGCGATGCGGGTCTTGCTGTTCGGGACGGTGCGCAAGCTCGGGCGGCACGTAGTCCGCACGCAGGCCCGCACCGCTTGCCGTCCATGAGGCGCCGCCGTCGCGGCTGTACCAGACGCCGCCGATCGAGACCGCGACCGCGAGCCATGCACTATTGCGCGGATCGACGCAGATCGAGTGTACGCCGGGCTGATCGTAGCCGCCGCCCATCCACGACTTCCGCGCGGGCTCGCGCCACAGTGCCTCGTTGAGTTGCCACGATGCGCAGCGATCCGTGGATTCGAATAGGCCGCCCGGGATCGTGCCGCACCAGAGTGCCCCAGGCCGGTCGTCGCCGGCCGACTCGAGTACCCAGATGAGTTCGAGACTGACGCCGTCGTCGTTGCGTGGATAGTTTGGTGCGGCCACTTCATCGAACGTGCGGCCACCATTGGACGAGCGGTGCAGCTTGCAGCCGAAGTGGCCGAGATTGAGCGCGACGTAGAGGGCGCCGTCGCGGCGATCGTCGAGCAAGGCGCTCACCGGTTCGCCGACGAATGCGTGTTGGCGCATGCGGAAGTCCGTGCCTTCGCCTTCGTAGATGAATAGGCCCTTGCGGGTGCCGACGAGGATCTTCACGTCGCTCAACCTCCAGACAACGCTTGGGCTACGAACACCTTGCTGTCGGCGGCGACTCGATCGGTGAGTCGCTGGCGATCGCCGATCGACTCCGCATCGATGTAGACGTTGACGTGCTTACGCAACGCGCCCTGATCGGTCAGTAGATAGCCGCGCAACACCGGCCGTTCCACAAATACGGCTTCGAGCACGTCGGCAAGGGAGTCGCCGGCCACATCCATCGCGGAAGTCTCCGCCCACCGCGCGAGGTTGGGCGTGAACGTCACGGTCGCCATGCTAGGAGTCTACGCGCAGTGTGGGATCGATGTCCGATTGATCAGAGGTGTGCTTGCGACTAACGTGGTGGGCTGTTTCGGGAGAGAGCATGGCAACGCGACCTACGCAGCTCAGGATCGACTTCAAGGGCCGCTCATACAGCGGCATCTACTCGGTGTCGGGCGACACCATGATTGCGCGGATTCCAGGTATCGACAGTCGCGCCGTGCCGGTCGGCAAGCGTACTGAGCCCGAACTCGCGCGTGAGACCTTGACGGCAATTCTGTCCGCTGCCGAAACGGAACGGCGCTTGTAACGTCAGAGTTGCGAGTCGATGTACTCGGCTATCGATTCGACATTGCCGCGGATCACGATTCGTTCGAGCTTGCGCGTGAGTTGGTGGTCGTACATCGGGTCGTAGTACCAAGCCAACAACTGCTGCACCCAGCGTACGTGTGCTTCGACGGATTCGGACGCAAATGCGGTTTCGATCGACGCTTGGATCTCGGCGTGACGCGCACCGCCTAGACGCCTGCGAATGCGAAGCGCTGCGGCGCGCAGCCGTGATTCGACTTCCGACATCGCCGTGCCGGCGGCGAGCGGTGCGCGCACGTACTCGTCGACGATGTGCCTTGCGCGAACTTCTATCGGCACGTCGAGCACCGCGACCGGTGCGCGCTGCATGGCCTGGTGTAGCGACTCTGGCAAGGCGAGACGGCCGATCGTGCGGCTCTCGTCTTCGAGCAGCAGCTTCGAGGCGTCGGTGCGCCGCATCAGCTCGACCGCGAGCGAGTTCTCGAATGCGATCGGGGTCGGTTGACCGTCCGGATGCCCGCCAAATGCGGAACCGCGATGGTTGGCGAGCGCTTCGAGATCGATAGCGGCGTCGAATTGACGGAGGAGCACGGTCTTGCCAGAGCCGGTGCGTCCGCCGAGAACCAGGAGCGGCTGCGATGCGGCCGCGCGCTCGATCGCGTTGAGACATGCCGTGCGCATTGCCTTGTAGCCGCCGGCGATACGGGGGACGTCGCAACCTTCCGCCGCCAGCCACTGCTGGACGAGCAGCGATCGTAAGCCGCCTCGCCAGCAATAGATCGCGACATTGTCGTGGCTGCGGACATAGCGAAGCCATGCCTCTATGCGTGCGTGTCGCGTTGTCCCGCCGACCAGTCGTTCGCCGAGTGCGATCGCATCCGATTGACCTGACTGCGCATAACATGTACCGACGGCCGCACGTTCGGCATCGTTCAAGAGCGGCAGATTCACCGCGCCGGGAAGTGCTCCGCGCGCGAATTCGCTGGGCGCGCGCAAGTCGAGCAGGGGCCGGCCCGCACGCAGATGCGGAACGGGATCGTCGATCGTCGAGCCCATCAGGGCACCGGGTCGATGATCACCTCGCGCTGCTCGAACTTGTCGAGGTGCTCGCGCAGCACGTCGATGACGTCGTCTTGCGATTGAGATTCCGCTTCGGCGATGGCTTCGCGTTGCACGACGACGGCACGCGCGAAGTTGCCGTTCGCAGCGTGAGCGGCAGCCCAAGTGTCGAGGTAGGCAGGATTGCGCCGCGCCTCGGCATCCTCGTCCATGATGCGCTCCATTTGCTCGAGCGCGTAGCGAGGCCGACGCAGCTTGTCGAAGTGTGAGACCGTCAGGGTCCAGGCGACCTCGTTGACGATGTTGGCGTCGTCCGGTGACGAATCGACAGCGGACCTGAAGTAGGCCAGCGCCTTCCGGAAACTCTGCGATACGCCCACCCCGCGAGCGCTCAAGTTGCCGAGCAAGATCATCGACTCTGGGTCATCGGCGTCGGCTTCTTCGATGAGCCATTGACGTGCCTTTGGATCGAAGGGTCGCGTGTCGACACGATTCAGTAGAAATCGTGCATACGACAATCTTGCGCGGCGGTCCCCAGCCTCGGCTCCGCGCCGGAAATTTTCCGCCGCCAAATCGTCGCTTTGCTCGACGTGGGTGCCGTCGCTGTGAAAGTGTCCGAGCCACAGCAAGGCATCGAAGTTGCCGAGCGCGGCTGCCTGCTTGAGTAGTGCAACGCCCGATTCGACATTGTCTTCGCCATATACGCCGTCGATGTAGAGATTTGCCAATCCGAACATCGCTTCATCCGAGCCGAGCGCAATGGCATGGAGGTATTGCTCGAGTGCCAGTTCCTGCAAGGTCTCGCGGTCGCCTTCCTCAGCCTCTTGCGATTGCACCTGATAGATGCGGGCCAACATCAGGTTCGCCAGCACGTTTCCGGAACGTGTCGCGGCGCGTAGCCAATTGATCGCGTCATCGTACTGACGTTGTGCGGTGAGGTAGGCGCCGATCGAAGCTTGCGCGGCGCTGTCGTCGCGATGTGCGAGCGACCCGATGAGTGTCCCGGGTGTGAGTGGCTCCGTATCACCGTCTGCGATCGATCGTTCGACCGCCGCGAATGCGTTGGAGAGGTCGAAGTGAGTCATCTCGAGCGCGTGTTCTGGACGTCGGCCCGCGACGATGAGCATGAACGCGACCGTCTCGGTGCTGTGATACATGGAGCCGACTGGTGTGATGTCTTGGCTCCGCAGGTAGGCGAGTGCTTCTGGGGCCGACACGACGACATAGGGGTGCTCGCGGCTGCCGTCGGCGCCGTCTTCGATGGCAGCACGAATGCGCTCGATCCAGCGCCGGTGACTTGCAGCCGCGTCGGCTTCGCCCAAGTGATCGTAGAAGGCGGCCAGCGCCATGTGCCCGGCGAGGCTGCCGAAATAGACGTCCAGGATTGCACTGCCCGTGCCGCCCAGCCGCAACGGCTCGTCGACGAGTTGATCGAGCGCTTGTTGCTCGAGTGAAGCGAGCTTCTCCATCCGCGTATCGAAGTCGGGCGCGGTGAGGAATGCGCGACGCAGATCGTCCGCTGCAACGTCGAGGCCGGCGTCGGCGGCGGTCGCGAGCGAAGCGTAGTCCCGCGGTGCAGAAACGATTTGGCAACCGGCCAGCGCGCACAGCGCAAGGCCGATGGCCAGGCGAGCGATGCGCATGCTGGCGCGTACTCCTTGGCAGCAGGCGTGCAGTGTAGCGTAAGGTAGCTGAGCGTACCTATCGCGCGGTGCGTCGCGGTACGGAAATCGCGCTACCATAATGCCCATCGACTGCATGCCGACGGAGGCAGGAATGGCACTGACCGACAAGCTCGAGCTACCGACCGTAGGCACGGCACTACCGGGCCGCGCGGCATCGATGCCCGTGCCACCGCGTCACTTCGTGAATGGTCAATCGCTGAAGCCGCCGTTTCCCGCCAATTGTGAAACGGTGCAGTTTGGCATGGGCTGCTTTTGGGGCGCAGAGCGGCGCTTCTGGCAGATCCCGGGCGTGGTGACGACGGCGGTTGGGTATGCCGGCGGCTTGACGCCGAATCCGACATACGAGGAAGTATGCTCGGGCCGCACAGGACATGCTGAAGTCGTGCTGGTGGTATTCGATCCGCGCCGGGTTGCCTTCGATGATCTGCTGCGAGTGTTTTGGGAATCGCACGATCCGACCCAAGGCATGCGGCAGGGCAACGATTTCGGGACGCAGTATCGGTCGGTCATCTATACGACTACGGATGCGCAGCTAGAGGCTGCAAAGTCTTCGGAAGCGGCGTTTCAGGCGGCGCTCCGTGAGGCGGGGTTCGGCGCAGTGACGACCGAGATCCGACCGGCGCCGGAGTTCTACTACGCCGAGCACTACCATCAACAGTACTTGGCAAAGGTGCCGAACGGTTACTGCGGGCTCGCTGGTACCGGTGTTTGCATGCCGGCGTTGGCCGACATCAAGTGAGGGTGGTCTTGGTGGTGCCGCACCGTGTGCAGCGCCGCGTAGTGACGAGTTGACCGCGTTTGACGTCGAACTGCTTCGCTTTGTCGATTTGCCAACGATGAAAGCCGCGTGCGCAAAGGGTACGTCCCTTGGCGCGCTCGCGTAACGACGGCCGCTCGAACTTAAC
>QJXZ01000080.1 GCA_003248125.1 Gammaproteobacteria bacterium | reverse complement strand
TTCGGGCGGCGTGATGGCGCTCAATCGATTTCCCGAGCAGTACGACAAGCTGCGCAACGATCCGAGCGTGATTCCGAACATGGTCTCGGAAATCATTCGCTGGCAGACGCCCGTGATTCACATGCGGCGCACGTTGAAGAGCGACTACGAAATACGCGGCAAGCGGATGAAGGCCGGCGACCGGGTGGTGATGTGGTACGTATCGGGCAATCGTGACGAGGAAGTCTTCGATCATGCCGACGCGCTCGACATCACGCGGGCGAATGCCCGTAAGCACGTGTCGTTCGGCTTCGGTGTGCATCGCTGCATGGGGAATCGGCTGGCCGAGATGCAGCTCAGGGTGATCTGGGAAGAGATCATGAAGCGCTTCTCGTTCATCGAGGTGACGGGGCCCGAGAAGCGCCTCAAGTCGAATTTCATTCGCGGCATTCGTGAGTTACCGGTGCGCGTGCACCGCCACTGAGCGGCGCGGCTGCAGCGCGCGTGTTCGAGACCAAGCGGCTGCCGAGCGCGGTCGACGAAGTCGCACCGGATGGCTCCAACGTACGCGCGCTACTGGGGCTCGAAGCGGGCCGCATGGCGCACTTCGAGCTGCCGGTGGGTGCGATTTCGAAAGCGGTCGTGCACAAGACGGTTGCGGAGATCTGGTACTTCCTCGGCGGCCGCGGTGAGCTGTGGCGCAAGCTCGGTGATCGCGAAGAGACCGTCGTGGTCGATGCGAACACTTGCATCACGATTCCGTGCGGCACCCACTTTCAGTTCCGCGCCCTTGGCGATCGGCCACTCTCCGCCGTGGCGGTGACGATGCCGCCGTGGCCCGGTGACGACGAAGCGGAGTTCGTCTCCGGCCGCTGGTAGAAATCGGGGACAGTTTACCTATTACCTACTCACGGGTTCGCCGACCAACGTGCGAATAGGCAATAGGTAAACTGTCCCCGATTTCCCGATTTCTAACCGATCACGCGGTCGAAGAGGCCGCCCCAGAACCGGGATGGGTGGTTGCGGGCGACCTCGTCGGCGTCGGCGCGGTTGGCCGCTTGCTCGAGTAGCTTCGCACCCAGCCAGCGAATCGGTTCCGGCTCCCAACGGCGCGCGGAATCGTTCACCCAAGGTAGCGCCGTCAGTGCACTGGCGCGGTGCGTGACGAGATCGGCCATGATGCGGCCGGCCAGATTCGATGCGGCCACACCTTCGCCGACGTAGCCGCCAGCCCAGCCGATGCCGGTGGTCCGATCGAACGCGACACCGGGCCGCCAATGCCGCTGCACGCCGAGCACGCCACCCCAGGCGTGCGTGATGCGCGCCCCCGCGAGCATCGGAAACAACTTCGGCACCAGCGCCTTCACGCGCTGCACGTTCGGATGCGCGTCGGTCACATAGCGCAACGGCTTGCTGCCGAAGTCATAGCCGCCGCGGCCACCCAGTACCAGCCGATCGTCCAAGGTGCGTTGCCCGTAGATCACCACGCGCCGGCCATCGCCGAATGCCTCGCGAGCAGCCAACCCGATCTCCGCCCACAGTGCCGCCGGTAGCGGCTCGGTCGCTGTCACCATGGAGTAGATCGGCAGCACCTTACGCCGTTCGCCGGCAATCGACTCCGTGTACGCCTCGGTTGCACGCACGATCGCCTTCGCGCGAACCACGCCGCGTGTCGTTTGCACATTTCCGGATTCGATGGCCGTGACCTTGGTGTCCTCGAAGATACGCACGCCGCGTTGCCCCACCACGTCGGCGAGACCGAGTACCAACCGTGCCGGTTGCACGACCGCGCAATGCTTGAAGTGCAGGGCGCCGTGGTTCGGTGTGATGTTCAGCCGCTGCTGCGCGACATCCGGCGGCAGCCACTCGTAGTCGCGCTCGGTGAACCCCAAACCGTGTAGTCGGTCGAGCTCGGCCTTGATGTGCTCGACGCGAAACGGAATCGTCGCGACGTT
>QJXZ01000284.1 GCA_003248125.1 Gammaproteobacteria bacterium | reverse complement strand
ATCGTTACCGATCGATTCGAAGATGCGCATCTACGCGATGGCGAATTCCAGCTGGTGATGGCGGCAACGTCCTTCCATTGGATCGAACCGGGCGATGGCCTGCGCAAGGTACGACGCGTGCTCACACATGGTGGAACCGCAGTGCTCGTCTGGCATGTCTTTCAGCAGCGCGGCGTGCACGATGCGTTTCACGAATCGACCCGGCAACTGCTCGAGCACCTCGCCATATCGCCGTCGGGCGCTCCGGATAGTGTGCCGTTCGCACTCGATCGTGCGGCCCGCCGCGCAGACGCGCTGGCGGCCGGATTCAGCGATGTCGAGTATGCGGAGTCGCGTTGGACACTCACCCTCGACGCCGCGCAAGTCGGTGCGCTGTACGGCGGCTTCGCGTCGATCGAGCGACTCGATCCTGAGCCGCGCCGGGCGCTCCTCGAGCGTCTGGTGACGATTGCGTCGACGACGTTCGAGGGCCGCGTCGAGCGCCCTATGACCACGTGTATGTACCTGCTCTCGTAAGCGCTCGCCCTGCTATGCTGGGGTCGTTCGAAGGGGAGAGTGAGTGATGGCAATCGATTTCACGTTTCCACCCGAGGTGGAAGACGCACGCCTGCTCGTGCGCAAGTTCATGCACGACACTGTGCGGCCGAAGATGGCAGAGCTGCGTGGCAGCAAAGCCGGGCGCGATGTATGGGGTAAGGAAATTCGCGCCCTACGGGACGCGGCGAAGGAGCGAGGGCTCTGGTGCCCGCACATGCCGGAAGAGTTCGGCGGTATGGGCCTCGGCCACACGGCCGTGGCGGCGATGTCGGCGGAAGCGGTGAAGACGCCGTTCGGTCCCTACCTCATCAACTGCCAAGCACCCGACGAAGGCAACATGCACACGCTGCTGCACTTCGGTACCGAGGAGCAGAAGGAGAAGTGGTTGCGACCGTTGTGCGAAGGCACCATGCGGTCGTGTTTCTCGATGACCGAGCCCGAGGTGGCGGGCTCAGACCCGACGCAGATCCAAACCACAGCGGTCGAGGATGGCGACGAGTGGGTGATCAACGGCCACAAGTGGTTCACCTCGGGAGCGCACGGGGCCGATTTCGCCATCGTCATCGCCCGTACCGACCCGGACGCCGATATCGCCCAAGCGCGCAACTCGGCGTTCATCGTGCCCACCAAGTCGCCGGGCTTCGAAATCGTCCGCGACGTGCAGACCATGGGCGGTGGCGGCGGCCATCCGGAGCTCAAATACACCGACGTGCGCGTGCCGAAAGAAAACATGCTCGGTGAGCGCGGCGGCGGTCACAAGCTCGGTCAGGTGCGATTGGGTCCCGCGCGTCTCGCCCATTGCATGCGGTGGATCGGTCAGATCGAGCAGGCGCTCGAAATGCTCGTCGATCGTGCACAGAAGCGTTTTGCGCACGGCTCGATGCTGTCGGAAAAGCAAGGTATCCAATGGATGATGAGCGAGAGCGCGCTCGAGCTGTACGCATCGAAGCTCATGGTGCTGCACGCGGCCTACAAGATCGAGAACAACATGGACTTCCGCGCCGAGGTGTCCATGGCGAAGCACCATGTGGCGAACACGTTGTGGAAGACGGTCGACCGTGCGTTACAAGTGCATGGTGCGCTCGGTTACTCGAATGACACGCCGCTCGCGCAGATGCTGATTCAGGCACGGTGGTCGCGACTGGCCGATGGTGCCGACGAGGTGCATCTGATGCGCATCGCGGAAATGGTCATGCGCTCGTACAACGAGACCGGCTCGGTCAACCATGCCGTGGGCGATTTACCGATCTGACATCGTCAGGCGTTGGCGAGCGCCAAGCGATCGAGGCCGATGCCGCTAATGAAGCAGCGCTCCTTGGCGCTGCCGAGGAGTTGCTGCGTCCAGTCGACGATCCCGCCATCACCCATCTCGAATTCCTCACCTGCGAAACGCGCGCGGGACTTGAAGCAGAGCCCCTGGTAGTAACCGCGACCGCTCGCGCGTTGTGGGTCGACGGTGCAAGTTACGCCCGGTCGTTCGAGGGCGGCCTTGGTCCTTGCCAGCAAGCCATCGAACCGGCCGCCGGTGAAATCGGTGAATGCGATCGTCACCTGCTTGGCACCCAGGCGCTGGGCGCAGTCGGCATGAATGCGCGTGTGCTCGCCGAGTGCCGTGAGCTCGAAGGCATTGCTGCCGGTATCGCGTCCGGCGCTCACGAAACCCGCGATGTGGAAGTGCGCGAAGTAGCCTGGCCCCGGTGGGAGTTGCTGCGCCCGCACCACGCGCTGCACCGCGGCAAGACGAATCGCTTGCGTCGACTTTGGATCGGCAGCGAGTGCCGTGCGGCGCCGCACGGCCGCTTCGAGGGCGAGCGCGTTGGTCGGGTCGGCCGCCACCTCGTTGCCGCGCACGGTCGTCACCACCTTGTTCTGATCCACTGTGCCCAAGCTCGAGTGCAGCGCAAAGGGGGCGACCGGTGAGAGCACGCACGGCGTGTAGCCACGCGCGGCGGCAATTGCTGCATCTTCTACGCGTCGTAAATCGGCAAGTGCAATGGGTGCGATGCCGGTAAACCGGTCACTTCCATAGCGCGCGAGCAGATGTGCGCTATCGATGCGCGCGGCGCGGCGGTGCATGAGCGCAAGCAGAAAGGTCGTGAGGTCGCTGCCGGAAACGCGCTCGGCAAGTGTGTCGAACGCCTTGCCGAGATCGAGCTTTGCGAGAATGCGATCGAGTGCGCCGGCCATCGCGTGAGCATAGCTTGTCTCGGCAGTTCGGGCGGGGGTAGCATCCGGGTGTGCGCGGCATGTTGCCCGCACGCAATTGCCCACCGGGCGCGAATGGCCCCGGTGCAGGAGGAAAATCATGTTCATGTTCCATCGTGCGTGGCGTTATGGCTATGCCACACCGTGTCACTCGTCCACCTACCATCGAACCGACGATCGTCGTCGGCGCGACGGCGTCCAGCTCGGGTCGCACGCCTTCAGCTGGCACACTGGTCCGATGTTCGGCGTGCGCCGGCCTCTTCGGTATTTGGCTTGGAAGCTCGAGCTCACCGACGAGCAGACCCGGCAGCTGGTCGAGGTGCTCGATCGCCTGAAGACGGCTTACGCGCAAGCGAAACTCGATCGCGACCGCTCGATGAGCGACATCGCGGCCGTGTTCGGCGCCGACTCGTTCGCCGCGGATCGGGTCGAGGCTGCGCTCGACGCGCGCACGGCCGCGACGCGTAGCCTGAATACGGAGCTAGCGACCGCGATCCGGCGCATCTACGAGGTGCTGAACGACGCACAACGGCAGGAATTCGCCTATCTGCTCCGATCGGGGGGCTTTACCCTGTAGCGTTGGCTTGATGTGAGAGCAGGCCCGCTGCTTGCGGCGGGCCCGCCTCTTCGGAGCCTTTGTTGTGGGCACTGGCTTGGTGGTGAGCGCTGCTTGGCTTGGGAGGCGGGTGCGTTTGTCGGAGCTGGTCAGTATGCGCGAGCGCGCTTGCTGGCGGTTGCCTTGTGCTATGGCCTAGGTCACTGATCGCGGCCTAGACTGCGCGCTCACCGGAACGATTCGCATGCGCGAAGCAGTTGCACCGCCGTGCTGCGCACGGCGCGTCAACTGCCGTAAGCTAGGTTGGTGCCGCAATGTGGCATCGAGCTAGCGACGGGGGGAAGGATGAAGATTGGAACCGGGGTTGGCGGCTGGCTGACCGACGTGCGCGCGGGCGCGCAACGCGCCGAGCAGAACGGCTACGACATCGTCAGTTGCGGCGAGCTTTCGCACGACTCGATGCTCACCATGACCGTGGCCGCAGGCGTCACCGAGCGCATCGAACTCAATACCTCGGTAACGATTGCATTCCCGAGGAGCCCCATGGTGCTCGCCATGGAAGCGTGGGATCTCCAACACTACTCGAAGGGCCGTTTCTCCATCGGCCTCGGCAGCCAAGTGAAAGGCCACAACGAGCGCCGTTTCGGCGGCACGTGGAGCGCGCCGGCACCGCGCATGAAGGAATACATCCAGATGATGAAGGCGGTCTGGGATTCCTGGCAGGAAGGCAAGAAGCCGGAGTTCTTGGGCAAGCACTACAAGTACACGCTGATGACGCCCAACTTCAATCCCGGGCCCATCGATTATCCGCGGCCCAAGATTTTCTTGGCCGTAGTCGGTGATGCGATGGCGCGCGTCGCCGGTGAAGTGGCCGATGGCGTGCTGCCGCACGGCGGCATCATGTCCGACAAGTACATGCGCGAGGTGTTGTTGCCGAACGTCAAGATCGGGCTCGAGCGCTCGGGACGGACGTGGGCCGACATCGAGATCGCGGCGTCGGGCTATACCGTGTTCGGCGAAAACGACGAGGAGATTCACAAGGGGCTCGACGGGTTGCGGCAGGCGCTGTCGTTCTACGGCTCGACCCGCACCTACCACGACGTGCTCGAGCTACATGATTTGAAATACTTGGGCGACGAGCTGCACCGGCTGTCGCTGCGCGGCGAGTGGCAGAAGATGCGCGAAATCATCACCGACGATGAGCTCTTGAAGCTTGCACAGGTCTCCACCTACGACGATCTGCCGAACTTCGTCGCCGAGCATCGTGAGTATGCGTCGCGCATGAGTCTTGGTGGCCGCTATGCAACGCCCGACGAGCGCGATCGCAGCCGCGCGCTGATGGCGGCGGTGCAGAAAGTGCAGACGCCGGGCGTGCCGCGCGGCCTCGAATTCTAGACGCGCAATGCCGCGCGCGTTCGAAGGCGTTCGCATCGTCGACTTCAGCCAGGTGCTGGCCGGGCCGTTCGCTACTGCGCAGCTCGCGCAACTCGGTGCCGATGTCATCAAGATCGAGCAGCCTGGCAGCGGCGATCAGACACGGGGCCTCATGGCCGATGACGACGACGGCGGCATGTCGCCGTCATTTCTCACCTGCAACATCGGCAAACGCAGTCTCACGCTCAATCTGAAGGCGCCTGAGGCGCGCACCATCGTAGAAGCGTTGGTGGGGACCGCGGACGTGGTGGTCGAGAATTTCACCCCGGGTGTCATGGATCGGCTCGGCTTCGGCTACGCGGCGCTCGCCAAGCTGAAGCGCGACCTGATCTACTGCTCGATCTCGGGCTACGGCCAAGCCGGGCCGAAATCGCGTCTCGCCGCCTACGACGGCGCGATTCAGGCGGCGTCGGGCATGATGGCCATCACTGGTTATTCGGATGGCGCACCCACCCGCACCGGCTACATGCCGGTCGACATGGCAACGGCGTTGCAGGCGGCATTCGCAATTGCTGCCGCGTTGTTTCGGCGACGCATCACCGGCGAAGGCCAGCGCCTCGATGTGGCCATGATGGATACCGCCATGGTGGTGCAGGCGCCGCAGATGTCCGCCCATTTGGTTACCGGTAAACAGCCCGAACGGCTCGGTAACCGCTCGCCGACGCTGCAGCCGACCGCCAACGTGTTCGCCACCCAAGACGGCTTCATTCAGGTGGTGGCGCTCAAGGAACCGCAAGTCGAGGCCCTGTTCGATGTCATCGGTGCAGGGGATCGCTACCTCGATGCAGCGTTCAATACGTCGGCGGCCCGCGTCGCGAACACCGAAGCCGTGACCGAGCTCGTCGGCAATGCGCTGGCAATGGATACGACCGCGGCGTGGCTGCCGCGCCTGATCGAAGCCGGCATCCCGGTGGCCGAGATTCGCGACTTCGCCGCGGTGGCCTCGGATCCGCAATTCGATGGCCGTGCGGCCTTTCTCACGGTCGAAGGCAGAACGCGAGGTCGCACGGTACGTGTGGTTGGCAGTGGCTACACTTCGAGCGAGGACGGCCCAACGATGACTCGCAATCCGCCACGTCTTGGCGAACACACCGAAGAGATTCTGACCGAACTCGGGTTCGAAGCGGCCGCAATCGCGGATCTCAGACACAGGGGCGTGGTGTGAAAGCCGCCGAGTGCACGCTGACGGCGTTCATGCCGGAAGCCGATGCGCCGAATCCTGGCAACCCCATCCATTCCAACGACAGCGCGCGGGCGCGCGGTTTCAAAGCGGCGCTGGTCGGCGGCGCGACAGTGTATGGCTGGGCCGTGCGCACCATTGTCGAGTCGTTGGGGAGCGCTTGGCTCGATCACGGTTGGGCGGAGCTGTCGTTTCGGCGCCCCGTTTATCCCGGCGATTGCGTTGCGGTGCGTGTCGATAGCAACGGTGCGCTCGAGATCGGTGTCGGCGAAGCGGTCTGCGTGAACGGTACTGTGGGTTTGGGTGATGCGCCGTGGCGCCGTGAGCTCACCGCGCCTGCAGACCTAGAAGCGCAGCCGCCGCCTCCTGATGCGCCACGCCTAACACCCGCCAACGTACCGATCGGTCGCGATCTACGCGCCCGTTCGGTGTCCGTCTCGCGGGCCGAATCGGAGGCCTTCTGCCTCGACAAGTTGGCGGAAGGTGATCCG
>QJXZ01000071.1 GCA_003248125.1 Gammaproteobacteria bacterium | reverse complement strand
CGTGACCAATCAATTCACCACCGCCGGTCTGTACGACCCAGCATTCGTACGCAGACTTGAGACAATCGGCGAACACGCCGCGCGTCCATGGGAAGGCATAGCTGCGCATTTCGTTGTCGACCACTTCATCGAGATCCGTGCCGGCCATGGGTCGGAAGATCACGACTTCTTCAGATGTCTCGCGAGCTTCATCCATAGGCTGCGTTTTCCAGCAGGATCGATCCGCAATTCCGCCGCACTTGGCGATCCGATTACCGGCGCGCCGTCGATGGCGTCAGTCGGCGTGCGCTGCGCCATGGAGCTCATCAACACCACGACGCGTGCTTGCGCACGCCTCGTCTGGCCCTGAAGGAACGCCGTATAGGCCCGCTCGAGCGCCACTTCGGAGGAGTCGCGATACCCGGGTTGTGGCCAGAGGAAACGTGCGTGGCGAGGTTGCTGCGTGGTCACCGCGAGCATGATGCCTTGCATGATTTTACGGTCGGCCGGCTCATCGTCTGGGCCAACGACAACGATGCCTGGCGCACTCAACACCGCGAGATCGAGCGTCGTGGCGTGGGTCGACCTGGCATGCGTTGTACTCGCCTCGGCCATCGCCATGACGGCGGTCGTATCGTCTGGCACAACCTCCTCGGCTAGCGCGCCTGCGCGAACAGAGCGGCTCCCAGTCGTGTGTGGCGGCGAGCCGCTGGCGGCGGCGGACGCCAATGCATGCGCAGACTCGGCCTTGACTTCGATGCCGGCAGGTTCGGATCGGCGCCGCCACACCTCGATGCCCATGTCAGTGAGCATACGGTGACGGCGTGAGTCGAGCTTTGCTGATGCCATGCGGACATTCTATTCATAGAATGGGCGCCATGAAGTATCACACCGACGATGTCCGCATCACTGGCATGGAAGAGGTGCAAGCACCCGACGTGCTGCTCACCGAGCTGCCGATCTCCGATGCCGGGTCGTCGCTGGTCTACAACGCCCGTCGCGAAATCAGCGCCATCGTGCATGGCCGCGACACCCGTCTGATCGCCGTGGTCGGGCCGTGCTCGATACATGACCCTGCGGCCGCGGTGGAGTATGCCGAACGCCTCGCCGGGGCGGCACGACGCTATGCGGATACGCTTTGCATCGTGATGCGGGTGTACTTCGAGAAGCCACGCACCACGGTGGGATGGAAAGGCCTCATCAACGACCCGCACTTGAACGGCTCGTACGACATCAACTTGGGACTCGAGACTGCGCGTCGGCTGTTGCGCGACATCGTCGATCGTGGCATCGCGACCGGCACTGAATACCTCGATCCCATTTCCCCGCAGTACTACGGCGATCTCGTTTGCTGGGCCGCGATTGGCGCGCGCACCACGGAAAGTCAGATCCATCGCCAGCTGGCGTCGGGTCTGTCGTGCCCGATTGGCTTCAAGAACTCCACCGACGGTTCCGTTCAAGTCGCCGTCGACGCCGTACGGTCCGCTCATCATCCACACATCTTCTTGTCGGTGACGAAGGCCGGACACTCGGCAATTTTCTCGACGTCGGGCAACGACGACTGCCACATCATCTTGCGGGGCGGAGGCGGCCGCACGAACTACGACAACCCGTCGGTGCACTATGCCTGCCGTATGCTCGAGCAATCGGGACTGACGCCGAAGTTGATGATCGACATGAGCCATGCCAACAGCAGCAAGATGCACCGCAATCAGCTCAAGGTCTGTGACGACATCTGTGCACAGATCCGCGAAGGCGAACCACGCATCATGGGCGTCATGATCGAGAGCAACCTCGTCGAGGGCCGACAGGACATCGGCAAAGGACCTGCGGGGCTCACCTACGGCCAGAGCATTACCGATGCGTGCATTGGCTGGGACGACACCGAGCGGTGCCTCGAGGCCCTCGCTACCGCGGTCGGCGTGCGCGGTGTCGAGCGCACGACCAACGACGCCGACTAGTCCCGCGGCACCCGAATCCGCTCCACCAGCGCAACCACTTCGGCCGGCGGCGGCGACGTCAGCCGCGACACCGAGACCGCAACCATCAAATTCAGCACGGCGCCGAGCGCGCCGATGCCCTCGGGTGAGATGCCGAACCACCAATTGGCCGGCACGTTGGCCGCGAACGGCGCGACGAACACGCCTTTGAAGTAGACGATGTAGCCGAGCGTGAAGCACAGCCCCGTGAGCATGCCCGCGATCGCACCTTCGCGATTGAGCCGCGTGCTGAAGATCCCGAGCAGAATCACGGGGAACAGTGACGCAGCCGCAAGCCCGAAGGCGAACGCGACCACCTGTGCGACGAAGCCGGGTGGGTCATAGCCGAGATAACCGGCAAGCAATACCGCCGCTGCGGCGCTGGCCCGGCCAGCACGCAACTCGGCGCGCTCGGAAACGTTCGGCATCAATACACCTTTGACGATGTCGTGCGAAACTGCAGCGGAGATCACCAGCAACAGTCCGGCCGCAGTCGATAGTGCAGCCGCCACCGCACCGGCGGCGACCAGCGCGATCACCCAGTTCGGCAACGCCGCGATCTCGGGGTTCGCGAGCACCATGATGTCCTGATCGACAGCTAATTCGTTGCCTCGCCAACCGTACTGCGCGGCTCGTGTTGCGAATTCCGGATTGGCATCGTTGTAGTACTGGATGCGACCGTCGCCATTCTTGTCTTCGAATGTCAGTAGCCCCGTCGCTTCCCACGTTTTGAACCATTGCGGTCGGGCGGCGTACTCGAGGTTCGACGTCGCTTCGCCCACCGGCCCCTGTTGGATGGTTTCGGTGAGGTTGTAGCGCGCGAGCGCAGCCACTGCGGGTGCAGTCGTGTACAAGATGGCGATGAACAGCAGTGCCCACCCGGCCGAAGCACGTGCGTCGCGCACTTTCGGTACCGTGAAGAAGCGCACCAGAACGTGCGGCAGACCCGCAGTACCGATCATGAGCGCCGCCGTGATGAAGAAGACGTCGATCGTGCTCTTGGCCCCGTCGGTGTAGGCATTGAAACCGAGATCGCTCACCACCTGATCGAGTCTGACCAGTAGCGATGCGCCGTCCACGGAACCGCCAAACGCGAGTTGTGGTAGTGCAACGCCCGTCACCTGAATGGATATGAAAACGGCCGGCACCGTGTAGGCGAAGATCAACACGCAGTACTGGGCGACCTGCGTGTAGGTGATTCCTTTCATTCCCCCCAACACGGCATAGAAGAAGACCACTGCCATGCCGACCGCAAGACCGGTCTCTATGTCCACCGACAGGAAGCGCGAAAACACGATACCGACACCGCGCATCTGACCTGCGACGTAGGTGAACGAAATGAAGATCAAGCACACGACCGCGACCACGCGAGCGGTCTGCGAGTAATAACGCTCGGCGATGAACTCGGGCACCGTGAACTTGCCGAACTTGCGCAAGTACGGCGCAAGCAGCAAGGCGAGCAGCACATAGCCGCCGGTCCAGCCCATGAGATAGACAGACCCGTCGTAGCCCAAGAACGCGATGAGCCCTGCCATGCTGATGAACGAGGCCGCCGACATCCAATCGGCGGCAGTGGCCATGCCGTTGGCGACCGGGCCAACCCCCTTCCCGGCCACGTAGAAATCACCCGTCGAGCGTGCCCGCGACCAGATCGCGATGCCGACATACAGCACGAAACTCGCACCGACCACCAGGTAGCTCAACATCTCGAGCGGCACGATCAGTCCTCTTCGACGCCGTGCTCACGGTCGATACGGCTCATGCGCCGCACGTAGTACACGATCAGCGAGAGGAAGACGTAGATGCTGCCTTGTTGTGCAAACCAAAAGCCGAGCTTGACGCCCGCCACCTCGATCCGATTCAGCTGGTCGACGAACAACACGCCGCAGCCGAACGAAACCAAGAACCAAATCACCAAGCACACAACCACGAGGCGCAGATTGGCCCGCCAATAGCTAGATCGGTCCATGTGAACTCCCCGCAAAGAAGCGGAGATTATACGCGCCGGAAGATCTGCCCCGACCAGACGCGCTCGATCATCAGCGCCATGTACCACGTTCCATACATGACCGCGTCGGCATAGCTTGCCTTGGCGAGCCAAGTGATGTGCACGATGGCGATGAATCCGATCACGTATATGAGGCGATGGAGTCGCTTCCAAGCGGCCCCGAGACGACGCTGCCAACCGCGCGTCGAGGTGACGGCGAGCGGCGTCATGAGCAAGAGCGCGGTGAATCCCGCCGTAATGTACGGTCGCTTGGCGATGTCGTCGGCAAGCAGCGCCCACGCGCCGCTGCCGAGCAACAACCCGTAGGCGATGAGGTGCGCACACCCATAGCCGAACGTGGCTAGACCAACGGTTCGTCGTATGCGAATGACGCGAGGCCACCGCGCCAACCGCGCGACGGACGACACCGTTAGGGTCGCGAGCAGCAGCCGAATCGTCCATTGGCCGAAGAAGTGCACGACCGTCTCGGCGGGATCTGCACCGAGGTCGTTGGTCGCGACGTCGTATCCAAGTACGACGAGCGGCAGCAGGCACAGCGTGATCGTGATCGGAATCATCGTGGCAGCCGACTCGGTGATGAGCGCGAGGACGACGAGAGGGGGCGCCAAGGACTGTGGCCAGAGCGGGGGCTTATCCGCGATACCACACTGTCGCGGGCAAACCCGCTCCCACCAAGCCGGCTGCCACAGCACACAACCGCGACCGCATCAGTAATACTTGCGCAGATCCATGCCGGCATACAGCCGTGCCACCTCGTCGCCGTAGCCGTTGAACGGCAACGTCGGGATGCGGTTTTGGTCGAACAGCGAACTCGGCAATCGCCGCTCGCTCTTCTGACTCCATCGTGGATGATCGACATCCGGATTGACGTTGGCGTAAAAGCCATATTCCCGAGGTGCAGATTCATTCCACGTGGTTCGCGGTTGGCGCTTCGTGAGCCGAACCTTCACGATCGATTTGATGCTCTTGAATCCGTACTTCCACGGCACCACGAGCCGCAGGGGTGCACCGTTCTGATTCGGCAGCACCTTGCCGTACATTCCAACGGCAATGAGCGCGAGCGGATGATAGGCCTCGTCGAGCCGCAGCCCCTCCACGTAGGGGAACTCGATGCCGCTCCACAGCGAGCGCTGCCCCGGCATTTCGCTCGGCCGATACAGCGTCGTGAATGCCACGTATCGGGCATCAGCCGTTGGCTCGAAACGCCGCAGTAGATCGCCGAGCGGAAAGCCAATCCACGGAATCACCATCGACCAGGCCTCGACACATCGCAGCCGATAGATGCGTTCTTCGAGTACATGCGGCTTCAAGATGTCGGCAAGATCGTAACGACCCGGCTTGGCGACCTCGCCAGACACTTCGACCGACCAAGGGTCGGTCGTGAGCTGAGCTGCGTGCTTCTTGGGCGCCGCCTTGTCGGTGCCGAATTCGTAGAAGTTGTTGTAGCTGCTGGCGATCGGCTCCGGTGTGACTTCATCCACCGGTGGTGTTCGATCGGCGCGGAACTCGAGCGGCGCCAACGCTGCCGCCAACGGCGCCACGCTCATCGCCGCCGCGCCGGCAAGCAGTTGCCGTCTACGCAGATAGACAGTTTCGGGCGTGACGTCCGACCAGCTCAAATCTCGCATGCGGTGCAGTCGCGATGGTATTGGCCGTTAGAGGAATCGAACTAGAAATCGTTCAATCTTCCGCCGGCTCGTTGTGCAAGGTTTCCCACAACCACTGGGCCGGTCCCGACAGCGCGTAGAGCACCGACAAAGCGAGCAGGACGCGCGGCGGGTCGGAGGCGACGATGGCAAACCCGAGCACCACCGCCACCAGCGCGATGAATGGCACGCGACCGCGAAAGGTCAGCACTTTCGGCGAGAAGTAGCGGAAATTGCTGACCATCAACAGCGCCGTCAACGCAGTGGTTGCGCCGAGCGCGATGGCAGCAGCGCCACTCCGTCCTGCACCGATTCCCGACTCATGGAAGGTCCAGATCAAGCTCACGATCGTGCATGCGGCGGCCGGACTCGCGAGCCCGGTGAACGACTGCAACGTACCGGACGTGTTGTAGCGCGCAAGCCTGAGTGCCGTGCAGGCGACGTATGTGAACGTCACCACCCAGCCAGCTTGGCCGAGTGTGGCGAGCCCCCACACGAACGCCACCATCGCGGGGGCGACGCCGAATGCCACCATGTCCGACAAGCTATCGTACTGAGCGCCGAATGCACTCTGGGTGCTGGTCAATCGCGCCACACGGCCATCGGCTGTGTCGAGCACCATCGCCGCATAGGTGGCAACCGCCGCCGCGACGAAGTTTTGGTTCATCGCCGCGACCATCGCGTAGAAGCCGGCAAACAAGGCGCCCGTGGTAATGAGGTTGGGCAGCAGGAAAATTCCACGCCGAAGCGTCGGTTGGCCCCGCTCACGATCGTCCTCTGCACGCGCGACTACAGCGCGCAGCAGCGCGCGGGTTCTGCCCTTCCCCTCCGGTACGGTCAAACGCCCTCCGTCAGTTGCGCTCCTTGTCGACCAAGCGTTTGGCTTGAATCCAAGGCATCATGGCTCGCAGTCGCTCGCCCACCTGTTCGATTTCATGCGCTTGCGACAAACGCCGCATGGCCTTGATCGATGGTGCACCCGCTTGGTTTTCGGCCACGAACTCGCGCGCGAACGCGCCGGTCTGAATTTCCTTGAGGATACGCTTCATCTCGGCTTTGGTCGCGTCGTTGATGATTCGCGGACCGCGTGTGAGGCCACCGTACTCCGCCGTGTTCGATACCGTGTACCACATATTCGTGATGCCGCCTTCGTAGAAGAAGTCGACGATCAGCTTGAGCTCGTGCAGGCACTCGAAGTAGGCCATCTCCGGCGCGTAGCCGGCTTCGACCAGCGTTTCGAATCCGGCCTGCACGAGTGCCGCGGCGCCACCGCAGAGTACTGCCTGCTCGCCGAATAGATCGGTCTCGGTCTCTTCACGGAACGTAGTCTCGATCACACCGGCGCGGCCACCGCCATTCGCCGATGCGTACGACAGCGCAATCTCCTTTGCTTGTCCCGATGCGTTCTGTGCGATCGCTATCAAGCTCGGGACGCCACCGCCCTCTACGTATGTAGAACGCACGGTGTGCCCGGGTCCCTTCGGCGCGATCATGATGACGTCGAGATCGGCGCGGGGCTCAATGAGCTGAAAGTGAATGTTGAAGCCGTGTCCGAACGCGATTGCGGCACCATCCTTCAAGTTCGGCTCGATCTCGTTGCGATAGAGCGCGGGTTGCAGTTCGTCTGGCGTCAAGATCATCACCAAGTCGGCACCCTTCACCGCGCCTGCCACCTCGGCCACATTGAAGCCGGCTTTCTCGGCCTTCTTCCACGATCCGCCGCCCTTGCGCAGCCCGACCGTCACGTCCTTGACGCCGGAATCGCGCAGATTGTTGGCGTGCGCGTGCCCCTGCGACCCATAGCCGACAATGACCACTTTCATGCCTTGAATGAGCGATAGGTCGGCGTCTTTGTCGTAGTAAACCTGCATGAACTACCCCCGAATGGATCCGTTAGAGACTCAAGATCTTGTCGCCGCGACCCATCCCAGAGACACCGGTACGAGCCACTTCCAGCACGATGGTGCGGCCGATGGCGCGAATGAACGCGTCGAGCTTGTCGCTCGGGCCAGTGAGTTGAATGGTGTACGTCGTGTTCGTCACATCGACGATCTGCCCTCGGAAGATGTCTACCGTGCGCTTCACTTCGTCTCTAGTCGCGCCCTCGGCACGCACTTTGACGAGCATCAGCTCGCGCTCGACATGGTCGCCTTCGGTGAGATCGACGAGCTTCACCACTTCGATCAGTTTGTGCAACTGCTTGGTGATCTGCTCGATCTTGGAATCGTCACCCCGCGTGGTCAGCGTCAATCGCGAGAGCGTCTCGTCGTCTGTGGGCGCGACCGTCAACGACTCGATGTTGTAATTGCGCTGCGCAAACAGCCCGACGATGCGCGACAGCGCACCTGCCTCGTTCTCCAGCAGAATGGCGATGATGCGACGCATCAGGTGGTCTCGCCTTTGGCAAGGAACATGTCCCGCATCGACCCGCCGCGAATCGCCATCGGGTAGACGTGCTCGTCCGGGTCCACCTGCACGTCGAGAAAGACCAGCCGACGGCGGTTCTTGTCGCTGAACGCTTCCTTCATTGCCGGCTCGAGATCGGCCAACCGCTCGATCTTGATGCCGATGTGACCGAACGACTCGACCAGTTTGACGAAGTTGGGCAGCGCTTCGCGGTAAGTGCTGTGCGAGTGACGACCGCCGTACTGCATGTCTTGCCACTGCTTGACCATGCCAAGCGCCGCATTGTTCAAATTCACGATCTTGATCGGCAAGGCGTACTGCTGACAGGTGGATAGCTCCTGCATGTTCATCATGAAGCTCCCTTCGCCGGTCACACACGCGACTGTCGCGTTTGGAAACGCAAACTGCACGCCCATCGCCGCGGGCAGACCGAAGCCCATGGTGCCGAGACCACCGGAGTTGATCCACCGTCGCGGCGAATCGAACTTGTAGTACTGTGCCGCAAACATCTGATGCTGACCGACGTCGCTCGTGACATAGGCGTTGCCGTCGGTCGCCTTGTACAGCGCCTGCACCGCGTGCTGCGGCAAGATGACGTCGCCCGCCGAGCCCTTCGCCAGCAGGTCGTGATCCAGACCATGCGCATCGCGCCACTGCTCGATCTGCGCCCACCACTTCGCCAGCGCGTCGCGGTCCGGCAATTCCGGGTGCTTCTCGAGCAGCGAGTTCACCTGCGTTTCCATCTCGTCGAGCACCGCACGCACGGGCCCAACGATCGGAATGTGCGCCGGGATGATCTTCGAGATCGAAGCTGGATCGATGTCGATGTGCACGACCGTCGCCTGCGGACAGAACTTCGCCGGATTGTTGGTGACGCGGTCGTCGAACCGTGCACCCACCGCGAGAATCAGATCCGCCGCATGCATCGCATTGTTGGCTTCGAAGGTGCCGTGCATGCCGAGCATGCCCAGAAACTGCCGATCGGTCGCCGGATAGCCGCCGAGGCCCATCAGCGTATTCGTCACGGGGAAGTCGAGGCGCCGCGCTAGCCGCGTCAATTGGTCGCTGCCCTCGCCCTGCACGAGTCCACCGCCGGTGTAGATCACCGGTCGCTTGGCGCGCACGAGCGCATCCACCGCGCGCCGTATCTGTCCGGTGTGACCGCGCGTTGCGGGATTGTACGAACGCAGCGATACCGACCTCGGATATTCATACGGTGCGGTGATCGCGGGGTCGGTCGTATCCTTCGGCACGTCAATGACGACCGGACCCGGACGCCCCGATGTGGCGATGTAAAACGCCTTCTTGACCACCAAGGGGATCTCGGCCGCGTTCTTGACTAAGAAGCTGTGCTTCACCACCGGTCGCGACACGCCGACCATGTCGGTTTCTTGGAAGGCGTCGGTACCGATCAGATCGTTCGGCACCTGCCCCGAGATGACCACGATCGGAATCGAATCCATGTACGCAGTGGCGATGCCAGTGATGGCATTCGTCGCCCCCGGTCCAGAGGTCACCAACACCACGCCCGGCCGACCGGTAGCACGCGCGTACCCATCGGCCATGTGCGTTGCGGCCTGCTCATGACGGACCAAGATGTGCTCGACCCGCTGCTGCCGGAAGATGGCATCGTAAATGTGCAACGCCGAACCGCCCGGATAGCCGAACACGTACTCCACGCCCTCGTCTTGCAAGGCGCGGATCAACATGTCGCCACCGGACATCATTTCGGTCATGGCTAGCCTCATCGGCCGCCGAACGTCCACGACGTGGCATTCGGCATGGCAAAACGGCGCATTTTTGTGCGTCGCACGAATCCTGTCAATTTTGGGCAGCTACGCCGCAGACGCCGCCAGACGCGCACGCGCGGCTTCGAAATGTGCGTCGCGACACGCTCCGTGCAGTTCGGTCGCGAGCACGCCGTGGTATTCTTCGGCAGGTTCCTCGATCGATCGAACCGATGCGAATCCACCTACCCCTCTCGTCGTTGCTGCTGATGCTGCCGCTGCTGGCCGGCGCCGACGAGGTCTATCGTTACGTCGATGCCGATGGCGTAGTCACTTACACCGAACAGCTTCCCTATGGTGTGAAGGGTGAACGTATCCAGACCAAGACCGGGCCATCCAGCCAGACTGTGGCTTCGGTGGCGACGTCCGAGCAGCCGGCCGCCCCCGCCAACAACGAGATGGCACTGTCCGACGAGCAACGCGCGATGCTCGACCAATTGCGTCAGGCCGAACAGGCGCGCAAGGACGAAATCGCCAAGATCCGTGCCGCCAATTGCGAACGTTCGCGGGGCGTACTGGAACGTCTTTCGACCCGCGGCCGGATCCGCGTGCGCAATGACGACAGCGGCGACGAACGCGCCATGCCGGACGATGAACGTCAGCGTCGCATCCATGAAGCCCAGCAAGGCATCGTTGCCAACTGCGACCCGACTTCCTGACCGAAGCTCAGACGACCTCCTGATCGAGGGCCAGACCACCTCCTGAGCGAAGAGGACAATCCCCAATCGGCTTCGCCGTCAGCGCCGCCAGACGATGGTCGCGAATCGGCCCGTCTGGCCATCGCGTCTGAACGAGTAGAAGCGCGGATCACGACCCGTGCAGTAGCCGCCACCGTGAATGTCCATGACACCCAATTGGCGCAGTTGCCAGCGCGCGAGCGCCTCGAGGTCGACACGCCATTGGTCATCGCGCGTACCGAACCGTACACCCTGCGCGACCGCACCGGGTCCCCAGGCGGCGAACGCGTCGACCACGTCCGCACCGACTTGGTAGCGGGCGGCACCAATGCCGGGCCCCAAATGGGCGACCAGTTCGGCTGCGTGCGCCGGTAATGCTGCGACAAGCGCGCGCAGCACGCCCGCAGCGAGTCCCCGCCAACCGCAATGCGCCACGCCCACCATCGAGCCATCACGGCGGGCCAACACCACGGGTAAGCAATCTGCCGTGAGAATCGCGCAACCGACGTGCTGGTCGCGCGTCCAGAGCGCGTCGGCGCGGTGTACCACATCCGCATCGCGCACAGATACCTCCACCACATCCGTGCCGTGAACCTGCTCCGGATAGACGACCGCCGATACCCCGAGCTCAACGCGTAGACGCGTGCGCATCGCCGTCACGCTGGCCGTATCGTCGCCGACATGGAGCGCCAAATTGGCGGATCCGAACCGGCCACCGCCACGGGTCAAGGTATGCACCACAGCGACGCCGGGCGGCGCCGGCCAGGCGGGTTCAAGCAGAGTGAGCATGATCGCGGTCCTCGCGTAGCACGTCGATCAGGTTCTCGAGATCAGCAGGCAAAGGTGACTCGAATGCGAGCGCCTCGCCTGTGACTGGATGCTCGAATTCCAGCTGCGCCGCATGCAGCGCTTGGCGATTGAACGCTCGCATCACATCGATCAAAGCCAAGGTTGGGCGCGGTGGTAATCGCCCACGTGCGCCGTATCGCCGGTCACCAACGAGCGGATGACCGACCGACGCCATGTGCACGCGTATCTGATGCGTTCGTCCGGTCTCGAGCTCGGCACGGATCATCGACGCTGCCCGGAAGCGCTCGATCAGCGAGATCGTCGTGACTGCGCGCCGCCCCCTTTCTCCCACTCGCTGCCGCAGACGATTGTGCGGATCGCGTTCGATGGGCGCGTCGATGATGCGGCCACCGGTCAACACGCCTTCCACGACCGCCACATAGCGACGGCCGATCGCATGTCGCGCCAATGCACGTGCGAGCTTTACTTGCGTGACTCGAGTTGCCGCCACGATCAACAACCCACCGGTGTCCTTGTCCAGTCGATGCACGATGCCAGCGCGCGGTAATTCGCCGAGTGCCGGACGCCTGGCGATGAGCCCGTTGACGAGGGTTCGATCCACGTTGCCGGCGCCTGGATGCACCACGAGTCCCGGCGGCTTGTCCACCACCAGCAGATGGTCGTCCTCGAACACGATGCGGAACGCCACCTCGGCCTGCGGTGCATCCCACCGCGGCGCCTCAAGGCGGGTGTCGAGGGTAAGGCATTCGCCGCCATGGAGCTTTTCTTTGGGCACTGCACAGCGACCATCGATCTTCAGGTCACCGGAACGAATCCAATCGGCGATCTGGCTGCGTGAAAATTCGGTAAACAGCCGCGCGGCCGCTTTGTCGAAACGAAATCCGGCCAACTCGGGTGCGACCCGCGCGGTGCGCTCGATGCGGCGTGAGAGGTTTGGCGGCATGTTGGGCTCGAAGCGCTGCTTGCGAGTAGACTAGCCGATCTCGATGCACGGAACGCACTCGCCACTCATGACTCGCGCTCTAACCTATGCCACGTTGATGCTCGTTCTCGCCGGCTGCGCGCTGTGGCCATTCGGCAAGGACGACGAAGACGAGGACGAAGACACCACCGAGCAGGTACTCTATCGGAGCGCGCAAAGCTCATTGCGCGCCGGTAACTACAAAGATGCGATCGAAAAGCTGCAGCGCCTCGAGGCCCGCTTCCCGTTCGGCCGCTATGCAGAGCAGGCGCAGCTGGAACTCATCTACGCCCATCACTCGGCGTTCGAGCCGGAAGCAGCTCGAAATGCCGCAGATCGTTTCATCCGCCTGCATCCGCAACACCCGAGCGTGGACTATGCGTACTATCTGAAAGGTCTCGCATCGTTCAGCGCCGACCGCGGCATGCTCGACCGTTTCGCCAGCTCCGACATATCGCGTCGCGATCAGACGTCCAACCGGCAAGCATTCGCCGACTTCGCGGCACTGCTCGCGCGCTTCCCGGACAGCCAATATGCCGCCGACGCCCGGCAGCGCATGATCTACTTACGCAATCTGCTGGCCGCAGCGGAGATCCGCATCGCACAGTACTACATGCGCCGCGGTGCCTATGTCGCTGCGGCGAATCGTGCGCGCACGGTCATCGAGGACTACGGACAGTCCCTGTCGGTGCCGGATGCGCTCGCTATTTTGGTCGAGGCCAATTGGCGCCTGGATCTCGACGAAGCCGCCAACGATGCGCTACGGGTGCTCGCACTCAATTATCCCAACTACCCCGGCTTCGATGACTCCGGTGCCTTCGTGTTCAACGAGGCCGTGCAGAATCGCGATCGCTCCTGGCTCAACATGATGACCTGGGGCCTACTCGATCGGCCGGACGTGCCGCCGCCGATTCGGATTCAGATGCCGGCCGGCTGACACTTGATCACGCCGCATCAGGATATCGTCGCCGAGGTCGAAGCGCGCCGCTTAGCGCTCAATTCGACACTGCTACGGGTCTACCACTACTACCGCGCACTCATGGGTGTGGCGCTGCTCGCCGTGTTCCTACAGAGCACGATCGATACGCCGCTCGGTACCCGTGGCCCGGAACCATTCTTCTGGATCACGTTCATCTACATCATTTTCAACTCGCTCTCGGCCTTCGCCACACCCCTCATGCCGCGGCGTATCTTCGAGCGGCAGATCGCGACCACTTTGTTCGTGCTCGTCGACATCGTGGTGCTCACGATCCTGATGTACCTGTCGTCCGGAGTGGCGAGCGGCCTGGGCGTCGTGATCCTGGTATCGGTGGCCGTGGGCGCCATCTTGGTGACCGGTCGCATCAGCACGGCCATTGCGGCCGCGGCTGCCATCGCCGTGCTGTACGAAGAGTTCTATCTATCGCTCACACCGCCGTACGACAACGACTTTTTCCAGGCAGGCGTGCTCGGTGCACTCTATCTGCTGAGTTCGATCTCCATCCAAGTACTGTCGAACCGGCTGCGAAAGAGCGAGATCAGCAGCATGACCAGCGCCGCCGAGGCGGCCGATCTCGAACGCGTCAATCGCTCGATCATTGCGCGCATGCGGACCGGCATCATCGTGGCAACGGCGGATGATGCGATCAGAACCATCAATCAGTCGGCGCGCGCGCTGCTCGGTTTCGCCGCCCACGACTCGGCCATCCGCCTCCTTCCCGACTCGCTGCGCGATCGACTTTCGGCGTGGCGCGCCGACATCTCGGTGCGCACGGCACCCTTCCAGTTCGCGCCGACCTTGCCGGAAATCCGTGTCAATTTCAGCGCCGTGCGCGCCGATCAGCCGGCCGGCGACGTCATCGTGTTCATCGAAGATACGACCGAAGTTCAACAGCAGGCGCAGCAGCTGAAGCTCGCTGCGCTCGGCCGGTTGTCGGCGACCATCGCCCACGAGATCCGCAATCCGTTGTCCGCCGCGCGTCATGCAGCACAGCTGTTGGGCGAGTCGAAGAATCTCGACAAAGGTGACACGCGTCTCATTGCCATCATCGACAACCACTGCCAGCGCATGAACCGAGTCATCGAAAATGTGCTGGAACTGTCACGCCGCAAACCGCCGTCGCCCGTTAGACTGAATTTGGCAACGTGGCTCGGGGACTTCGTGACGCAATTCAAGCAGGCAGACATGGAAGATGCCGACATTCGCGTGCACGTCACGCCGGCGAGCACGGAAGTGCGCGTCGATCCGACGCACCTCGCCCAGGCGGTCACCAACCTCGCCGCCAACGGCATTCGATACAGCAAGGAACAAGCGGGGCGTCCATTCGTGGCGCTCGAGGGCGGCATCGATCCGACCACCGACCGACCGTACTTGAACGTGATCGACGCCGGCCCCGGTGTACCCAACGATCAAATCGACAATCTGTTCGAGCCCTTCTTCACGACCACGCGCACGGGCACTGGCCTCGGGCTATACATCACCAAAGAGTTGTGCGAGGCCAACCAGGCCCGCATCACCTACACCCGCCACGAAGGCGGGGGCAGTTGCTTTCGCATTAATTTCGCGCACCCGGATCGCATAACCGCGTGACTTCGATCGCACAGAGGACCTGTGATGAGCAAGCGTGCACTGATCGTCGATGACGAACCCGACATCCGCGAACTGCTGGAGATCACCCTCGGCCGGATGAAGATCGACACGCGTGCCGCCAAGGACCTGTTGCACGCCCGCCGGATGCTCGCCGAGGAAGCGTTCGATCTTTGCCTCACCGACATGCACCTGCCGGACGGCAACGGCATCGATCTCGTCAGGCACATCGGCACCGAGCATCCGGGCCTGCCCGTGGCCGTGATCACGGCATTCGGCAGCATGGACACTGCGATCTCGGCCTTGAAGGCGGGCGCATTCGATTTCGTGCAGAAACCAGTCGACTTGGAGCAGCTGCGCGCACTCATCGACACGGCACTCAAGCTGTCGCCGCTCGACGACGACGGCAACGCCCTGACGCAAATGACCGGGTCGTCACCGGCCATGCGCACCCTGCGCGGTCAGATCGCACGTTTGGCTCGCAGCCAAGCACCTATCTATGTGAGCGGCGAATCGGGCAGCGGTAAGGAATTGGCGGCGCGACTCATCCATGAGCAAGGTCCGCGCGCCGAGGGGCCGTTCGTCCCTGTGAACTGCGGCGCCATCCCGACCGAGCTGATGGAGAGCGAGTTCTTCGGCCACATGAAAGGTAGTTTCACGGGTGCGGTCGCCGATAAGGAAGGTCTCTTCCAGGCCGCTCACGGCGGCACATTGTTTCTCGACGAAGTGGCTGATCTACCCTTGGCAATGCAGGTCAAGTTGCTGCGCGCGATTCAGGAAAAGGCAGTGCGACCGGTCGGCGGTCAGCACGAAGTGCAGATCGACGTCAGGATTCTGTCGGCAACCCACAAGCGGCTGGCCAATGAAGTGGAAACGGGTCGCTTTCGTCAGGATCTCTACTATCGACTGAACGTGATCGAGCTGCCCGTTCCGGCACTCAGGGACCGCCGCGAAGACTTGCCGGCACTGGCCGATGAGATTCTCGGCCGGCTAGCCGAGGAATATGCGAACAAGGCGCCGAAGCTCGGCGCCGATGCGCTCGAGGCCCTCGAAGCGTACGACTTCCCCGGCAACGTTCGTGAGCTGGAGAACATTCTCGAGCGGGCATTCACGCTTTGCGATCAGAAGACCATTCATGCCGCCGATCTGAATCTCGTGGCGACACCGGTCAATCGCTCGCGACCGAGCGCGGCCGATCAAGCGCCACCGGCGTCGGCACAGGCACCGGCAATCGACAGTTCACCACCGGCGTCCAATGCGGAGCATGCTTTACCGGAGGGTTCGTCGCTCGAGGACTACCTCGAGAGCATCGAACGCAAGCTGATCATCGATGCCTTGGAAGCCACCCGCTGGAACAAGACCGCAGCGGCCAAGAATTTGGGCATCACGTTCCGCGCACTGCGCTATCGCCTCAAGAAACTCGGGCTCGAGTAGCACACCTTCTCACGCATTTCACTGCAGGCGCGGATCGCCAAAGGCGCTTTCAAACAGGCGGCCAACACCGGTGCAATGCTGCGCGATGGCACGCAGCGCAGGCGTCACTTTGATCGAGCTTCTGGTCGCATTGGCAGTAGCGGCCGCGCTGCTCCATTTCGCGCTACCCGCCTTCAGCTACTTCGTGGCGTCGCAGCGGGCAACGGCCTTCGTCAACCAGACAGTTGGCGCCATTGCGCTGACACGTGCGACCGCGGTGATGCGCGGCGGAACGGCCACGCTCTGCCCGAGCCGCGACGGTACTAGCTGTAGCGAGCGCGATACGTGGCACGAGGGCGCCCTCATCTTTGCCGATCTCGACGGCAACGGTGTGCGCGACGCCGAGGATGCAACGGTCACGGCGTTGCCACCGCTGACGCGCGAAGGTCGGGCGTATTGGCGGTCGTTTCGCAATCGCGCTTCGATGTCGTTCGATCCGCGCGGTCTGACACGCTGGCAGAACGGTCACTTCCTCTACTGCCCCGCAACACGCGATCCGCGATTGTTCCGGCAAGTGATCGTCAACTACGCGGGCCGCACCCGCGTCGCGCGCGACGCGGATGGCGACGGTGTCGCGGAGGACGCGAGCGGACGGCCGCTCGCGTGTCCGGATGCGCAATAGACGCGGCGCGCGGCTACGAAGCCTCGTAGGGCTCGTTCGGTGGCCGCGTCTCCAGCTCGATGATTTGCCGCTCGGTCGGGGAAATCACCAGGTAGCGGTACCGCACCAGCATGCCCGCCGTGAGCATCTGCAAGGCACCAAAGGTACCGTTGATCGTCACGTCGGCATCGAGCGCCACGCGAAAGCGCAAACCGTTGACGATGATGCTCGACTTCTCGAGCTCCACCGTCTCGATTACGCCAACGCCCGTGCTTTCCGGATAGGCTGCATGCGCCGCCGAGATGCAGAGCGCGAACGCTGCGAGCGACGTTGAAATCAGCTTGCGAATGGTCACGTGCATCATCCTCCGTTAGTTCACGTCCTGGATTTCGCGCCAGGTCAAGCGCCCCGTTCGGCCCGTGTTCAGGTCAGCGATTCGTAGTGCAATGGTTTCGTTGCCGCCGCTGATGAACAGGAAGTCCGTGTCTGCCTCGCCGCCGAGGGTGGAGATGTCCACCAGCGCGCCATCGAGGTCCGTTTGGTTGAACAAGAGGCCCGCGGCGAATTCCTCGCCACCGACCACCACGAAGTCGTTGTTGTCGACGACGTCGTCGTTGTTGAAATCGATCACCGGCCGGCCAGGATCGCCGCCCGTCAACACGTCGAACAGCATGACTGCACCCGGCCGCGCACCGAAGCAAGACGCTTGACCAGTCGCGGGCAGCACGGTGGTGGTAATCACCGTGCCATCCCTCACCACCAATCGGCGCACGGCCTTCTCGCCTGGGAACTGCGGCGAAGGCGGTGCATAGCCCGACGAATCGATGTTGGGGTTGCCGCTGGTGGTGGTCGTCGCGCGCGTCATGTCGAAGTCGAAGTACCAACCATAGACACCGACGCCAACACCATCCGGCGCGTACGCCACCGGGTTCTTGGTGATGATGCGCCGCGTGACCAGCACGCCACCGACCTCTTCCACCACGTTGGTGACGACCTGCTCAACCAGGCGCGTCGCCCGCGTATCGGCGGCGGCCGTGGCCGGCACGTTCTCCAGGCGATCCCAGATGCCGTACACGGATTGAATGTCTTCGTTCGACGCATCTTCCTTGGTGACGAAGCTGCCCGTGCCGAACACCACGAGGAAGCCTTGCTGCGTGGGATGCTTCACCACGAGCGGCTGCTTGGTGATCGGCTGCCGCGTACCATCGTCATACGTGGCGGTGAAGAGGCGCGTTACCGTCCAGTTCGCGGGACTCGGATCCTTGAGATCGAAGCGGTACAAGTTACCGAGCAAGTCGCCTGCATACGCGAGATCCACCGTCCCGTTCAAGTCTTGGTCGATGAGCGCAGGTGTTCCGAGCGCGTTGGGGAAACCGGCACGCTGCTCGGGAATCATCGGCACACCGACGCCGGTGCTCAGCTTGACGAAGTCGCTTGCACTCCAGCCATCGCGCCCCTCATCGATGAACATCACGAATAGCTTGGCGATACCCGCCGTCGAGTTGATGCCATTACCGAATACGGAGACCCATTTCTTGTCGCCCGAGCCGCTGTCGACGTTGCTCATGGCAATGGTCGGTGCGGTCACGGCATAGCCGAGATCCTTTACGGGCCGGCCATCGGGATCTGTAACTGCACCCACGGCACCACCCAATGGCGTTCCGGAGCTGTCCACCGGATAGGTATCGTCCTCGTCGGTGAATTCCCAGAGTACGCTGTTCGACGCAGTCGCTTGCGATGCATACATCGAATCCGGATCGGTGACGTTCAAGGCAAAGTAGCCTTTGCCACCGACACCCAAGCCGCCGACCATGATCGTATTCCACGACTTCGCCAACGCCGAGCGGCTCGGAAACACGAACGCGTCGTTCAATTGCGGTGTCAGGTCGACATAGAACTGGTGCGAGTAGAACGGCGACGTAAGCCGTTCGAGCTCGTTCTTGTAGCGCAAGGTGCCGTCGATGATCTTGTTCGGCACGTAGGCGAATACTTCATCGCCCAATACCGCATCGAAGCCATGCAACATGCCGTCGTTGGCGCCGACGTACACCACGGGCCGGCGATTCTTCTTCGCCGACGCGAAGCTCGAGTACAGATCCGTAGTTGGGTACGGCGCCTGATCGCGATTGATGGCGCGCGGCTGCCCGACGAACACGGGGCTCGAGTTGACGATGTCACCTAGCAGGCCGCTCACCGCAGGCCGCGCACGCAACACGCCGGCCGGCTGTTCATCGGCACGCGAGCCACGCAGATACTCGACCTTACTGTTGGTGAGAATGAGCTGCTGGCCAGGCGACATGCTCGCGAAATCGAACGGAATGCCCAGCCGTGCCGGTCGATCGAACGTCACCACGATGCGGCTCGCCGGGCTCTTGAGATCGAGCCGATCGGCCGCGCTCCATACCGGTACGGCAGCCAACGTGCCATCTGGCGAAACCTGGGTGGCCGTGAGGTCGCCGGTGTTGTCACGAAGGTCGAAGAAGCCGCGATAGAGCAACGTGCCTTCGCGCAGCGACGTGGAGTTGAACGCCGCAGAAGACACCGACGAAGCAGCCTGCGTGAATTCGAGGAACGCCGATTCGAACGCGGCGCGCAGCTGCAACGGATTGCCGGCGTTGACGTAGGTGCCCCGGCCGTTGATCGCGGCATGCACCATGTCGTCGATCTTCTCGAGACTGCCGTCGAAGGGGTCGGTCCAGGCGTACGGAACGGTCGGATCGTCCGGAATGGTGCCCGGATTCAAGGTGCCTTCGATGCCGAAGCCGATGGCATAGGTCTTCATGTGCTGGTGCATGACCGGATTGTTGCCGGGGAAGGTGCCGGGCGGCGCGCCCGCGATGTCGCGCGCGCTGACCGGTACCCGATTGTCGAGGGTCGGCCACAGATCGGTCTCGTAATACTTCATCGCGGTGTCGGCCAGTGTCGCGGGCACACTGTCACTGTAGCGCCCGCCATCGAAGGGCCGGGGACCGTCGACGTCCTCGTTGAACGGCGTACCGGAACCACCGTTCCAATAACCGTCCGAGAACAGCAGCGTGAAGTTGCGCTGGCAGGTGCCATCCGGGGCCGGCAGGATGGGGCAGTCGGCACCGATCGAGCATGCGAAGGTCTTGCCGGCGCGGTCGAGTGCTTGCCGCAGCGGCGTACCGCCGAACGACGACACCTTGTAGACGTTGTCGAGCAGCGCCTTCTTGTTGCCTTCGGTGTACTTGTCGTTCATTTGCGCGATCGGGATCGATGTGGTCGCACTGATCGTGTCGTAACCGATGCGCAAGTCTTGACTGCGTGCGATCACGCTACCCATGCCGCCCTTGGTCACGTATTCGCGGCTGCGGTAATAGACGAACCAATTGGCGAAGTTGACGATCTCCTGCGCGAACGTGCAATCATTTGGATTACCGTCGCTAGCACAATCGTCGCGCGCCGGTCCGCCAGGGAACATGCCGCCTGGCAGCGGCCCTGATGCCGGCCTGATCTCGATGAGCTGACGTGGCGCGTTCCAGGCGATCGGCGGCGTAGCCGGCGTTGCCCAGTAGCTCGGGATGTAGAAATTGGTCACGTTGATATTCTTGGTGCCACCGCTCACTCGCCAGCGCGGCACGGCATTCGCCGTGTAGTTCACCGGTACCGTCAAATCGATGGTGCGGGTCGGATCGATCGGATTGAGCCGGGCCGCGCTCGGGTTGGCGTTGGCGAACGGCACGTTCTGAATGTCGAGGCCCACCCAGGGCTCGTAACGAATTTCCGGGTTGTAGTAGATGGAGTTGTGCTTGGCCGAGCGACCGCGCCACACACCATAGGTGTTGCCGACCATGTCGACGTCGGCATCGAGCGCCGCTTGGGTCGGTAGCACGAAGCCGAAACTACTGTTCGGCGGATAGGTGTTGGTCGTCAAATTGAATAGATACACGTAGCTCGATTCGCGCACCGCGCCGTTCGCAACCGCGGCGTTGGAGATGGCGAAGCCACCGTCGAGCGTCGAGGTGATGATGGTGTTCCAGTCCATCGAGCCCGAGTCGTCCATCACCACCAGCACGTTGGACGGCACACCCGCAATCTGCTCGAGCGGTGTGTTCGACAAGTTGTAGTTCGACACCACGACCCCTGGCGCC
>QJXZ01000061.1 GCA_003248125.1 Gammaproteobacteria bacterium | reverse complement strand
CCCTCGACGTTGCGCCACGCGAGCCGCTACCCCCCGATAGTCCGCTCTGGTCGATGCCGCACGTTGTCATGACGCCGCACACCGCGGGCGCCAGCCAATATCGGGCGGCGCGCAACATCGATCGCTTCGTGCGCAACCTCGAGCGACTGGCACGCAACGAACCGCTCGAAGGCGTGATCGACAAGGTGCAGGGGTACTGATGAGCCGCTCCACGATCGACGCACTTTGGGACAGCACTTCGACCGGCACGCTCGATACCGAAGCATTGGGTGATGTTTCGCTCGATGACGGCCAAACGATGCAGACCGCGTTACTGGCGCGGTGGATCGCTGCGGGAGAGCAACTCGCGGGTTACAAGATCGGCCTTACATCCGGCATTGCGCGCAACGCCTTCGGCAAGGGTGTGCGGCCATTCGGCTTCATTCTAAAGAGTCGCGTCTACCACTCGGGTGACACGATCGAACGCGCCACGATCGGTCGGCTGGGGCTCGAGAACGAACTCGTGTTTCGGATCGGGCAAAGTCTCCACGGCGACGCGAAGGCGACAGACGCACGCGACGCGGTCGAAGCGGTCGCGCCGGGCTTCGAGATCAACCAGATGCGCACGCGCGGCAATGTGAGTAATGGCATTCGCATCGCCGACAACCTGTCGCAATGGGGCATCGTGATCGGCGATTGGCAATCACCGGATTACCCCTTCGCATCGCTCGAAGTCGCCATGGACCGCGACGGCGAGACACTCGAACGCGTGGTGGCACGCGATCACATCGACGATCACTTCGAGTCGATCGCCACGCTCACGAACACGCTCGAGCGCTTCGGCAGAGTCCTGGAGCCCGGCATGCTGGTCATCACGGGCTCCTTCACGAGGCAAGCAATCGAGCTGCCTGGCACCTACACCGGCCAGTTCGGCGAACTCGGCTCGGTGCGCATCCGCGTGCGCTGACGATCACGCACTGCCGCGGTATTCGAGCCCTTCCACCACTAGATCGATGAGATAAGGCCCGTCCACTGCGAGCGCGCGCTCGACGGCGCTCCGAATGGCATCGGGGTCCGTCACGACTTCGCCCGCTACGCCCATACCCGCCGCCATCGCGGGGAAATCGAGCACCGGCTTCGTCAGATCCATGAACGGATAAGGCGTGTTCGAAGACGCGACATCGAATCGGCTTCGGTACTGATCGGCGTTGTGCTTCAGCACGCGATACTCGCGGTTCGACAAGATCACGAACAAGATCTTCAAGCCGTGGTGTGCGGCGCTCCAGAACGATTGCACGCTGTACATCGCGGAACCATCCCCGGACACCGCGACGATGCGCCGATCGCGATGCGCAACCGCCACACCGATTGCGCCGGCCAGGCCCTGGCCGATGCCGCCGCCGCGTCCGCCATAGGCATCGTGCGGAGCGCGCGGCGCAAAGTTGCGCATCACGTCGCCGCCCGCCGTGATGCTCTCGTCGACCAACACCACATCGGTCGGCAATGCCGCGACGAGCTCATGCAGCGCACGGGCAGGCGCCATGGGTGCACGGTCCCACAGGCTCTTCAAGCGCTCGTTCGCTTGCCGATCCTCCTCCGCTCGTGCATCTGCCAATCGCTGGTTGCGCGCTTTCGAGTCACCGTCGTTTCCGACCGCCTCCGCCAGCCGTGCAATGGCGTCGTGCAGATCGCCGGCGAGGCCGAGCGTCACCGGGACGTTGAACGCCAACGTCCGTTCGCTCGCCTCCAGCTGTACAACTTGGGTGTGCGGGGCAAACGGCGACGTCGGCGTATGCCAGATCTCTTCGAAGAACGGTCCACCGATCAAGAGCACCAAATCGTGGTTGCCGAGCGCGTGCCGCATGGCAGCGTGATCCGGGCCGAGCCGACCCCGATACGATGGATGGCGGTGAGGAAACGCGGCGTGCGCCGTGATCAACTCGTTGTAGACGGCGGCACCGATGCGCTCCG
>QJXZ01000131.1 GCA_003248125.1 Gammaproteobacteria bacterium | reverse complement strand
TACCGCACTCGAGATGGCTACCGGTCCGGTGACCGTCGCTATGACGACTCGCCCTATCACTGGCGCCCGGATCGGCGCCATGGCGCACGACCGCAACCGCGTAACGAGTGGCTACGCACCCGTCAGCGCGACGGCAGCGAATATCGGCAACGACAGAACGATGGCCGCCGGTGGCTGGTCGACAACAAGAGTGCATCGCCGCTCGGCCGTCTGGACCGAAATCCGTTCACGCGGCAACGGCAAAGCGCCACCGACGGTGATCGATCGGGCCTTCACGAGCGCACCACTGGTGGTACACGTGCCGATCGTCGGTTCGCCAACGAACCAACACTGGCGCAGGCTGACCGCGCGGTACGCCGTAGCCCGGCAATGGGTGAATCCAACGCGGACCGCAATCGACGCCGGCCGACCCGCGATCAGATCGTCGCGGGCCTGCGCAGTCGCGCGTCGAGCGACGCTGTGCCGATACGCGGGCAACGGTCGGCGGCGTCGCGAACCGGCAAAGGTTCACAATCCTTGCCGCAGCAACGGCGCGAACCGACCGTGCGTCGCGAGCAGCGTAGCGACAACGGCGCACGTTTGATCGCGAGCGGCCGCAGTGCCGACAGCCGCCAACGCAGAACGCGTCCCAACGTCCGCCGCGAAAGTGTGTCGCGTCCGCCAACGGCCACCGATGCACCCGTGCGCACGCCCACCTACGTGCGACCGCAACGTCCGACCATGGCTTATGTACCGTCGAACTCATCGAACCGAGCACAACGCAGCGAATCGCGCGTGCAGGCCGCACCGCGCGTCACCGCGCCACGGCAAGCGATGGGTTTCGCACCGCCAGCGCGTGTGGAGCGTGGCCAAGTGGAGCGCGGCCGCGTCGAAGCGCGACCACAGGCTGCACCCCGCGTCGCGCCAGCACCGCGCAGCGCACCCCCGCAACGGGTCGAGCGCCAGGCGCGCGCGGAAGCGCGTGCCGCCGAGCCACCCCGTCAAGCGCAACGAGAGCAAGCGCCGCGCGAGCGGCAATCCAACCGCGGCGAGCAACGCAGTGGTCGCGGCTTCGGCGGCCGGCAGCATTTCTGATCAACTGGGAAATCGTATTCCCCATAGATCGCGCCTCACGCGGTGTGCAAACATGCGCCGGTGGGAAACATCGCACTGCGGCTCGCGGCCATTACGCTCTCGACAGCGCCGCTGCTCGCGGGTAGCGAACAGCTTCCATGGCAGGAGATCGCGGGCGACACGTCGAATTCACCCGGAGTGACGGTCACCGCGCGAGAGGTTCAAAGGGGTACGCAGGGGAAGTACTCATTCGTGCGCTACGAGTTCGCGGCCGACGGCTTTCCGGCCGAGAATTGCTGTGACATCTGGTACTACGACCTCAACCAATCTATCACCGACAAAGGCCCATTCCGGCTCGCGGAGCAGTTCGACCCCAATGACGTCACCCTCACCAGCACGGAGTTCATCAAAGGTGAATGGTTCGAGATCGGCGTCGTCTCCAAGGACAAGCAAACAAGGGGATTCGTAAAAGTCATTCCATTTCCGATCGAAGCGTTCGATGGGCCGTGCCACGTATGGATGGAAACGATCGTTCCCGGTAAGGCTTTCGGTATATTCGGTGCCGGATTTGTGCCCGGCGAGCAGGTCACGACGATTTCGCAGTCGGGCCGTGAACGAATGGAAGACGTGACGCAAATCGCGGCCAACGGCATGATGCCGATCACCGTGATGTATCCGGCGAACAAGCAGCGCAAGTACGATGCAAGCTTCACCGTCATCGGTAGTCGATGCCGCGTCGAAGTTCCCTACCAGTGGGGAAAGCCCGCACTCGAGAAACAGTGAGGGCTTTCCTCGGCGCCGGCTCAGCGCGCTCGCGGCTCGTTTTGCTGCACCATCATCGACCGCAGTTGCCGCGCCATGCGCTGGAAGTCGTGCGGATAGCCCACGTGCGGCTCGCTGGCGGCGTCGATACGCTCGATGACGTCGGCTGGCAATGACACGTCCAGCGCCGCCAAATTGCCGGCTAGTTGCTGCTCGGATTTCGGGCCGATGATTGGTGAAACGACAGCCGGGCGCGCCAGATTCCATGCCAGGGCCAGTGCAATCGGCGATACGTCGAGCTTGGCGGCTTCGTCGAGCACCAACTTGACGATTTCGTGATTGCGCTCACTGAGCGCGCGCGTGCGCCAAATTCGTTGGAACGGGCCCGGCGCCGCGAAACGTGTGCCCTCGCTCGGTTCCTCGCCGGCTTTGTACTTACCGGTCAACATGCCCCCGCCAAGCGGGCTCCACGGAATGATGCCGATGCCGAGGCGCTGGCAGGCGGGCACGATTTCGACTTCGATGTCGCGCGTGAGAATGCTGTACTGTGGCTGCAGACTGACGATCGGCTCGAAGCTGCGCGCCGCGATGATTGCGCCGGCCTCGACGATTTGCGCCGCGGTCCAATTCGACACGCCGATATACCGCACCTTGCCGGCGCGAACCAGGTCGTTCAGCGTCGACAACGTCTCCTCGACTGGCGTATCGAAGTCATAGCGGTGCATTTGGTACAAATCGATGTAGTCGGTGCCGAGGCGTCGCAAGCTGTCATCGCAGGCCTTCATCACGTGTTTGCGGCTGGAACCGGAGTCGAATGGGCCTGGGCCGAGCGGCGACGACGCCTTGGTCGCGATCACCACGGCATCGCGGCGATCCTTGACGGCCTTGCCGATGATCGTCTCGGAGCGCGTGGCCGAATACACGTTAGCGGTATCGATGAAGTTGTGGCCCGCATCGAGGTACGCATGGGTGACCCGAATGGACGTCTTCTCGTCGCAACCAAACTGATCGTTGCCGAAGTTCATTGCTCCCAGGCAGAGCCGCGACACACGCAGACCCGAGCGACCGAGATTCATCATTTCGTGGGCAGTCATTCTCTTCCTCCTTCGAATGGCAAGCTCATGATACGCCGCCATCCTCGCGCGCCGACACGTGCCACACCAGGGCATGCTCCTCGCGCTCGAAGGTGAGCGTCTTGATCGAACGTTGAGCGCTCATGGTGCCGCGCCAGAGCTCGCCCCAGCAATGCAGCACGAGTTCACGCTCGTTGCCTTGCAGTCCCCGCACCACGCGCAGGTCCTCCTGTCGCACTGTTGCGCCATGCCCGCAACGCTCGACGACAGCGCGATCACCCATTCCCGTGAACATACGCGCGAGATAGGTAGCGGCATCGTGCTCATCACCGTCGCGGGCATCCACCATCGCCGCTGTCTCTGCAAAGTATTGAAGACCGATCAATCGTGCGGCCAGACCGCCGAGCATCCGGGTGTCCTCGGTACCGATGACACTCGCCAACTCACAGACACCGTTGCGTACGTATTCTAGCGCGTAGTTGCGATTCGCTTTCTCGAGCCGCAAGGCATCCCACTCGGCTTCGGGTGGCCGCGGCTGGACTGCTGCGTCGAAGGCAGGCGGCAACTCGCCGTGCGCGAACTGCAGCCTCTCATGTGGTTCGAGATCACGGTCGAATTCCCGAAAGTACCCGCACAAACCGAACTCGCCGGTCATGTCTTCGGAGACGCACACGAACCCCAACCGCGGATTGCCGAGCGATACGCCGTTGTGCGCATACCAGCCATTCAGAAAGCCTCGACTCACCTCGACCGGCACCCCGCAAATCGTCGCACCGTGATACATCCACCGCGGATAGCGGAACCGCACCCAGGCTTTGTCGTCGCGCTCCGGCATGTACTCCACCGGCACGCCGCCAATGCTGTTCGAGAGCACGTGATACTGAGCGCACGCGACTGCGTGCGGTAGCCCATCGAGGCCGAGCTTGGTGAAGCTCGACGCAAATTTCTCCAGATGCTGACGGCGGAACAGCCGAAACATCCAATCGCCCATGATCGCAGCGCCTTTGCGCGTCGCGATCATGAGCTCGAGGCCGAGCAAGTAGGCATGGTGGATGTGCGCCTGCGCGCGGATCGCCGCCACGTGCTCGGTCATGAAACGGGATGACTCTGCAAATGCTCGAGCAGCAAAGGCGCAAATGCCGCAGGCACTTGGTCGGTCACGAAGTGGCCGACGCCCGGTAACTCGACGAAGCGGTATGGTGCCTCCACCATCGCTGCGGTACCTTCGGCGGCGGCGCGGCCGACCGTGACGTCATGGTCGCCCCAAACGTAAAGCGTCGGGGCTTTGACCGCCGGCACTTCGTGCGCCTTGATCTCGGAGCGTACCGCGGCCCGGTACCAATTGAGCGCCGCGTCGAGCGCATCACGCCGTGCGAGTGTGGCCAAGTAGGCAGCCGCAGCATCGTCCGGGACACCGGAATCACGGTAGATCCGACAGAGCCGAGACGCATCGTTCGCCAACAGTTCGTCGGTCGCTTCGGGGCGCAAGAAACGTTGGTGATGCCCGGATCGGACCGATTGCCGACTGTCGCTACGCATCGCGGCCGCGAACGCCGCAGGATGCGGCCGTGATATCACGGCGAGACTGCGTACGCGGTGAGGATGCAAAGCCGCCGTCACCCAAGCGACTTGACCACCCCAGTCGTGTCCCACCAAGTGAAATCGATCGGCACCCAAGGCGTCGGCAATCGCCAGAACATCGCCAGCCAAGTGCTCGACCCGGTAATCGTCTGCGGACGGGGGGCGCGCCCCTGCGGAGTAGCCGCGCTGATCGGGTGCGCATGCATGAAAACCAGCCGCCGCGACGGCTGGCACTTCGGCGCGCCAGGTAAACCGTGTCTGTGGAAAGCCGTGCAGGAACAGCACGAGCGCACCGTTTCGCGGGCCATCGACATGGGCCGAAAACCGCCATCCGCCAGCCTCGACGATCGACACCGCCAAGCGACTATCGACCGGCGATCGCAGGCGTCGAGCGCGACTGACGCGCCTCGCCGACCCGCGCGCACAGCTCGCGGAGCGGCTGCTGGGCTTGCTCGAACCATTGGAAAGCAAAGGCCTGCAAATCCTCGACCCGCACCTCGGTGGTGTTGTCGAGCTGCATCAATTTTCGCGGTAGATCACCGTTGATGCGCATGTACCGATCACCGAGCAGCTGCGCGCACTGGTGCGAACTGACACTCGAGCTAGCACTCATCATGTGGTCCAGAAGACCGTTCGCAAGCCAACCCACAATGCCCCAATCGCGCGACGCCTCACCAATGACGTCACGATCTTCCTGACTCAGATCGCGAACCGGATGACCGGTCCCGAGCGAAACCATCCAGATGTCGTCCAACGAGTACCCCAATGCCAACGATTCCGTAATGGCGCACAGACTTGGATCATTGGTCGCCAGAGCACCGTCGATCAACCAACGTCGCTTTGGCGCCGAAGTCGATACCGTCGGATACAACGTCGGCGCCGCAGTGGCTGCGTCGCACACTTCCGTGAGGCTCGGGTTGTAGGCTGCATCGTGGCCGCGGTTGTTCTTGAAGGTCACGAGCTCGCGGTTGATGAAGTCGTAGGCGAGTATGAGAAGGTGCTTGTCGGCGATGTCGTTGATGCGGGTACCTTCGGTCAACAGCTCGACATAGGCGCGTTTGTTGGTGCCGTCGTACTTCGGTTGATTCTGCATGCGGCCCAACATCTTGTCCCAGACCGACTTGTCCATGATCCGCGATAGATTCGCGGACGAATAGCTATGCGTGGCCAACTCCTCCATAGAGCCTGCATTGCGCGCGATGAACGCCGCAACCATCGCACCCGTGCTTACACCCGCGAAGAAATCGAAGGTATCGCGCACCGCGATCTTCGAGTGGTGTTCCATGTAATAGAGGACGTTGGCGGGTATGACGCCCCGCGACCCGCCGCCATCGATGCTCAAAATGAATATTGGACCTTTCTCAGACAAGGCCTTTTCCCCCCTCATCTGCGCCTCGGAGATTTTAGGGTACACTCGGGCGACGTTCACGAACACCTTGGGGAGGGGGGTGATCATGAACCCGTGGATACGCACGGCTGCGGCCATCGCACTGATCATCGCCAGCGCCGCCGACGCCAGGCAGGTGTCGAGCCTAGGCAGAATCGAACCCCAAAACGGTGTGTACCAGTTGGCCGGCCCTTCCGAGCTCGCCGTGGTGTCGCAACTACTGGTCGAAGAAGGCGACCACGTCGACAAGGGCCAGCCCCTCGCGCGGCTCGATACCTACGGCATCCACAGGGCCGCTGTGGAACGATCTCAAATTGCGCTCGATCACGCCGAGCGCGTGTTGAAGCGGCAGCAAGCCCTGCGCAAGAGTTCCTTCCAATCCGAGGCGGCCATCGACGAAGCGCAACGTGACGTCGAAATGGGTAAAGCGGAATTGGTCGCGGCGCGGGCACAGTTGGACCGCGCCAGCATCAAGGCCCCGGTCGCCGGCGAAGTGCTCGTCATTCATGCGCGCGAAGGTGAGCGCATCGGTGAGCAAGGGCTGTTGGAGCTCGGGCAGACCGGCAAAATGTACGTGGTCGCAGAGGTCTACGAGACCGACATCGCCGGAGTGACCGTCGGCCAGCCGGCAGTTGCCGTCAGTCCCGCGCTGGCAGAACCGATTCGCGGTCGCGTCGAGCGGATCGGCAAAGTGATCGGCAAGAACGACGTACTCGGCTTAGATCCGGTTGCGCGCACCGATTCGCGCGTGGTTGAAGTGTTCATCCTGCTCGATGAGCCTGAACGAGTGACGAACCTGACCAATCTCCAGGTGGACGTCGAGTTCGGAGGCTGATTGCATGCGCGGTGTTCCCTACGCATGGCTTCAGCTCTCTCAGGACAAGCTGAAATTGCTCGCGGCGGTTGGCGGCATTACGTTCGCGGTCGTGCTGGTGTTCATGCAGCTCGGCTTGCGCGAGGCGTTGTTCGACAGCTCCGTGCGACTGCACAACGGCATGCAGTACGACCTCGTCATGATCAGCCCGCGTACTACCTATGTGGGCAGAGCGTTCAGCTTCCCCCGCAGCCGGCTGCAGCAAGTCGCCGGACTCGAGCAAGTGCAATCGGTATCGTCGCTGTATCTGTTTCTCGCGAGCTACTACTACGAAGGAACGCCGGAGACGCATCGCAAGGTGCTCGCGATCGGCATCGACCCATCCCACAAAGTAATTCGCTTGCCGGGAGTCGACACGCAGATATCGCAGCTCACCAAACCCGACGTCGTGATCATGGACCGTTACTCGCGCGAGGAGTTCCAGCCGGCCGTCGAGCGCGTGATGGCCGGAGAACGTCTGCCGCTGCAATTGAACGATCGCTCGGTGACCATCATCGGCTTGTACGACCTTGGCACCTCGTTCGGCGTGGACGGCTCGATCATCACGTCCGACCTCAATTTCGTACGCATCTTCCCGGAGCGTGGGCTAGGGGAAATCGACCTGGGACTGATCTCACTGGCGCCTGACGTGGACCAAGAAACTGGGCTACGCGAAATCCAAGCATTTCTTCCGCAAGACGTCCTCGTTCTTACTCGCAATCAATTCGTACAGCGCGAGGTCGACTATTGGAGCGGCAGCACGCCGATCGGCTACGTATTCACGCTCGGCGCGGTCATTGGCATCATCGTTGGCCTCATCATCGTCTACCAGATCTTGTTCGCGGACGTGCAGACGCACTTGGCGGAGTACGCGACGTTGAAGGCGATCGGATACAGCCAAGGATTCCTCCGCGGGCTGATCTTCAAAGAAGCAGTGATCCTCTCGGTGCTCGGCTTCATACCTGCGCTCGGACTTGCGCAGTTGCTTTACGACCAGGCTGCCGCAGCCACACAGCTGCCACTTGCCATGACGCTCGAACGCGGCATATTCGTGCTGGTCATGACGACGGTCATGTGCTGCCTTTCTGGGCTGCTCGCGATCCGCAAGCTCGCCGGCCTAGATCCCGCGGAAGTATTCTGATGCCGGATACCTTGGTAGACGTCGAGCAGCTCTCGTTCGCCCACGGCCAAGGCGCACACCAACGCTGGGTGTTGACGGACATCACGCTGGAGATCCGTTCGGGCGAATTGGCCGTGCTGACGGGTCCCTCCGGTTCAGGCAAGAGTACCCTGCTGACGATCATCGGCGGGCTGCGCTCGGCCAACAAAGGCAGCGTTCGCGTGCTCGATCGACAACTGATCGGTGCCAAGGAGAGTGACCTCGAGCGACTGCGGCGCCAAGTGGGATTCATCTTTCAGCAGCACAACCTCGCCCCCGCACTCTCGCTCGCTCAGAACATCCAGATGGGCATGCAGCACAGCGACGGCCACAAGTCGGACGACGCCGCAGCACGAATCCAATCGATTGCCGCACGCGTCGGCCTCGACGACCACCTGCACAAACCACCGTCGCAACTGTCGGGCGGCCAACAGCAACGGGCCGGCATTGCGAGAGCGCTCGTGCAATCGCCGAAGCTGATTCTCGCCGACGAGCCGACCGCTTCGCTCGACCGCACCTCGGGGCAGATGGTGATGGATCTATTTCGCGAGTTCGCGGCCGCCGGTAGCGCGGTGATTCTGGTCACGCATGACAAGCGTGTGCTCGATCAGGCCGATCGCATTCTACACCTCGAGGACGGTCAGTTGGTGCCGGCTGTGGATCAACTAATGCATGACACCAGCGAAGGCTTGAAGAAGCTGATGCACATTGATGCGCCGCGCCTTGGCCGAATGATGAGCGTCGGACAGGCATTGGCACAGGTCGCTCTGGCCGACGGTAAGGTGGATGCGGAGGAGCGCATCGCCATGCGTGAGGCGCTCACGCAGCGCAAGATCTTTTCCGGCGCCGAGCTCGATCTGATCGTCGACCTGGCATTGGCGCAAGCGCAAGCTTGGCTGCAGACCTCGGCTTCCGAAGAAGGCATGCAGGATTTGCAGCGCGCCGTCGAGGCGGTCGCGCTCGCCGACGACGTGGTAACCGAAGAAGAGCGAGCAGTAATTCGCGGCTTGCTGCGCAAGCCCCCGGCCTAGATCTCGTAGCCGCACGCGCCGTCCCTACTTGGAGCGCGAAAGGCCGATCTGCGAGACTGTATCGCATCGACTAGTCGCCCGAGGAGAAACCCATTGATCTTGAAGGGACTGGCCACCGTCATTGCGGTGCTGGCGCTCTTGGCCGTTGCTTACCTCCTTCATGCCCGCCTAGTGGCCAATCCGAAGGTCGTCGAAGAACTGCGGTCGAATCCGACCGGCGCACGCGCGGCACGGGTTGCGCTGCTCACGTTCGCCGATGGCAGTGCAATACCGGTGAACTACCTGCGTGAAGGCAACAAAGTCTTCATCGGCGCCGACGGCCTATGGTGGCGCGAATTCCGTGACGGCGGGGCTGCGGTGTCGGTGCTGATCCGCGGCGAGACGCACACCGGACGTGCGTTCGTCGTCCTCGATGATCCGCGCTACGTCGAGGACGTATTCAGCCGCTTACGGCCAACGGTACCGAAATGGCTGCCAGATTGGCTGAACGGCAAACTCGTGGTCGTGACATTGGATACGAACGGCACCGCATCGTAAGACGACCGGCGCAGCGGGCATCTGCGAACTCTAGAAACCCAACAGCCGCGCATAGCGGTCACGATGGAACGCCTGATTGCCGTACAACGCTTCCGCGACTCGTGCACGCTTCAGATAGAAGCCGGCATCGAACTCATCGGTCATACCGATGCCGCCGTGGATCTGGATGAGCTGATTCGACATCTCGTGCAGGAAGTCTCCGACCTTGCACTTCGCCAACGAAACCAACTCGGGCACGTTGGCGGCACCTGCATCGATCGCTTGTAGTGAAGCCTCCGCGCACGATCGCGCAAGCTCCATGCTCGTGAAGAGACCCGCAGCGCGATGCCCGAGTGCCTGAAACGAACCGATCACGGCACCAAATTGTGTGCGCGTCTTCAGGTACTCGAGCGTCATGTCGAAGGCTTGCCCTGCCGTGCCCATCATCTCGGCAGCGAGCCCTGCCCGGGCACGATCCAATACGGATTCGAGTAGCACACCGCCGCGATCCACCTCACCGAGAACGGCATCGGCCGCCACCGTAACGCCATCGAACTCGACGTTTGCGTAGCCGCGGCTGTCCACCGTCACGATTCGTTCGCGTACGAGGCCTTTTGCATCGGCAGGCACCGTGAACAACGTGATGCCGTCCATGCTCCCTGGCTTGCCGGACGTGCGTGCAGCGACCACGAACGTCGTTGCACTCATGCCCTCGACGACGAAGCGCTTCGCTCCGGTGAGCGTGAACCCGCCATTCGACTTGGCGGCAGCCAGCGCCGTTGCCGCCGGCGCATGCCGCGGCCCCTCATCCACCGCGAGCGTGAGGATCTCCGAGCCATCGACCACCTTCGGCAACAACTTTTGCTTCTGCGCCTCCGTGCCCCCCAACAGCACTGCCGAGGCACCGACCAACGCCGAGGCAAAGAGCGGCGAGGCGGTGAGTTGACGGCCCAGCTGTTCGAGCACCACGCCGAATGTGAGATAGCCGAGATCAGAACCACCGTATTGCGCCGGGATGAGAATGCCGCTCCACCCCATCTCGATCATCGCCGACCATGTCGTCGGTTCGAACGCGCGAGGGTTGCCGGAATCCCGCAGTGCACGGAACTTCTGCACCGGGGATTGCTCGTTGACCCAGGCCGTGGCCTGGTCCTTCACCATAGTTTGTTCTTCGTTGAGTGCCGCCATGGATCAACCCTTCTGCGTGGTCTCGGGCAGGCCGAGAATGTTCTTGGAAATGATGTTGTTCTGAATTTCGAATGAGCCACCGTAGATCGACATGGCCTTGCCCGATAACCATTCACGCACAGCGCCGAGTTCCTTGTTGGTGAAGGCGTCACCCTCCCAACCAAGCCCTTGCGCACCCATCAGCTCGAGCGTGAGCTCGGCTTTGATTTGCGCGACCTTGGTCGCGGAGTTCTTCAAGATCGAAGCGGCCGCGCTCACCTGCACGTTGCCTTTCGCTTCGGCAGTGATGCGCGCGATGGTGAGCGTGTGTGCCCTGGCGTCCATCAAATGATCGGCGATGCGCAGGCGCAGATCGGCATCGGCCAACGTGCCGTCCGCGTTCGTGCCGACGTAGGTCTTGGCGAGTTCTTGAATCGGTGTCGGCTTCTCACCGCTCGCTGCAACGCGCGAACCGGTCTGGCTCTGTCGCTCGTGTTGCAACAGCCTCTTGACTACACTCCATCCGTCGTTGAGCTCGCCCAGCAGATCGCGTTTCTCCGCAATCGCATCGGTGAAAAACGTCTCGCAGAACGGCGACGCACCGGCAATGAGCTTGATGGGGCGTGTGCGCACGCCGGGCTGATCCATCGGCAACATCACGAAGCTGATGCCGTCCCGTTTCTTCGCCTTCGGGTCGGTGCGCACTACCGCGCCACACCATTGCGAGATGTTGGCACCGGACGTCCAGGTCTTCTGGCCGTTCAGCACGAAGTGATCGCCGTTGTCTTCCGCCTTGGTGGCAAGAGACGCGAGGTCGGAACCCGCGTTCGGTTCGGAAAGCCCGAGGCACCAGCGCACTTCGCCGCTGGCAATGCCGGGTAGATGACGACGCTTCTGATCCTCGGTGCCGTACTCGAGCACGGTAGGACCCACCATGGTGATGCCCATGCCCGACAGCATGGAGATCGGATTGAATGCCCCCGCGGCAATGAGTTCATCGTTGATGATGCGGGCCTCGCTCTGCGACAGCCCTGCCCCGCCGTACTCCTTCGGCCACGTCGGTGCGCCCCAGCCCTGGCCCGCGAGCCGCGCGCGCCAGACGTCGAGGTCTTTCGCCAAGCCCGAATCCGCGTCGCCCTCGTAGCCGAGGCCCTTACCCTTCAGCGACCCCGGGAAGTTGTCCCGGATCCATTTGCGCGTCGACTCGCGAAACGCATTCAGCGCAGTACCGTCCGGCATGCCCTCACCTCTGGCTCGTGATTGGTCGTTCATGTGACCCGCACACGGCAGCAGTTGACCGTGCACAGGCCTAACGTCGGCTCGTGAGTATACCCATGACCATGCATCGTGAGCGATGCAGGTGGCTGGTTCGCGCCGTGCGCCTCACACCAGCGATGTAGTAGCCTCACGACTGTCGCGAACCGAGCGAGCCGCCGACCATGACCTACGCGGGCGACCGCATCGTCTACGATGCCGATAGCCATCTAATGGAGCTGCCCGATTTTCTCATCGAGCATGCGGACACCAAGACCGCGGCCAAGCTCGCCGATCTACCGGGGGTGCTCAAAGGTCAGTTCGCGCCCGGCGCATCCAACAGCGCGCGCGGTCACGACACCGAAACCGTCGACCGCCTTCTCGCGCTCGGCGACGGCCTGACACGTGGTCCAAAATGGCACTCGGCACTCGGCGCATTCAACGGCCGTGAGCGCGGCCTGGCACTCGACCTGCTCGGCTTTCGCCGCCAGGTGGTGTTCTCTTCCTTTTGTGGGCGGCTCATCTTCGGCGCGCAGGATCTCGATACCGCGTACGCAACGGCCGCCGCGCACAACCGCGCGATGGCGGCATTCTGCGCAGCGGACGAGCGCCTGCTCGGCGTTGCCATGGTGCCACTCGACGATCCGGTACGTGCGCTTGCGGAGATTGAAGCCGCCCGCGAACTCGGGCTCAGGTCGGTGTGGATTTCCGCCGAGGCACCCGGCGATCGCGCACCCGGTCATCCGGCGCACGATGCAATTTGGGCAACGCTCGCCGACGCCGGCATGCCATTCATTTTGCACGTGGGCAGCGCCGAGCTCGCCGTATCGGAGCCATGGATGAACGACGGCCACCCCGAGCGCAAAAGCGCGCGCGGCGGTGCTGAAGTGATTGGCAGCAAGGACCTCACCGTCATTCACTTCCCGATGCAGCGCTTCATCTCGGTCCTGGTGTTGGATGGCGTATTGGATCGCTTTCCATCGTTGCGCGGTGGCGTGATCGAAGTGGGCGCAGGTTGGGTACCCGACATGATCCGACGGCTCGATCACGCGGTGGACATCTGGGCGAAGTCGGAACCACATCTTGCGACCCTGTCGCGCAAGCCGTCCGAGCAAATCACGGCGCAGCTGCGCTTCACACCGTATCCATTCGAGAACGTCGCGCAGCTCGTCAGTGAGTCGAACGCCGATCTCTACATGTTTTCCAGCGACTACCCGCACGCCGAAGGTGGCCGCGATCCGATCGGTCGCTTCGCACGTGCTACCGCCGCGCTCGACGCCGAGGCGCGAGAAAAGTTCTTCGCCGGCAATTTTCGCAACTTGTACCGCGTCTAGCTCAAGCAGCCGCCAGCTTCCGCAACAAGGCACGTGTCGCCGCACGTTCATCGTCACTACGCGTGAACTCGGACGCGGCGAAGTCGGTCACGCCGGCATCTTTCAGACCCACCAACGCTGCTTCGACTTGCTCCGCGTGACCCACGACAGCCACGTCGCCAGGCCCACGTGCTCCCTCGCGCTCGAACATTGCCCGATACGAGGGCAATTCACCGTACATCGCGAGATTGCGGTCGATTAGCCCGCGCACGTCTCGTTCATTGTCGGTAACGCACACCGGCAACGTCGCGATGATGCGAGGTGAGGGTTTGCCGGCCGCGTGCGCCGCGGCGGTGATCGTCGGCACGATGTGCTCGCGAATCGTCTTCGGCCCTACCCACGCGAGCGTCGTGCCATCGGCGAGCGTACCCGTTACCTTCAACGCCTGCGGCCCAAGTGCGGCAACCACGATGGAACATCCCTTCTCGCACGCACGAAACAGCGTCGCATGGCAACGCAACGTGTCGCCATCGAACTCGACATGCCCCTCGCGTACCAGTGGGACGAGAACGGAGAGGTATTCGCGCAGGTGTCGTATGGGCTTGTCGAAGTCGATGCCGAGCTGCGCCATCATGGGCGCATGCGACAGACCGACGCCGAGTGTGAGACGTGGGCCAATGGCGTTGGCGACGGTCACAGCCTGTCCGGCCAGCACCATTGGGTGACGCGGCATCGACGGCACGATGGCGGTGCCGAGCTCGATGTCGGGCACCTGCTGGCCAACCAATGCCAGCACGGTGAGCGCATCGAACCCACCGGTCGGATGCTCGGCCAACCAATAGCTCTCGAAACCATCTCGCGCCGCTTCCGCGGCGTGCGCGATCAACCGATCGACCGATGCGCGCTGCACGAGCCCTGTGCCGTTGATACCAATTCGCATGTCGACCCTTGTAGGAATTTGCGCTCGGCATTCTACAATGCGGCACCATTCGAGATTCATCGCCAATGATGGAAAGCTCAGACGTCGCGCGGCTCGTCGATCGCCTTGCATTGATCGACGTATTGTCGAACTACGCAACCGGACTCGACGCCCGCGACTGGACGCTGTGGCGCAGCGTGTTCGTCGACGAGGTCATCTTCGACTTGAGCTCGTGGAGTGGTCAGCCGCCGCGGCCGTTAGATACGGATCGCGTGGTCGCGAGCCAAGCGCGTATATTCGCCGAGCTCACCGTCACGCAACATTTCATCGCCAATCATCGCGTAGAAATCGACGGAGATCGAGCACGCGTGCTGGCGCACATGCGAGCCGAGCACTGGATCGATACGCCTTCGCCATCGGGTTGTAACCGCTACACGATGTTCGGCTACTACGATGACAAGCTTCTACGCACGCCTGCCGGGTGGAAAATCGTCGAGATGCAGCTCAACGTGACGCAAACGGAAGGCGACCGCTGGGTGTTGGACGAGGCCAGTCGCCGAGCACGAGCCAAGCGCCAGCGATAGCGTTCGCATCAGCGTTCGCATTCGCTGTCGCGTTCGGCGCTAGCCGACTCCGCGCACGCCCTCTATGCTTGGCCATCGATTGGAGTCATGACGTAAGGGCGACCATGATAATTCCCCAATTTGCCGGGACGGGCGATGCCGCCGACATCGCGGACGCGCTTGCCGAGGCTGGCTGCGTGGTGGTCACCGATATGCTCGACGCTGGCGATCGCGACCGCGTGCGCAACGAACTGGCGCCGTACATGGCACGCGTCAAAGTGGCTGAGGACAACCCCAAGGCGTTCTATCCGGGGCTCACGCGCCGCACCAGCGCGCTCGTCGCGCGCTCGGCGACGGTCGGTCAGATGGTGATGAATGAGCACACCACAGCACTGTGCGATCGGTTCCTGATACCGACGGGTGAGTTCGGCTACCAGTTGCACGTGACGGCCGCGCTCGAAGTGGGTCCGGGCGCCCGCACGCAAGTGCTGCATCGAGAGCACGACTCCTTCACCTTCTTTCCGCATCCGCGGCCGAACTTGATCGTCGCCAGCATGTGGGCCGTCACCGATTTCCGAGCTGCCAACGGCGCAACCCTCGTGGTACCCGGCAGCCACAAATGGCCCGCCGATCGGCGCCCACGCGAGACGGAGATCGTGGTTGCGGAAATGCCGGCCGGTGCCGTGCTGTATTGGCTGGGTGGCACGCTCCACGGCGCCGGCGCCAACACCTCACAAGACTGGCGCTATGGCATCGTCCTGACTTACTCCTGCGGCTGGCTGCGGCAAGAAGAGAATCAATACCTGGACGTGCCACCGGAAATCGCGCGGAACCTCTCTCCCGCGCTACGTGACATGATCGGGTACAAGATGTACCACGCGCTCGGCTATTCCCTCAATCGCGAAGTGGGCGCATTACCGCAGTGATCGCGGTCAACGCAGCGCGTCGGCCAGTGCCGCCAGAAAGCTACGCTGCAAACGTTGGCTGATGGCGGCATTCGGGACGAACGACTCACCCGCGTGATAGAGCCCTGGAAACACGGCAAGCTCGCAGGGTACGCCCGCCGCCATCAATCGTTGTGCATAGGCGACGTCCTCGTCCCGGAACAGATCCTCCGAACCAACACAAACATACGCCGGCGGTAAGCCATGTAGGTCGCTTGCCCGCGCAGCCGCAGCATAGGGTGAAGCATCGAGCCCCGGTTCGCCGTTCAAATACATCTCCCACGCGCGAAACGACGTGCCTTGATTCCAGATCGGGTGATTCTCGTACTGCCCCGACTCCGTGGCATGCAGGTTGTCGATCATCGGGTACAGCAACATCTGCAGCTTGAGCGGGTAGTTGGCACGGTCGCGGTTCATCAGTGCAACAGCTGCAGCCAAGCCGCCGCCCGCGCTGGCGCCGCCAATCGCGACTCGAGCGGTATCGATGCCTAGCGCATCGCCATTGGCCATCATCCACTCGAGCGCGGCGTAGCAATCTTCCGGGCCGGCGGGGAATGGATGCTCAGGGGCCAATCGATACTCGACCGAACAGACCGTGCAGTCGAGCGCATGCGCGATCACGCGCGCTCGTTCATCGAGCGCCGAACCGATGACGTAGCCACCACCATGAAGCCAGAGCAGCGCCGGTTGCTTGCGACGGCGGGTCTTGCGGAAGACGTATACCGGTACGTCGCCCGCATCGCCGGGTACGCTCAGATCCTCTCTCTCTACCGCGAGCGGCGACGGCGGCGGCCGGCGGCTCGCCATGAGCGCGCGAACCTGCACCACGTTGTCGCGGGTGATCTCCAACGGTGGTAGCTGCTCGATCACTGCTCTGAGCTCGGGATCGAGTCGGTCGTAATCCAGGATCATGCGCCGCCTCTTTGGTAATGACTTCAATCGTAGCCACAATCCCTGCGCATGACAGCTATTGCACAGGCGCCGAATTGCCGCCGAGCGAGAGAAAGCGATCAGACAACGGATTCGGTTCGTCCGCGGGCAACTCCTCCAAGTATTCGAACAACGGTTCGAAGCTGCTACTCACCGAACGGAAGTACGCGATGCCCGGTGTGTTCATGAGCTGACGAGCTTCGCGTGCCTGAACCATCCATTGATCGCGAGGAAACGTGCCCTCCACGAATTGGTAGTAGAGATTGCGAAATATGTTCATCACCAACGCGGCCAAGTGCCAAAAGCGATGCCGATCGGCCTCGGAGAGTGACTCCGGTCGCGACATGCCTTCATAAAACAACTGCGTCAGTTCCGTATTCGTGGCCAAAACTTCGTTGAAGTGATTGAACGCACCCATGACGCTGTGATTGTTGTTGGAGTTGATGCTGCGCGTGTTCTGCCGAATCTGTACCACCAAGTAGGCGAGCGTGACGACGACCGCCACGGCGCCAACGAATTCACCGACATTGCCAAGCAATTGTGCAGCGGACATCAGGTCCATGGGTCCTCCTCTACGGGCCTGTAGCGGCCGCCTGGGTTGCGGATACACTGCGCCGATCGTGAACGTGCCAGCCAGAAAAGACCACATCGATACCGTGGCCGCCAGCACCTTGGTTGGCTTCAATGTGCTGCTCGGTCTCAATCAAGCACTGGTCAAGCTGGTGAACGGCGCGTTCTCACCCTTGTTTCAGTCGGGACTGCGCAGCGCGTGTGCATTCTTCGTCGTGCTCGTCTGGGCGACCGTAGCGCGCAGACGACTCTCGGTGCGAGATGGTTCGCTGCCCTATGGGCTGTTCGCCGGCTTCTTGTTCGCCGTCGAGTTCGCACTTCTGTTCTACGCAGTGGAGTTCACGAGCGTCGCGCGCGTCTCGCTGTTGTTCTACAGCATGCCGTTCATGACCGCGCTCGCCGCGCACTTTCTGTTTCGTGAGGATCGACTCACGGTCCCGCGCACGATCGGGCTCTCGTTGGCGTTAGGCGGGATTGCGTTGGTGCTGGGTGATGCGGGTTCACAGCCGAACGAATGCGCCTGGATCGGCGACCTTCTAGCACTCGGCGCCGCCATGGCCTGGTCCGGCATAGCGCTATTCACACGCGGCTCGCGCTTGATCGAGAGCTCGCAAGAGCAGGTGATGCTGTATCACACGAGCGTCTCTGCGGTGTTGCTGATACCACTCGCGCTCGTGATCGGTGTACCGATACGCGATCCCACGCCAGAACTGCTGGGGATCTTCGCATTCCAAGTGGTGGTGGTCGCGAGCGCGGGCTTTCTGGTCTGGTCGTGGATACTCCGCATCTACCCCGTCGGGCGCATGACGTCGTTCAGCCTGCTATCGCCTGTGTTTGGCGTGCTATTCGGCTGGCTCATCTTCTCCGATCCATTATCGTGGCGCTTCGCCGTCGCGCTCGCAGCGGTCGGCGTCGGGCTGGTACTGATCAATCGGCGTTGAGCGATAGAATTTCCCCGATCAAGGAGCATCCCAATGGCCGACAGTCAGGTCACTCAATCCTCCCCCGCTGCGCGCAACGTCTACGTTCCCCACGGCTTCCAAGAGCACGCGATCGACCTCGGCGAGATCACGATGAACTATGCCGAGGCTGGCGCACGCGACCGACCGGCGTTGGTGCTCGTACCCGGGCAAACCGAATCGTGGTGGGGATACGAGTCCGCCATGCAGCTTCTGCAAGACGACTTCCACGTGTTCGCCGTCGACCTGCGAGGCCAAGGCCGCAGCAGTTGGACACCGAAACGTTACACGCTCGACAACATGGGCAACGACCTGGTGCGCTTCATCGCATTGGCAATCGGTCGCCCCACGATCGTTAGCGGCAACTCGTCAGGCGGCCTGCTCGCTTGTTGGCTTTCGGCCTACGCAATGCCCGGTCAGATCCGCGGTGCGTTGCTGGAAGATCCGCCACTTTGGTCGTCGACAACGGAACCTCTGTACGGCCAGTCTATTCGGCAAGCGATCGGGCCAATGTTCGAGATGTTCAGCAAATATCTCGGCGATCAGTGGAGCATCGGCGACTGGCACGGCATGCGCGAAGCCGCCAAGCAACACCGCCATCCGCTGGTACGCATGATGGGACACGGCAACGCCGTCGAACCTCGGCAGAGCCTGAAGGAGTACGACCCGGAGTGGGCCCGTGCCTTTCATGAAGGCACCGTTGCCCTCAGCTGCCCGCACGAGCGGATGCTGGCCGCCGTGAAGGTGCCGATTCTCCTCACCCACCATGCCCACAGCACCGACCCGGAGTCAGGCGCGCTCATCGGCGCCTACTCGGATCTGCAAGCGAAGAAGGCGCAGGACATACTCGCGAGCACCGGTGTTCGCTTCGAATATGCATTGTTCGAAGATGCCGCGCATTCGCTGCACCAAGCGGATCCCGCGCGCTTCGCTAAGGTGCTCCGGGCGTGGGCGGCAACGCTGTGACGATGCGCAAGTGATATGGTGAGGGCGGATCCCGACCAACCTTGAGGAGGTGTCATGCAACCGGTCTGCTTAGTCATCGGCGCCGGGGCGGGCATCGGCGGCAACGTCGGCAAGCGCTTCGCTCGCGAGGGTTACCACGCGGTGCTTTGTCGCCGCAGCGACGAAGAGGGGCTCAAGCGTTTGGTGGAAGCGATTCGGAGCGAAGGTGGTGCGGCCACCGGCAAGCTGCTCAATGCGGTAGAGGACGGTTCGATCGAGAATCTCGTCGAACAGGTGGAAACTGACATCGGTCCGATCGAGGTCGTGGCCTACAACTTGGGGGCTCAAATCGGCGATCGCGCGCTGGAAGCCACCACGCCGAAGATGTTCGAAATGGGTTGGCGTCTCGCGACGTTCGGTCTGTATCGCGTCGCATCCAAGGTGTGCCCACGCATGGAGCAACGCGGCAAAGGCACCCTGATCGTCACGTCGGCGACCGCGGCCATGCGTGGCAACAAAGGACAACACTCACATGCAGCCGCAATGGGTGGGCGCCGCATGCTCTGCCAAACGTTGAACGCGCAATACGCACCCAAAGGCATTCACGTAATCCACGTGCTCATCGACGGCGCCGTCGATGCACCCGACACGCTCGGCAAGATGCTCGGTCCTGAGCGCTTCCAGGAACTACGCGAGACACGCGGGGCGGCTGACGGCCTGATGCAACCGGAGAAGATCGCCGACACCTATTGGCACCTAGCCCAGCAGCATCGCTCTGCGTGGACGCACGAAATCGACTTGCGGTCGTTCTCGGACTTGCCGTGGTGGAATCACTGATCTAGCGCCAACTTCACGGGGAACATCGATGCGCCGAGCCATCATCGTCGGACTGATCGTCATCGCCTTGCCGGTGCTTCTATATGCCGCGTTGCGGTTGTCTTGGGAATTGGGCGGTGAGGTCGTGGAACTCCACACCTACGACGCCGCCGGCGGCGAGCTCGTGTCGCGGCTATGGATCGTCGACGTCGACGATCATGCGTACTTGCGGACGGGCGACAAGGGCGCCGCGTGGCTCGCGCGGCTGCGCGTGAATCCCCAAGTCATGGTGAAACGTGCCGGCGAAATGAAGACGTTCCTCGCAGTCACGGATGACGACGCCGAATTGCGCGACCGAGTGAATGCCGCCGTGCTCGCGAAGTATGGATTCGCGGAGTCGTCACTTCGCATGGTGCTGCTCGACCCGGAGCACGCGGTTGCCATTCGGCTCGACGCACCTTGAGTTTCGAAGGCCGCCAGTCCCATCAATGAAGGATTGATTCGGAAGAATCGGGGTCTTCTCAACTGGAGTAAGAATGAAATTTGCCCTACACATGATGAATTTCGACTATTGCGCGGACCTGAATGTGCTCACCGCGCTGGCGGTCGAGGCAGAACACGCTGGTTGGGATGCCGTGTTCCTGGCGGATCACGTGAATTGGCCGGACATGGAAACGGCAGGCGCGCGCCTCAGCGGATTCCATGTCGATCCATGGATCGCACTGGGACTGATTGCGGCAAATACGAACCGCGTGTTGATAGGTACGGCTGTAACGCCCCTCGCCCGTCGACGACCGACCAAGCTGGCTCGAGAAGTGTTGACGTTGCACCAATTGTCCGGAGGACGATTTGTCCTCGGCGCCGGCAGCGGAATCTGGGCGAGTGAATTCGACGATATGGGCGATGCCTCGAGCCTCAAAGTACGCGCAGAGATGCTCGACGAGGGCCTGGAACTGCTCCAGAAGACATGGAGCGGCGAGCCATTCGAACACCAGGGTGCTCACTACAAGGCCAGTGGCCGCACCTTTTTTCCGGGCGGCACCAAGGTGCCCATTTGGCTCGCCGCGGGCTGGCCGTCGAAAAAACCACTTCGGCGTGCTGCGCGATACGATGGCGTGATGGTCATGAACCAGGATTACGCCAACCCGGTGAGATCAAGGGCATCATCGATTCATACCGCACGTCCGATGAACCCTTCAATCTGGGTGTGGCGCTGAATTCGACGGATGATGCGGCCGCGGACGCGAAGCGGGCTAGAGACTACGAAGCGGCTGGCGTCGACTGGTGGCAGGAAGGTGTATTCCCGCCACCGGATAATCTCGACCGATTGCGCGCCATCGCAAGACGCGGTCCACCGCGCCCGTAACGTCCGCTTCGCGCACGCGACACGACGTCTGTGGCCGACACCGCAGTTGCGACACTCGACTTTCGCCGCAGTAGAGGATCTTAGATACCCTCTAACCACCAATCGGACGGAGGAAGACATGGATCTAATGTCCACAGCGCAGCTTCTGGGCAACTTTGGTGAGTTTCTTGGGGCGATTGCCGTCGTCGCGACGCTTGGTTATCTGTCGGTGCAGATCCGGCAGAACACAATCGCTATGCAAAGCTCGGCGGACTTGGAAGCAGCACGGCACTTTTCCGAACAGAATCTGAGAGCAGCACTCAACAACGACATAACTCGAATCGTCGATGTCGGCTTCCGCGGTGACGTTGGTTCTCTGAACGACGACGAAAGGCGGAAGTACATCTGGTTTCTGTCTAGCCACCTCTACATGGCCGATGGATTGTTGAAGTTGTACAAAAAGGGCCAGCTCTCCGAGGACGCTTGGTCACCGTACGAGCGGACCGTTCGTGGGTTACTGGACGTGCCAGGAGTCGGAACATTTTTGAGAACAGGCCAAACGCCCCTCTCCGACACATTTCGGGAGTACTTCGGTATAGAGGCCCCGGACACCTGGAAATACCGCGGAGACTTAGCCCGCATGTTCGACGAGATTTAGCTCAGTCGCGAAATTGTCAAGCTGGATTTGAGCTAGCATGCGTCGATACCAGAAGTCGAGGCTGAGACTATGAGTGGGGAGTTCAACCACGTTCAATTTGCGATTGACGAAGCACTTAGTCATGGGAAGAACCGAGAGTCCATTGATGCTTTCTTTATGGACGTGTTGGGCTGGCAGCCATTTGACACTAAGGACGCGAACACGCTTGCGTTCACGGGGTTCCACCGTTCTCAGTATCTGATCCTCAAGGTCGATTCGGAGGCCTCTCAACTCAATCCAGAAGATCACGTAGGTCTAAGCATCGACGACTTCGAGACATTCGACGCAATACATCAGGCGGCGCGCGCATTCAGCATCACTGATGATCGCCTCACGATCACCGAGTTTGATCCAGTCGCGAAAAACGGCGCCAAAGTGCAAGCATTCATGCTGAAGTACACCCTACCTTTTGGTATTGAAATTCAACACCACCAGTTCGAGGACGATGAGCCCCAGCACTTCTTTACCCGAGTCTTGAATGCATAGAGCGTCCCAGTGCGAAGACGCCCGTGCTTTTGCGACGAGGCTGTGACTTGGTCGTAGGCGACTGTTGGGGTCTTCGGGATCGTGGGACGGATGTCCGCTGGAATCCAGACATTTGCCTTCAGAGTGGCGCAGACGGCTATCGTCTAGACTTCACATCACCTAGTTGGGCAGGCGATGACGGACTTTGACGTTTCAGCAAATCTAGCGCGCATTCGGGTAAGCGAAGCGATTGCGGACGGATCACCGCGGCAGGTGCAACCGGGCAATAGCGACCTGTGTCTACACGGTCGCCGGCAGCCCAATCGCGACCGAGATCGACTGCGACGGCTAACCGACAGGACAGGCCATGGACGATCAGATCAACGGAGATTTGTCGATACGCGCCGCAGCGGATACTGCCGCGATGGAGTGGACGCCGAGCCCGAGTGGCACCGTTTGGCGGAAACGCGTCCACTTGGTGGGCCCACCTGAGTCGGGCCAAGTGACTTCGGTGGTGCGTTACGAGCCGGGTGCCACTTTTCCGTCGCACGATCACCCGGACGGCGAAGAAATCTTCGTGCTTCACGGCGTATTCTCGGACGAACACGGCGACTGGCCGGCCGGCACCTATCTGCTGAACCCGGAAGGTTTCCGGCACGCGCCGTTCTCGAAGCCAGGTTGCATCATCTTCGTGAAGCTTCGTCAGTTCCCGGGCCGGGACCGGTCTCACGTCGTGCTCGATACCAACACGCTCCCGTGGGAACCCACTGCGTGCGAAGGCGTGGCGAGAAAGCACTTGTACCGTCAGTCGGGCTTCTCGGACGCGACATGCCTCGAGCGCTGGCGAGAGGGTATTGAGATCGCTGGCCGGACGTATGCCGAGGGCGCCGAGATCTTCGTGATCGACGGCGCCTACTCGGACGAGCGCGGCGTCTACCGGACCGGGTCTTGGCAGCGGTTGCCGGCCGGCGCCGCGCATCAGCCGCGCACGAGCGACGGCTGCTTGCTCTACATCAAGACGGGCGGCCTACGCTACCTGAATGCGGCAGAGTAACGACAGCATTGATCGCGCAAACCCCTGATCACGCGCTGACCTCAGCGCCGCGACGGTTGATGGGCACATATTCGAATTGGCGTGCTCACGCGGTGCAGAAAATCCGGGGAACACACGATCCGGCAATCGTTGAGAAAGTGTTCGATTGGTCGTGACGGCAGGATTTGAACCTGCGACCACTTGACCCCCAGTCGGCTCAGGGCACTTGTATAAACACTTGAGTTCGCGCCTCGTCTGCCCCCATCGACTGAGCCACATGAACTTCGAACGAACACGCTAGACTGTCCGCCCACCGAGCGTAGGAGCAAGACATGCTGGATTCGCTAAACCGTTGGTTATTGCTGGCAAGCAACATTGGGATAGTGATTGGGCTGGCGTTGGTGGGCATCCAGATTAAACAGGATTCCGATTTCGCGAAAGCCCAACTTCTATCGGAAGGGCTGAGCCAAACACTCAGCATCGTTGCGTCAACGATGGGAGAAAACCCAACAGTTGTGCTGGCCAAAGCCTCCACCAACCCGAGCGAATTGACCCTCGCTGAGTTTCACGTACTTGATGCGCTATTCATCAGCCAGGTTGCCGATTGGCTCAAGGTGAAGAGCCTATCTGAGGCCGGCGTGTTCCCCTCCGATACCTGGCGAATAGCCGTGGAGAAGGGCGATTACTACTATTTTGGGAATCCCGTTGGCAAGGCGTGGTGGGAAGAACTCAAGTCCACCTTTGATCCAGAATTCGTTGAAGTGGTTGGCCCGCAGATCGAGCGATTCGACACTTCGTTAAACGCATCGGTCTACCAAAACGTTATGCGTCGATTGCCACGCGACTAGGATGACTCGCGGGTGCCGAAGCTAGCTGCCGCCTAACGTTTGAGCTTTCTGAATAAGCACTTGGCTACGCGCCTCGCACCCGACGCGGGAAGGGCCGGTCATTCAGATTCGCCGTCCGATTGATGCAGAATCCTCCCGAGTCAACAAATTCGGGGCGCAAGATGAATTGGACCAAATGGTCAGCAATCAGTGAGATCACCAGTTCAATCGCGATTCTAGTGACGTTGGTTTATCTCGCCATACAGGTTCAGCAGGCAACGGTCGCCGTCAATGCAGAGGCGCGTGCCACCCAATGGCAGCTCCAGACGGCCATGCTTGACCACCTCATCGAGAATCCGTCCATCCAGCTGATGTGGACCCAGTCAGAAGCGCTAACGGATGAGCAGAAAGTTGTCCTGGGCAACTTCTTGTTCGAGTTCTTCGGACAACGCGAGTTCATGTACTTGCAGCATCGATCTGGCGTGATCGATGAGGCTACGATGGAAACGATCATGTCGGATGTGGTGCAGATTCTTGTGTACCCGCGGATAAAGCACTGGTGGGATCTGACATCGGATTTCTACTTCGACGGGGATTTCGTGCGTCTGGTCAACGCGCGAGCAAGCAATGAGGCATTGAAAGCCTATGAGCCGTGGATGCCCAGATGGAACTAGGTGGCATCCCGTTGGGATCGCGAGCCATTCTTACAGGGATTTTGGTCGGGACGGCAGGATTTGAACCTGCGACCACTTGACCCCCAGTCAAGTGCGCTACCAGGCTGCGCTACGCCCCGTATTCAGCAGGCACCCAGCATCTCACCGGGCCGGCGCGCATGATAACCCAGCCGCCCAGCGCGACCAACGCAACGACTCGCCACGTAGGTACTGCGCCACGGCCATCCATTGCGGAATGAGTCCAGATTGCGCACAGTACGCGCCTCGATTGAACGGGGCCGTAGCTCAGCTGGGAGAGCGGTGCGTTCGCAATGCACAGGTCAGGGGTTCGATCCCCCTCGGCTCCACCAATCCCGATCCAGTTAGCTAGCCGGCTGCACCCAGATCGGCGAACTCCATGCCCGTTCCTGAATCGTCGCCGCGACACGCTCGGGCGGCGCGACACCCGTACGAACCGCATCCCACGTGCTCCAACGGCACGTGGGATTCTCGAGCACACGCACATAGTAGAAGGCGGGCTCGCCGGCCGCGTAGGCAGGGTCGCTCCACAAAGCAGCAAGCTCAGCGGCGCCCCTGTCCGCAGTCGGTGTGCACGTCGCGAGATCCACCGTCGCGCCATTGTCGGGGCAGCGATGCGTCTCGGTGTCGGGATGGGCGCCGTCGGAACACGCCACGTCGTAGATGCGCTCGTGCGTCGTCTCGCCGTCGAGCCAACCTTTTACGATTTGCAGGCGTTGTAGACCCGCGCTCGCTGCGTCGCGCGACGCCCATGCATAGAACTTCGGCGACGCCTCACCACGATGGATGAAGTCGCCGCCCATCGGAACGCCACCGGCGTAGGCCATGGCCACTGCATCCGCGCGAGTTGCCAAGTCGTCGCCATAGTTCGCGCCCGCAAAGAATCTCACGCGGATCTGCGGCCCGGACGTGCCGAACGTTTCCTTGCGCCGAAACGCATCAAAAATCGATTCGCGTGTGTTCGACTCGGCCCACACCCCCGTCAATCCAGCGGCGCTGAACGCCAGGCTCGATGCCACGAGCGTCGAGGGCTTACTGTTGAGCCGTACCTCGGCCGTCATGTCGGCGTTACCGTGCCCCCCAGTAAAGTTGTTTTCTTCGACCGCCGTGCTCGAATTGTGCGAGTCGGAGGCCGCGACAATGCCGAACTGATAAGGGTTGACGCCGATCTTCGCTTCCAGCTCGAGGCCGCGTTTGTATGCATCGCGTACATAGCCGCCGTGGTCGGGCTCGATGACCTGTGGCGCACCTACGGTCGTGTTCCAAATCTCGAAGTCGGCGAACTCGTCGTTCGGTGTGAGTGCCGGATGTACTTCTGACGTACCTTTGAACTGGCTGATCTCGACGATCGGCTCGTTGCGCATACGCTGCGTTGCGTACGCGGAATCGATGGGCTCGCCGTTGGTTTTCACGAGCGGAAACATGAGTCCTTTGCTGGCATTGGAGTTGTGCGGGATCGCAATCGCGTCGTCGCCCTTCGTTCGCCAACTATCTAGGAATGCCCATAAGTCTTCCGGCACGTTCGATTCGACGGCCGAGAACGGCGCGGCCGGCACATTGATGCCACGAAACACCACGTTGCGGTGCAAGTTCGCCAGGTTCGGTAGCGACGTCCATTCGTAGGCAACGAAGGTGGTGAAGTGGCCCGGATCGTTGTGCGCTTCGGCGGCATCGACTATGCGTTGCCACGCAGAACGCACTACACCGACGGCGTGATTGGGATCGACTACGCCGCTCGCCCCGCCCGCGGCGGCAGCCGCAACGATGTCACGGAACGCACCGTGTGAAGTCTCGTAGTCGGTGCTGGTGATTCGCTTGGCAAGCTCGAGCTTCGACAACGGACTGTTCGGGTCGGCCATGGCGGCTGCGACACCGATCATCTCGCCGTGATCGGTTACTGCCAGGAAGTCGAGCGGTGTTGCGAGCCTGATCTTCTGGCCGCTGATGTGATCGATCTCCTCGCCCTTGGCATAGCGATAAGCATCGTCGGGCATGGTGCGCGTGCCGGTGATGAACGCATCGATCGACAATGCCGTGTGCAGGTGTAAGTCGCCGAAGTACGCCTGCCGCAAGGGGTCGGATGGAATGATGGGTTGCTCAGAGGCTACGTCCGTGTCGGCAGGTGCCGGAGGAGGCGCCTCGGAACAGCCAATGAGCAACGTAGCCGTGAGTGCCGTGACGTGGATACGCATGGGATTCCCTCACCCGATACGTGAAGGAGAGTCTACGACACAGATCGCGGGCACACCCGCTCCTACCTTACGATTTCAGAACGCGCAGCACGTCCTCGAGCTCGGCGATCATTTGCTTGATGAGCAGCCGATACTGCGTTTGATCCTCTTTAGCGTCTTCGCCTTCGAGACGCTGTCGCGCACCGCCAATGGTGAAGCCTTGGTCGTACAAAAGTCCGCGAATTTGGCGAATGACAATCACGTCCTGGCGCTGGTAGTAGCGGCGATTGCCACGGCGCTTGACAGGTTTGAGCTGTGGGAATTCCTGTTCCCAATAGCGCAGCACGTGCGGCTTCACATCGCACAGTTCGCTCACTTCACCGATGGTGAAGTAGCGCTTGCCGGGGATCGGCGGCAGTTCGCTATTCTGGCCGGGGTCCAGCATAGGCCTCGACTCGCGTCTTCAACTTCTGCCCCGGTCGGAACGTCACCACCCGCCGCGCTGTGATCGGAATCTCTTCGCCGGTCTTCGGATTGCGGCCCGGCCGCTCGCCCTTCTCGCGCAAATCGAAGTTGCCGAAGCCGGATAGCTTCACCTGATCGCCGCGCTCGAGGGCTGCGCGCACCTCCTCGAAGAAAAGCTCGACGATCTCTTTGGCTTCGCGCTTATTGAGGCCCAGTTCCTCGAACAGGCGGTCGGCCATCTGTGCTTTCGTCAGCGCAGACATGCGCGTAACTCCTTGAAATCCCTGGCCCGTCCCAGGCCCGCTTTCGCTGTCATTCAGCGCAGACGGGCTCCGAGATCCGTTTCCAGAGCGCCGACGGCCGTGTCCACCAAGGCATTGATATCCGTGTCGGTAAGCGTGCGCGTCTGATCCTGGAACGTCAAGCCTAAGGCGATACTTTTTTTAGCAGAATCAATACCTTCGCCGTGATACACGTCAAAGAGTCTGAAGTCGACGAGGCAGCCCCCCACGGCGCGCCGAACGCACGCTTCGAGCGCAGCGGCCGGTACTGCACGGTCGACCAGCACGGCAATGTCGCGCCGAACGCTCGGAAACTTCGAAACTGCAGACGCCCGCCGCCGCTCGGTGATCAGCACGGCGTCGACGTCGAGCTCGAAGACGAAGGCCGCGCGGCGCAACTCGAAGCGTGCCTCGAGTTCCGGGTGCAGTCGACCGATGCGACCGACCACCTCCTCGTCGATGAGCACACGTGCCGCCTGGCCGGGATGCAACACCGGGTCATCGAGCGGCGCAAACGTCACCGGGCCTCGGCCGCCGATCGCCAACACGCGCTCGACATCGCCCTTCACGTCGAAGAAGTCCACCTCGGTCGCGGCATCGCTCCAGTTGAGCGGCATGCGATCGCCAGCGATCAGGCCGCCGATCCGAACTGGTTGTGCAGGCACATCGTCGTTCGGCACGAAGCAGCGACCCATCTCGAACAGCCGTACGCGCGTCTGTTGCCGGGCTTCGTTCGCTCGCAATGCCGACACGAGGCCAGGCAACAAATTGGTCCGCATCACAGCCATTTCCGAACTCAGCGGATTGGTCAACTCGATGGCGCGAGCACTCGGGTCGAGCAGGTCCTGGAGCACGCGATCAATGAAGCTGTAAGTGACCAGTTCTTGATAGCCGAGATCGACCAACATCGAGCGAATTCGACCCCGCGACGTACGGTCGAGCGGTATTGCGCTCAGTTCGAGCGCCGTCGACGGCAATCGCGGCGGCACTGCATCGAAACCATGGATGCGCACCACTTCCTCGATCAGATCCACTTCACGCTCGACGTCGAAGCGATGGCTCGGAACGCCGAAGGTCCAAACCCGGTGCGTATCGTTCCCCGTCGTCTCGAGCAACGAAAAATCGAGGCGCGTCAGAATGCTCACTACTTCTTCTGCGTCGACGTCCATACCAACCAACGCGTTGAGGCGCGAATGTCGCAGCGAAACGGTATGGCGTCGCGGCAGGTGAGCTTCCGACACGGTGTCCACCACTGGGCCCGGCTCACCCCCGACAATGTCGAGCAACAGCGCAGTAGCACGCTCCATCGCCGCGAACTGCAGCTGTGAATCCACGCCGCGCTCGAAGCGTTGCGAGGCATCCGTTTGCATGCCGTACCGGCGGGCAGTGCCGAAGAGGCCAGCGGGCGCGAAGAACGCGCACTCGAGGAACACGTCTTTCGTGTCTGGCTGAATGCCGCTGCGCTCGCCGCCCATCACACCGGCGATCGCCACCGGTCCGTCGGCATCGGTGATGAGCAGCGTATCGGCATCCAGCTCGACTGTGCGGCCGTCGAGCAGCTCGAGTGTTTCGTTGAGGCCGGCACGACGCACCACGATGCCGTCCTTCAGCACATTGAGATCGAATGCGTGCATCGGCTGGCCGAGTTCGAGCATCACGTAGTTGGTAATGTCGACCACCGCATCGATGGGCCGGACGCCCGAGCGGCGCAACCGTTCCTGCATCCAGAGCGGTGTCGCTGCGCCTGGCGACACGTTGCGAATGACACGGCCGAGATAGCGCGGGCACCCGTCCGGGTCGTCGAGCCGCACCGGAAACGTATCTTTGCACTTTGGCGCGACGGCGCTGCAATCGACCGCCTGCCATGGGATGGCATTGCATACCGCCACCTCGCGGGCTACACCGCGGATTCCCATGCAATCGCCACGGTTCGGTGTCAGGTCGATCTCGAACACGTTGTCGTCGAGCGCCAGTGCGCGGCGGAGATCCAGACCAACTTCCAGGTCGTCGGGCAGCTCCATGAGGCCGCTGGCATCGTCACCCAAACCGAGCTCGACTTCAGAGCACAGCATCCCGTGCGACTCGACGCCCCGCAGCTTCGCCTTGCGTATCGACAGCCCGCCGGGCAGAGCGGCACCGAGCCGCGCGAACGGATAGCGCTTGCCCGCAGTGACGTTCGGTGCCCCGCACACGACGCGCTGCTCTTCCATACCGTCGAACACCGTGCAGACCTGCAACTTGGCGGCATCCGGATGGGCGTCCACCGTCCGCACTTCGGCCACGACCACGCCCGCGAACGCGGGCGCAACCGGTTCGACCGCATCGACCGCGAGACCAGCCATGGTGAGTTGATGCGCAAGCGTTTGCGAATCCACGTCGGGATTCACCCACTCGCGCAACCACGATTCGGCAACTTTCATGACCCTACTCCCCTAGTTGAACTGCCGTAGGAATCGCAGGTCGTTGTCGAAGAAGAGCCGCAAATCGTCGACGGAGTACAAGAGCGTAGCGAGTCGATCGACACCCATACCGAATGCAAAACCCGTATAGCGCTCCGAGTCGATGTTCGACATCTCCAGCACGTTCGGGTGCACCATGCCGCAACCCATCACTTCCAACCAGCCGCTCTGACCACACGATCGGCAGCCATCGCCATCACAGTGCACGCACTGCACGTCTACCTCTGCTGACGGCTCCGTGAAGGGGAAGTAGCTGGGACGGAAGCGAACACGGAGCTCACGCTCGAAGAAGCGCTGCAGGAAGTCGATGACCGTACCTTTGAGGTCCGCAAATGTCATTCCCTCGTCGATGACCAAGCCTTCGAGCTGATGGAACATGGGGCTATGGCGCGTTGTCACGTCGTCGCGCCGGTACACGCGGCCCGGACAAACCACGCGGATCGGCGGCGCCTGATTCTCCATGACACGCACTTGCACGGGTGATGTGTGTGTGCGCAGCACGAGTCCGTCGGAGAGATAGAAGGTATCGTGCATCGCCCGCGACGGATGACCCTCGGGAATGTTGAGCGCCTCGAAGTTGTAGTAGTCGTTCTCGATCTCCGGGCCATCGACCACGGCATAGCCGGCCCCAGCGAAGATCGCCTCCATGCGGTCGAGCGCCAATGTGACGGGATGTAGGCCACCGCTCGATTGGCGGCGACCGGGAAGGGTCACGTCGACGCGCTCCGACTCGAGCGACGCGGCCAATTGCGCGGATTTGAGCGCGCTATCGCGCGCCTCGATTGCCGATTGCACTTCCTCCTTGGCGGCATTGATGGCGGCACCGGCCGCCGGCCGTTCCGCCGGCGGCAGCCTGCCGAGGTCCTTGAGCACCGCCGTTAGTGCACCCTTCTTGCCCAAGAATTTCACCCGAACCGCATCCAAGGCACGCGCATCGCCCGCCGTTTCGATGGCCTTTCGGGCTTCGGCTAGTAGAGATTCCAGATTCATGATCGACACTCCAAAACGAAAAAGGGAAGCGACAGACTGCTGTCCTTCCCTCGTCCGCCTGGCACAACTCGTCTTCGGGAAGGCACGCTTACCGGCCCCCAGAAGACGGCGAATGAATCAGTCGTTGGTCAGGCCGCCAATGCGGTCTTGGCTTGCTCGGCCAGCACACCGAAGGCTTCCTTCTCGTGCAGTGCCATGTCCGCCAGGACCTTGCGGTCGACTTCGATCGCCGCCTTCTTGAGGCCGGCGATAAATCGACTATAGGAGAGCCCGTGCTCGCGCGCCGCCGCATTGATCCGCACGATCCACAGCGCGCGAAACTCACGCTTCTTCACGCGTCGGTCGCGATAGGCGTATTGGCCCGCGCGAATGACCGATTGCTTGGCGGATCGATAGGTGCGGCTGCGGGCGCCGTAGTAGCCCTTTGCCTGCTTCAGAACCTTTTTGTGACGCGCTCTCGCGATGACGCCACGTTTCACTCTTGGCATGACATCACCTCAACGAGCTTTCTTGGGCAGCATGCGGTCTAGAAGACCGACATCTGCGGGCGACACCTGACCAAGGCCGCGCAACTGACGCTTACGCTTGGACGCCTTCTTGGTCAGAATGTGATTTCGGTTCGCGCGGCGATGCTTGTATCCCTTCGCAGTGCGACGGAAACGCTTCGCGGCGCCGCGATTCGTCTTCAGTTTCGGCATTCTCAATACTCCGCATTCTTCTCGCCTTCGCATACGCTAGGGCGTGGCTTCGGGGGGCCGATCTTTGCTCGGCCCGTCTCACTGGATGTCGCCTGCTCGCTACGCGAGTCTTGCTACTTCTTCTTCTTCTTCGGCGCCAACACCATCGTCACTTGGCGGCCTTCGAAGCGCGGCACGGTTTCCACCACGCCGTGCTCTTCGAGGTCGGCTTCGATACGTTGCATGAGTTGCATACCGATCTCCGGATGCACCATCTCACGCCCACGAAATCGAAGCGAGACTTTGGCTTTGTCGCCGTCACCTAGGAAGCGAATCAGGTTGCGTAGTTTGACCTGATAGTCGCCCTCCTCCGTGCCGGGCCGAAACTTCATCTCCTTGATCTGGATCTGCTTCTGCTTCTTCTTCTGAGCAGACTTCTGCTTCTTCAGTTCGAACAGATGCTTGCCGAAATCCATCACCTTGCAGACCGGTGGTTTGGCATCTGGCGATATCAGCACCAGATCCAGTCCGGAACGTCGTGCTTCGCGCAACGCGTCATCGCGCCCCACGATACCGACTTGGCTACCGTCGGCTGCAATGAGCCGAACGGTCGGCTCACGGATGTCTTCGTTGATCAGGGTACGGTCTCCGCCCTTCGCGGCTGGTCTTTTAATAGGCAACTCTCCAAATGTTGAACACACACTAGGCCAACATGAGCGCACCCTCGCGGTTGCGCCACGGCCCAGTAAAACCCGAACGGGCCGCATGACGGCCCGCTCGCGGGGCGCATTCTAACCACGGGCCCAATCCTAGGCAACTGGAATTCTGGTCGCTAAGCCGTTGTGGGGAAAGGGGTTTGGCCGATTCACTAGGCTCAAAATCGGCACGCAAACCGGCCTCGTGCGCATGGCCGGTCTGGACGAGCCGAACGAATCACGCGGCGTTGTGGACACAGCGGCTGCTCGATTGCATCTCTTGCAGATGGCGCAGATCACCAAAGTCGGTGAGCCGGCCGGAACGAATATGGTAGGCGCGAGTGGACTCGAACCACCGACCCCCACCATGTCAAGGTGGTGCTCTAACCAACTGAGCTACGCGCCTATCGTGCCGTCACGCCGCGCAGCGCACGCCGTGCCGTCGAAGGGCGCGTAAGGTACCACGCGGCATCCGATTGTGGGAGCCCAGTAGTGCGCGCTGGGACGAGCAACGAGGGCCCGTATAATCCGCCAACACTGGGCGGGGACCTAGACTAGATATGTCGTTGTCGTTGGAAGAAGCCGTCGCACGCGGCATGACCGTCGCCTATCACGCCGAACGCCAGCCAGAGGCCATGGCCGTGATCTCGCCGTCCGGCGACCGAACGTTCGAGGAACTCAATCACAACGCCAACCGACTAGCGCGCGCCCTTCGCGCGGCGGGACTGGGTGACGGCGACTCAATCGCCGTAGTGACACGAAATCGCCCCGAGTTCATCGATGCGCTGATCGCCGCGGAGCGCATCGGCGTGCGCTTTACGCCCATCAACTTCCACTTGAAAGGCGAAGAGATCGGCTACGTGGTCGACAACTGCGATGCCAAGGCGTTCATCGCCGATGCATCGCTCGGCCCCGCGCCAGTCGAGGCACTGCGCATGGCACCGAAGGTGCAGCTCGCGCTGGCCACGGGTGGTGCGATCGACGGTTTCGAAGACTACGACAGGTCGATTGACGCGTTCGGCACGGCCGACATCGCCGACCCCATACTCGGCGGCCGCATGTTGTATACATCGGGAACCACCGGGCGTCCAAAGGGTGTGTACCGCAAGGACCGCGAACCCGTGGTGCCACAGTGGGAGGGTACGCTCACCAACTACAAACCCGGCGTCGACATGAATCTCTGCACCGGGCCTGCTTACCATGCCGCACCGTTGCTCATCAACATCATTACGCCCCTTACTTCGGGCGTTGGCGTGGTAATGATGGACAAATGGGATGCCGAAGAGTCGTTACGATTGATCGCTGAGCATCGGATATCGCACACGCACATGGTGGCAACCATGTTCCATCGCCTGTTGCAGCTGCCTGCAGACGTGAAGGCGAAATACGATACCTCTAGCCTGCGCTACATCATTCACGGTGCCGCCCCAACACCCGTGCACGTGAAGCGCGCCATCATCGAATGGTTTGGGCCCATCGTCTGGGAGTACTACGCCGCCACCGAGGGCGGCGGCGGCTTCATCGTCGGCCCGGAAGAGTGGCTGAAGAAGCCCGGCACCGTCGGCAGGCCGGGTCCCGGATTCGACAACAAGATCCTCGACGACGACGGCAACGAAGTACCGCCCGGCAAGGTAGGTACCGTGTACATGCGCGCGCCCGAGCGCGGCCGCTTCGAGTACTTCAAGGACAAGGACAAAACCGCCAACAGCTACCGCGGCGAGTACTTCACGCTCGGTGATCTCGGTTACTTCGACGAAGACGGCTATCTCTTTCTCACCGGCCGCTCGGCCGAGCTCATCATTTCGGGCGGCGTGAACATCTATCCGCAGGAAGTGGACAACGAACTGCTGAAGCACCCGGCAGTGCTCGACGTATGCACGATAGGCGTCGACAACGACGAGTGGGGCGAGGAAGTGAAGTCGGTGGTGCAGCTACGCCCCGGGCACGAAGGAAACGACGCACTGACTACCGAACTCATGGCATGGGCGAAGGACCGGCTGGCCGGGTTCAAGTGCCCGCGCACCATCGACTATGTTGCCGACCTGCCGAGGCTTTCGTCCGGCAAGATCCAGCGCCGCGTGGTACGCGACTGGTACGTGAAGAAGTAGCAAGAGTTGGTGACAGCTACCGACTTTCGGTAGCGTCACGATTCTGGGATTCGCGCCAATACTGCCGCGTTCACCGTAGGGTCTAGGTCCACGACCTGCTTAAGTCGCCTTCGCAAGGTGGACGCGTCCACTAACGATCGCGCTATCAACGCCTCGCAGAACTCGCGATCCTTCGGCCGCCCCGCAATCGCCTTCGAGATCCACAGATCATGGATTTCGAGGCACAGCGCGGTAACCCCGCCGGTACCTTCTGACAAGTAGCGAACCAATCTTCGTCGCCAACCACGGGGTAGCGTCGCAGTTCGTGGCGTCACACCTTGCGCGTAGTACCCGAAGGTTTCTTGGAACTGAGATAGTTCGCCGATCGACCCATCGATGAGATCCGCCTGCGCGCCGGAGTCGTCGTCGAGCGCAGCGATATCTACCTCGATCGATCGCTCCGCTTCCGCGAGTTCGAAGTCGATCGACGCGTGAATGGCCTGGCTGCCAATCACCAACACCTCTTCGACGCCGAGAATCGCTCCCGCGGCACGTATGGCATGCTCGAATTGCGCGCGCTTCACGATGCTGAATGTACCCGCAACGCCGCCAAGATACGCGCGCGATCTCGCGCCGATAAGATGCCGGAGAACGGCGAAACGTGGCGCATTTCGCGCCCTAACGATCCCGGATCCAACATGCGCACGATCAGATCATCGATCGGTTGTTCGAGCCACTGCAGCCAGCGCGCGAACCGGTCCCTAGCGTGCGGGTGCATGGTGCGCAATCGCCGTAGATTCCGTTTTGCGTGCACGATGTGAGGTTCGGGATCTGCGGCAATGACTCGGGCGATCGCCACATGAAGGGCCATGCTCAGCCGATCCTCGCGTGTCATCGGCGCCGCAAACGAGACGAATGGTTCGAGCCCCACCGAGCGCGCAAGGCGCTGAATCGTCTTCCATGTTGGTGACTTGGTGTCGGACTCGTAGGCAGCGATCGCCGGCTGCGAAGTGGCCGCCTTGCCAGCAAGTTCGCTCTGCGTGATGCCCGCCCTCGACCGCAGTTGTCGTACCGGGTTCATCTGACGACTCTATATCTGATCAGATATATAGGCAACTGCATGATCGAGTCGGCTCGACAGGCCGCTGCCGGCGCATTTCTCAGTGCATCAAACGCTCTTCGCGGATTGCCTTGATCTCATCTCGGAGCCGCGCCGCCTCTTCGAATTCCAGATTGCGCGCATGCTCGATCATCTCGTTCTCGAGTTCGGCGAGTAGTTTGCCGAGCGCCTTTGGATCGAGTGGAACGTCGCGCCGGAACTTTGGCTTCGAATCGCCAACCTTGCGCTTCGGGGCTTGGCCCGGGCCTGGGGCGCGCGCACCTTCCATGATGTCTGCCACGGCCTTCTGAATGCCCTTCGGCGTGATGCCGTGCGCCAAGTTGTACGCCTTCTGCCTGTCGCGTCGCCGATTCGTTTCCGCTAGCGCGCGCTCGATGGAACCTGTCATCTGGTCGGCGTACAGAATGGCCCGGCCATTGAGGTTTCGCGCCGCGCGCCCGATGGTCTGAATGAGCGAACGCTCGGCGCGCAAGAAGCCTTCCTTGTCGGCATCGAGGATTGCGACGAGCGACACCTCGGGCATGTCCAACCCTTCCCGCAACAAGTTGATGCCCACAAGCACGTCGAACTCACCCATTCTCAAATCGCGGATGATCTCCATGCGCTCGACGGTATCGATGTCGGAGTGCAGGTAGCGCACGCGAACGCCGTGCTCGTCGAGATACTCGGTGAGGTCCTCCGCCATGCGCTTGGTGAGCGTGGTGACCAGCACGCGTTCGTTCTGCGCCACGGTCTGACGGATTTCCTCGAACAGATCGTCCACCTGATGCGAGGCCGGTCGCACTTCCACCTCGGGGTCGACCAGTCCGGTCGGTCGCACGACCTGCTCCACTACCTGTCCCGCGTGTTGCTCCTCGTAGGGCCCAGGCGTTGCCGAGACGAAGATCATCTGCGGCGCAAGCGCTTCCCACTCGTCGAATCTCAGCGGCCGGTTGTCGAGCGCCGACGGCAAGCGGAACCCGTACTCCACCAACGTTTCTTTACGCGACCGGTCGCCTTTGTACATGCCTCCGATCTGCGGAATCGTCACATGTGACTCGTCGACGATG
>QJXZ01000028.1 GCA_003248125.1 Gammaproteobacteria bacterium | reverse complement strand
GGGAACCTCGCGAAGTCATGGTCACACGACACGAGCGTTGCACCATGCGACACCGCCAGGGCAGCGAGGTGTGCATCGGTGGTCAGATTCCCGGCTGCGCCAACCTCCGCAACAAACTGTTTGAGCAGCGTCCAATGTGACTCTGTCTCAGTGACAATGCGAACGCCTGGCACGGTCAGCCAACGATCGATGCGAGTGCAAGCCTCGGCCGCTGATAGCGGATTGGGAAAGATGCCGCGCCGCGTGCTGAGGCGCAGGAATCCGGCCAGGACGGGCCAACAGAGTGCGACCGTTTCGTTGCCATTCACGACACCTTCCCACCACGCGAGCACCGGTCGGTGTAGGGGCGCGTCCCGATTGACGACGTAGAGCAGCACGTTGAGGTCGACCAGCTTCACTTTCGAAGCTGGTATTTGCGCAGATGTTCCTCGTCTTCGATCTCTGCTGCGAGCGCCAACGCCTTGGTGAGATCCACTTGCGGTTCGCCCATCGAAATGGGTGACTCCTTGTAGGTGCGTTGCCGTCTCGGTGGTTCGCGCAGTGTTGCGAGGCCCGCGCGCAACATGTCGTTCGCCACCTCGGTCATTGGCCGGTCGGATTGCCGAGCGAGACGCTTCAACTCCTTGAGCACGTCATCGGCGATGGTCAGGGTGGTACGCACCTCCCGGATCATAATGTTGGCGACTCTGATGTCAATGCATCACTAGGATGATGCGCTGATGCCCTGCGTCTTGCCGACGGACGTTGACCCGAATCTGCGTGAGCCAACGTCCGGCTGGCTGTCAGTCGAGCGGTTCGCCGCTTGACGCGCTGACCGCATCACTTGCCGCGCCCCGACTAGTCTGGGAGCCTTGCAGGGTTCTTTCGGGGGAACAGATCCATGCGCACATCTTTACGTGCCCTCGCCGGCGCCATCTGTCTGCAACTGAGCCTCACGGCGCTCGCGGCGCCGCCGGTCGTGTTCACCACCGACGAAGCGTTCGACGCGGCCAGTGTGTCCGCCTACACCGGCGCGCACGACGCCATCTATGCGCACATCGATGCCAACCTGCCGGCGCATCTGTCGGAGTTGCAGCGCTGGGTGCGGCAACCGTCGGTGAGCGCGCAGAACCGCGGCATCCAAGAGATGGCGGCGCTCTTGGCAGCGGATCTCGAAGCGCTCGGCTTCCGCGACGTGGCGTTGGTGCCCACTGCAGGGCATCCAGGCGTGTTTGGTTTCTACGACGCAGGCGCGCCGCGCACGCTGGTCGTGTACATGATGTACGACGTGCAACCGGAGGAAACGGGTTGGCAGGTCGGCGCCTTCGATGGCGCGCTAGTCGAAAACGATCTCGGCCGCGTGCTGATGGCGCGCGGTGCCACCAACCAGAAAGGGCCAGAGCGTGCTTTCCTCAATGCAGTGGCGAGCACGATCGCCGTGGCCGGCAAGCTGCCCGTCAACTTGTTGGTAGTGGCCGAGGGCGAGGAAGAGCTCGGCTCGCCGCACTTCCCGGAAATCATCAACGCCTATCGCGACCGCCTCAAAGTGGCCGACGGCGTGATGTTCCCGTTCAACTCGCAGTCGCCGACCGGCGAAGTGGGCTTCAACTTGGGCGTGAAGGGCGCCGTGTTGTTCGAACTCGAGGCGCACGGTGCGCCGCGGGGCGGGCCACAGCGCGCGGAAATCCACAGCTCCTTGAAGGCCATCGTCGATGCGCCCGCTTGGCGACTGGTGCAAGCGCTCGCGACGCTGACCACCGCCGACGGCAACGACGTCCGTGTGCCTGGCTTCTACGACGACATCCGGCCGCCGACACTCGACGAACAGCGCTTGGTCAATGCGATGGCGAAGGATTCGGCTGCGCGCGAAGCCGGCATGCGCAAATCGCTCGCCGTCGATCGATTCATCGACGACCTCACCGGCCGTGATCTCATCGCCCGACAATTGTTCGGCACCACGCTCAACATCAACGGCCT
>QJXZ01000062.1 GCA_003248125.1 Gammaproteobacteria bacterium | reverse complement strand
GTGGTGGGCGCATCAGTCTGCGAACCTTCGATGTTGGCGACGTGGTAGGCAACATGTTGGTGATTGCGGCCACCGATGATGGCGCGGTGAATGCATCGGTGCATGATGCATGCGTTGCGGCAGGTGTGCTGGTCAATACGGTGGACGACGAGAGCCTGTCGAGTGCCATATTTCCCGCAATCGTCGATCGCGACCCGGTAACGATCGCGATATCGACGGGGGGCGACTCACCGAGCCTCGCAACGCGAGTTCGGGGTTGGATAGAGTCGATGCTTCACCCGCGCCTCGGTGCGTTGGCCTCGTTCCTCGGCCGCGTCCGGCCGCGGGTTGCGGAAAGGATTTCCGACCTTGGCGTGCGCCGGGAGTTCTTCCGCGAAGTGATCGATGGTCCCATTGCCGAAGCATTGCTGCAGGGTCGCGAGCAAGACGCGACCGCCATGCTCAATGCTCGACTCGACGGCACGCAACGACGGGCCGTTGGGTTCGTGTCGCTCGTTGGCGCGGGACCGGGCGATCCGGACTTGCTCACATTGCGGGCACTGCGTTGTTTGCAGCGCGCCGATCACATTCTCTACGACCACTTGGTTGGCCCGGACGTGCTGAGCTACGCGCGTCGCGAGGCTAAGCGTACCTACGTCGGTAAGCGCGGCGGAATCGCCGGCAATCGTCAAGCAACCATCAACCAGATGCTGGTCGATGCCGCACGCCGCGGCGAGCGCGTCGTGCGATTGAAGGGCGGCGACCCATTCGTGTTCGGTCGCGGCGGCGAGGAGATCGAGACACTCGCGGCCGCCGGCGTGCCATTCGAGATTGTTCCCGGCATCACGGCGGCTCTGGGTTGTGCCGCCTATGCAGGCATCCCGTTGACGCACAGGGATCATGCGCAATCCGTGCGGTTCGTGACGGGTCACCGCCAAGACGGCAACGTCAACCTCGATTGGCCGGAACTCGCGCGAGCGGATCAGACGCTGGTTTTCTATATGGGCTTGCCCGGGCTCGCGCAAATCTGCCGCGCGCTGGTCGATCACGGGATGCCCGGTACGACGCCTGCGGCCCTCATCGCACGCGCAACGTTACCCGATCAACGAGTCATCACAGGCACCATCGAGACCTTACCGGCTTTGGTTGCGGCCGAGACGGTCAATAGTCCAACGACGTTGATCGTCGGCGGCGTGGTTGCGTTGCGCGACGCGCTGGTGCCACGCTGAGCTTCAAATGCAATTGCTCGGGCGGGGCAACCCGGCGATCTTGGCCGCCACTTTGGCGGGGTTGCCCGGAAAGAGTTTCATGAGCGCGATGCTGCTGCCCCACTCGACCCCCAGTTCCTCTCCTGCCAGTTTCACGAAAGGGCGCATGGCAGGCGAGACCCCCGTGCGCCGGTAGAAGTCGCGCAGGATGTTGATGACTGCCCAATGACGTTGGTCTAGCCGTATACCTTCCATACGTGCAAGTTCGTCCGCGACGGTGTGTGACCATTGCTCGAGGTCGACGAGATATCCGTCGCTGTCCAATCGCAACGATTCGCTCAAGTCCAAGAGACACTCACACGAAACTGCACCACAAGCTCGACGAATCGACGATCTTCGATGAGTTGCACGAACGAGGGTAGCTGATCGCGTAACGCCAATCTGCTGACGTCGTCGGCGTGCGCGTGGAGCGATACCCCATCCACGGGGGCGACGTGTCTAGCTGCCACAACACCCTGGCCGAGGAACAAGACGGCATCGCCAGCGACGGCTGAAGCGATGCAGCGGCCAACGATGTCGGAACCGAGGGGTGCTCTCGCAATGAGATGAAGCGTGGCCATCAGGTGGGAACCACTACATCGTGTGCGAGGAATAGCTGCGCGACTCCGCGACCATCGACGGGTGCAGCTGCGAGCACGAGATCCTCGAGCACGAGGCCGCGGGCATCCAGCGATGTGGTATCGACGTACAATCGGGTCACGTCGTACGTTTGCAAAGCCAGCAGGGCCTTCGCCGGATCGCGCTCGCCGGATTGCCATTCGCCGTGCCGTGCGATGAGATGCAATACGCCGTCACCCGTGAACAGCACGCCCACATCTTGATCGAACGCCGCCGCAACCAGGATTGTATCGATCGCCTCGATGTCGATCGCGGCGCATCCGGGCACATTGCCGACTAGGAACAGTATTCGTTTGCGCATCAGATGAATGTGACCAGTCGCTCGGCATCGATGGCGGCAGCCGCCAATTGGCCGAGGCCGACCAGCTCGAACGGCTCACGCAGACATCCACTACCGCGGTCGTAACGCTTCGCTTCAGTGGCATCGAGAATACCGCGCCGCAGCGCAGCCGCGACGCAAACGGCGAGTTCGAAACCATGGTGAGCTGCGAGCGTGGCCCATTGCAGACCGAAGTCCGATTCGTCCTGCGGCGAGACGACGAGGGCGCTGCCGACGAGTACGGCGTCGTGGTAAAAGAAAACGCGCTCGATCGAATGGCCAGCTGCGAGCGCCGCACGAACGAACCCAAGGGCGTTGCGGTGCGCGCAACTGGTAGTCGGCGAGCCGTAAACGGCGATTGCTATGTTCACACTCGCGGGACCATTGGTACGCTGGGGGTGAGCCTATCCGCCGGGGGAGATGGGGTCCATCCCGGCGCACCAGATTGGTATGGACTCGGCATCGGCCCATGTGATTGAGGTTCTCGCGCAGTTTGCTGTCGAAATTGCGGACCGACCTGTCGAGCGGATGTATGCGCGGGCGATGGCGCTGACCTGGATGTTTCCGCTACGGACGGGCGTTCGGTGGTGGAAGAGCAAGCGTCTTCGAGTCGAAGATGCCGAAGGCCCGAACGCTTCGGCTCGAACTGGCAAAGTGCCTCGGATACTTCGTGCGAGGCTGCAAGCAGATCGTGACGAACAGAAGAGCCGTGCGCATGCACAGCGCGCAGGTACCAGCTGCATTGTTGGTTTGTACCGCCTCCTACGTAACCTTTCTGATAGGCTCGTTCACGACACTCCTATTCCCCGGCTGGATGCAGGAGCGCTTCCAGGTCTGAAGCGAGAGCCACGACTTCGACCGTGCCTAGGTCGTTCGATCTTCTTCTTGGTCGATTTCGCGCGAAACTAGCACGACGAGACTGTTGATGGCCTCGCCAATGAGCTCCAACGCGTCGTCGAGGGTCAAGATGCCCTGCAGCACACCCTCGGTGTCGACGACCGGCATGCGACGGACACCACACCTGCGCATGTGATTCAGGGTATCCAGCAGATCCACGTCTTCGCGAATCGTTTCGATCGGGCGCTGACTGATATCGGTGACAGTTATGTCTTCACCGTCGAGCCCTTGCGCAACTACGGTGACGACAATGTCGCGGTCGGTCACGATGGAGACCGGTTTTTTTTCTGCATCGACCACCACGATATCCCCGACGTGATGCTCGCGCATCAGCCTGGCCGCCGCGGCTACCGTGGTCTCGGGTCGCGCGACGATCACCGTGCGATTACATAAGGTTCCGATTGACATCTGTGCCTCCTAGGTCTCGTAGGTAAGCTACCGGGGTCCGTGAGGTGGTAAATTCGCAGCAACCATGATTCATGGTCGCCGAAGCTCGCGTCGAATCATCTCCAGCTGCGATGGACTTACCGGGTGGAACGTGCCGAGCACGCAAGTTCCGCTTTCGCGTTGCCAGAACCAGAAGACTTTCGAGACCGCGGTGAACGAGTCCAGATTGCAGACTTGATTCGTATGCAGGTCGAAGAGCAGCGTGGCGCGGGGTCGCAAGCCCACACACCGTGTCCGCAGCTGGTTCAGCCATTGGTGGTCGCCACTTCCCTCGAATACGACGTGACGGTCATCCAACACCTTGACGCGCTGGTAATCATGGGTGCTGAGGCAGCGATCCGGTTGCACGTCCGACGTCGATTCGGCCACGAGAATCTGTTGGATGCGTGGCCCACTGTCCTCGGCATCGTTAGGATTGGATGCACAACTGGTCAGCACGAGTAACATCGCCAGTGGTCTTGGGTACAGCCGCCATCCCTTCCTAGTCTCTTTCGAGCGCATGTCCCGCGCCTCGCTTGCCAGTCCACAACTCTTACATCGAGGTGGGATCGGTCGATTTCAACTTGGTTCGGCTAAGAAGAATCCACGATCGTTTCGAACGAGTCCGCGGTGGTAGCGTCTTCAACCGATAGGCATTCGATGACGCTCCGAACATTGAATATGGTGGATCGCTGGGGCGCGGAGGCGTGCAAATGTTGGAAGTCGACCGCGGGACACTCGAATTCATCATGGACAAGTCGCGGGAGTTCCATGCCAAAGAATCTGTGTCGATCCCCGAAACGCCACTGAGCCCGGCAGACGACTGGGCTGCGCAAGTGCTTGCGGATCATGTCGACGATGACACCTATAGTGAGTTGGTTGCCACTATCGACGATCTAGATCCGGATCAGCAGGCGAGTATCGTTGCGCTGATGTGGACTGGACGCGGCGACTACGGCGCCGACGAGTGGGCGATGGCACTCGCGGATGCGCTCGCTGCCCACAATGAGCGGACTGCGCAGTACCTGATCGCAACGCCGCTGCTCGCCGACTATTTGCGCGAAGGATTGGATGCATTGGACGAACTCGAGGGGGACTAGACGGTGGATATGCCTCTGACGATCACATGGCGTGAGGTGGAACCATCGGCGGCGATCGAAGCGGCGATTCGCGAGCATGTTACGAAGCTAGAGGCGTTTCACGCGCATATCGTCGGCTGCCGTGTCGTCGTCGAGCCCCCACAGGGACATCACCACAAAGGCAATCTCTATCGGATTCACATCGACATTCGCGTGCCAGGCCGAGAGATCGTGGTGACCCGCGATCCCACCGCGCACCAGGCACATCAGGACTTCTACGTCGCGATGCGCGATGCATTCGATGCCGCGCGTCGACAGCTACAGGACTACGCACGTCAGCGGCGCGGTGACGTCAAACATCACGACTAGCGCAACCCAGGGCTCATTTTGATGGCTGGCGTGAACGCATCGAAGCAGTGCACAGCCCGATGCTTGTCGTGCCTAGTCGGGCCAGACCGCAGCTGCTTCTCGCGTCAGGCGTTCGATTTCTCGCGGCCGCAATACGCCCGCGTCGACCGCGGCGCGTGCTGCCTGCTCGAACTGCGCGAGGAACGCATCGCGCGTGCCATAGCGCCGCCGCGCCTCAGTGGCGGTAAACGGACGCGAACAACCGCCGAGGTAGCTGTAGATATCTTGCCCGAGTGAGATTGCACTGTTGTGTGCGAGAGGCACTTGCACTTGCGGCAGACGTATGCCGCCAATGGCGATGCCGTCGGCATCGCGCACTACGCTCGGCGGCTGTTCTTCGTTGAATACGATGCGAGGCTGAATGGGTGGGGCGATGCCGTCGCTGAGCCAACGATGCATATGGAAGAACGCGGCGTCGTAGAGCGGGGTGATCGGCACCGCATTGATGTGCGGGTTGGTCGGTCGGGTAACCAGACCGTCGCGATTGGACATCAACTGTCTTGCCGCGGAGCTCTGACGGGAAACGTGGCACATGCCCGCGGCTTCCCACCAGCGCAACGTATCGCTGTCGGGTTGGCGAACGGCGTGGCAGGAAATGGCTTCGAGCTCCGAGTTGACGATGAATAGACGGTTATCGAGATCGTCACGCAGCAAGTTGGCACCACGTAGCGGGTCGCCGGTCACGCCAGGCTCGTTGATGTTGACCACCGCATCGCCAACCTCGATCGCGGTACCACGCCCGAAATAGATACACAGCACGAAGCCATCGAAGGCGCGTTCGAGAGGTGCGATCGCGTTGTAGTAAGTCCCGACACGACCTGCGGATTGAGATGCGCCTTGCGCGACCACCCGCGCTACGGCCAATCCTGCCATAGGATCTGGTGATGAGGCATCTCGCGACGGGCCCACCGCTTCGCCGATCTGCGTGAAGATGTCGTACGAGTAGTCGTCACTCGGGATGGACAGCGACCCATAGCGTGTGGCATCCCAGGCTGCGAGCCCTTGACGAACGGGCGGCAAGCCTACGATGCCGACCTTCTGAACGCTGGCGCATACGAGTGCATAGCCGCCTTCGAAGATCTCGAGGCTGTCGGTGCCGAATAGTTCGTAGCCCGCGGTGACGTTGTTCCAAGTGACGATGACGGTGCCGTTGAATTGCGCAGCGTCGCGCGGCCTATAGACGAGCAGGCGGGTCTTGAATGCTGCATTTCCAGCTGGCTCGACACGCCAGCGGCCGTCGTGACCCCACTCGGTGCCCGGCGTCTGTCGGTAGCGAAATGCGTCGCCCGAGATGAAATACTCCTGTTCTTCGTAGCCAAGTGTCGCCACGTCCAGCATCGATGCAGCGAACGGCCAGCCGCGATCGCCCCCGGTAACGGGACCCGAAATCTCCGGCTGTCTACGACCTATCGGCATGAACGATTCTCGATAACGTTATGCTGTGAGTATGTTGAGTCGACATCGCACCTTCAACTCGTCGCGCCTTGGAGTCTGATGGCTGAGCC
>QJXZ01000020.1 GCA_003248125.1 Gammaproteobacteria bacterium | reverse complement strand
CCATTGCGGCGGTGCTCACACGTTTTCCATCGGCCCCTTGCGGCACCCCGGGATTACTCATATGGTTGACCTCGATTACGTTACATAACGGATACACTGGGCGCAGGCGACTCGCGTACGCTCGATGCCCAGTAGGACCGCAAGCAAAGGGGGACTCGGAAGGGACACCGGCACGCACTGCGTGCAACGCGCCGCGTGAGGGAACCCGGGTTGCGGTACAGACGTCAGAATACACGACTTGTAACCTGGGAAGGCACTATGGCGGCACGACAATCGAGACCTACGTCCAGGCTTTCCGCTTGTGTGCGCGGTCTCGCCATTGCGGCCCTTGTCTTCAGCAGCCTCAGCGCCGTATCCGAGACGCGCCCCGAGACTGCCGCTGCTACCGCGAGCGCGACCAACACCAACCAAGTTGCATTCTCGGGCACCAGCGTCGAGGTGCTCACGCCGATGGACGTGCATCCCGGCACCAGCCTCACCATCGTCGACCAATTGCGCAACTACCACTTCCTGCAGAAGCCGCTCGACGACAGCGCCTCGAGCGCCATGTTCGACAAATATCTGGACGCGCTCGACCCGGCACGCGCCTACTTCCTTGCTGCAGACATCCAAGCGCTCGAGAAGTATCGCTACGGGCTCGACGATGCGCTGAAGCACGGCGACTTGGATCCCGCCTTCGAGATCTTCAACCGCTTCCAGGCCCGATTGGTCGATCGTCTCGAGTATCTACTCGCACGGCTCGGGGATGGCCTCGAGCGCATGGACTTCACGCTCGACGATTCGATGGAGATCGAGCGCAAAGATGCACCGTGGCCCGCGAGCCGCAAGGAGATCGACGAGTTGTGGGACAAGCGCCTGAAAGGCGCCGTGCTCGCCATGAAGTTGAACGACAAGCCCTTGGGCGAGATTCAGGAACTGTTGACCAAGCGCTACACGAATCGTTTGAAGCAGGCACTCAAGACCAACAGCGAGGACGCCTTTCAGCTGTACGTGAACGCCTACGCGGCCACCTATGATCCGCACACCCAATATTTGTCGCCGCGCACGTCCGAGAATTTCAACATCAACATGTCGCTGCAGCTCGAGGGCATCGGTGCGGTGCTGCGCACCGAGGACGACTACACGGAAGTCGTGCGCCTGGTCACGGGCGGCCCTGCCGACAAGAGCGGCCAGGTGAAACCTTCCGATCGCATCATCAGCGTCGGTCAAGGCGAGAGCGGCAAGCTCATCGACGTGGTCGGCTGGCGACTCGACGACGTGGTGGAGCTCATTCGCGGTCCCAAAGATTCGGTGGTGCGACTCGAGATCGTGCCGAGCGATGGCGACGAGTCGACGCGCAAAACCATCTCCATCGTGCGCAGCACTATCGAGCTCGAAGACCAATCGGCGCAAAAGCGCCTGCTGACGTTCGAAGAAGGTGGCGTTACGCACCGCATCGGCGTAATCGAGGTACCGACTTTCTATGCCGATTTCCAGGCTGCGCAGCAAGGCATCACCGACTTCAAGAGCACCACCCGCGACGTGAAGAAGCTCATCGAAGAGCTGAAGGCCGAGGGCATCGAAGGGCTGGTGATCGACCTGCGCAACAATGGCGGCGGCTCGCTGCAAGAAGCCGATCAGCTGACCGGACTCTTCATTCGCTCGGGCCCCACGGTGCAGGTGAAGCAAGCGCGCCGTCGTCCCAACGTGTTCGCCGACACCGATGACGAAATCGCGTGGGAAGGACCGCTCGGCGTGGTCGTCAACCGACTGTCCGCATCGGCGTCGGAGATCTTCGCCGGCGCCATTCAGGACTATCAACGCGGCATCATCATCGGCAGCCAGACTTTCGGTAAGGGCACCGTGCAGACGCTCATTCCGCTCAAGCGCGGTCAACTCAAGATCACGCAGGCGAAGTTCTATCGCGTTTCCGGACAGAGCACGCAACACCAAGGCGTGCTTCCCGACATCACCATCCCCGAGCTGTTCGACGTCGACCGCGTCGGCGAGAGCGCACTCGACGACGCGCTGCCCTGGGACGTCATCAATCCAGTCGTGTACCCGCGATCCACGCAGCTCGAGCCGCTGATCGAACGGCTGCGCTTGCAGCACATGGAGAGGGTCGCGACCAATCCCGACTTCCAATACCTCACGGCACTCGCGGACAAGAGCCACGAGGCGAGCACGCGCACCACGGTCTCGCTCAACGAGAACGTGCGGCGCAAGGAGAAGGCCGAAGACGATGCGTGGCGGCTCGGGCTCGAGAACGACTTACGCCGCGCGAAGGGTGAGCCGCTCTTGACCTCGCTCGACGAGCTCGATGCCATACTCGACGCCGAGGAGGACGAAGCAGTGGGCGATGACGATACCGAGCCATCGCCGCAGGATGATGCAGTGCTCGCCGAGAGCGGTCACATCCTGGTCGACTTCATTCGGATGTCGCACCAAATCGCAGCCGTCGAACCGGCGAACGACAACAGGGTAGTTCAATAGCGGTTCGCGGCCAAGGCCGCTGCCGGAGCATTGCGAGCTAGCTCGCAACATCCGTCGGCAACAGAAACTCCAGGGACCGCTTACGGATGGTCCGAAGCAACGCGTCCTCGAATGCATCGATGGTCATGGTGTGCTGCTCGCGTTCGCCGTAGCGGCGTAGCGTCACGGTACCGTCTGCCTGCTCCTTCTCGCCGACGATCAGCAGATTGGGAATCTTCTGCGTCGTACCTTCGCGAATCTTCTTGCCAACGGTTTCACTCTGCGGCGCAACCTCGGCGCGCACCATGGCCGCCCGCAAGCGCGCGACGATTTGTGCGCCGTACGCCTCGAAGTGATCCGAGACGGTGATCACTTGCACCTGCACCGGCGCGAGCCAGGACGGGAACGCACCGCCATAGCGTTCGATCAGGAACGCAACCATGCGCTCGTGGGTGCTGAGTGGCGCGCGGTGAATGCAATACGGCGTATGTTCGGCGCCATCCGGACCCACGTAGGTGAGCCCGAGCCGCTTCGGCTGCGCGAAATCGAGCTGCACGGTGCTCACGGTCTCGTCGCGGCCCGTGACCGTGGTGAACTGGATGTCGATCTTCGGCCCATAGAATGCGGCTTCGCCCTTGCCGTCGTAATACTCGATGCCGAGTTCGTCGAGCACTTCGGCCAAGATGGCCTCACAGCGTTCCCACGCGGCCGGATCGTCGATGTACTTCTCCTTGCCCTTCGGATCCTCCGGGTCCCAGCGTGACAACCGCACCGAGTAGCGATCGAGACCCAGGATGTCGTAGATCTCGGCGTACATGCGCATTACGGCTTTGAACTCATCCTTGACCTGCTCGGGCGTGACGTAGATGTGCGCGTCGTTCATGCACATCCCGCGTACGCGCAGCAGTCCGCCAACCGCGCCGGAATCCTCCATGCGATATACCTGACCGTACTCCGCGAGGCGCACCGGCAGATCGCGGTAGCTCTTCGGCCGGGCGGCATACACCTTGTGATGGTGCGGGCAATTCATCGGCCGCAGCACGTAGGCCTCGCGCACGGTCTCAGTGCCATCTTCCGAGTGCTCGATGAGCTCCATGGGCGGATACATGCCCTCCGCGTAGTACGGCAGATGCCCGCTCCGATAGTAGAGATCTCTCTTCGCCAGATGCGGCGTGGCGACGCGCTGATAGCCGGCGGCGAATTCGAACTCTTTCGCCAGCTTTTCCAGCTCTTCGCGTATCACGGTGCCGTGCGGTAGCCATAGCGGCAGGCCCTTACCGATCTCGTTGTCGATTTGATAGATGTCGAGCTCGCGACCGAGCTTCTTGTGGTCGCGCGCCAATGCTTCCTCGTAGCGCTTGACGTGCTCTTCGAGCTCTTCCTTGGTTGCAAACGCCCACGCGTAGATGCGCGTCATCATCACGTTGTCGGAGTCGCCGCGCCAATACGCGCCCGCAACGCTGCGGATCTTGAATGCGTCGCGGGGGATTTCCTTGGTCGTGCCGACATGCGGTCCTTCGCACATGTCGAGGAACGGACCGTTGCGGTAGAACGACAGGCTGTCGAGCCCCTGTCTCTCGATCAGATCCATGGCGTATTCGCGTTTGTAAGGCTCGTTCATCTCATCGAGCCGTGCTAACGCCTCCCGCCGCGACAGATCTTCACGGTCGAACCGCTGCCCTTTCTTCAAGATCTTCTTCATACGCCGCTCGAGATCGGCGAAGTCCTCCTCGGTGATTGGCGCCGACAAGATGAAGTCGTAGTAGAACCCGTCCTTGATGGGCGGACCGAAGCCCAAGGTCGAGCCTGGCCGCATTTCCAGGACCGCCTGCGCCATCACGTGCGCAAGGCTATGGCGGATGCGATACAGCGCATCCGCCGGATCTTCTTCGCCGCGATGCTCTTGGACCACCATGACTCACCTCCTAAAAACAAAAAACCCCGATCGGCAGTCGCCTTCCGGGGTTTCGAGCGGTTCAGGCGACTCGGGTTTTCAGCCGCCTATCCCACGAACGCGCAGGGTCAGACGGCCCACTCGGTAGTGAGCGTACCCGTCGTAGTCTGGCGCACGTGTATGGAATTCAACGTCGTCACATCAAGATTCGAATCGCGTAATGATAGTGAGCGCCGCTTCGAATGCAACCAAAAAAAGCGACGCGCGGTCAGTTCTGATCGTCGATCCAGACCAGCACCCTCGGCAATAGCAACAAATGCACGAGCAAGCCACTGACCACGATGAACGTGGTGCACAGTCCCAAGCTGCGGTTGATGGCGAACCCAGACAGACCGAGCAGAATGAATCCCACGCCGAGCGCAATTGACGTGGCCACGATCGCCATGCCCACCGTCTCGATGGTCGCCCGAGCTGCCGCAGCCGGCGGCTCGCCGAGCACGCCTCGGGTATGCCGATATCGGTACATGATGTGAATCGCATCGTCGATGATGATGCCGATGGTCATGGCTGCGATCACCGATGCGGCGAGGCCGATCTCCCCTACCAACCAACCCCACAGCCCGAAGCCCATTGCGATCGGTACGAACACTGCCGGCACGGTGAGCAAGACCACGCGAACGCTCCGGAAGTAAATGCCGAGGAGCACCGCGATCAGGGTGAGTGAGCCCAACAGTCCCTTCAACATCAGCTGTGCATTCAGGATCGATGTGTGCGCCACCGGAATGTTGATGCCTGTGACCGTGATCTGCTGGCCCGGCAGCGCGTGCAGATCGAACCAGGTGTAGATGGCGCGCTCGAGCGCAAGGATGGCTCGCGAGTCACCGCCCGTGAGCAACGTCGATAGCCGCGTCGAGCTGCGCGCCTTGTCGACGAAGTCCTCGAGGTCCTGACCCGCGGTGAGCGACAGCTCATAGGTGAGCACGTATTGCGCGATTTCGTCGCGAGTCAGTTCGCTGAGATCGCTCGAGCCGGTGAATGCCGCCGCCAGCTCCTCCACTATGTCGGCGACCGACACGGCATTGGCCACCAGAGGCTGATTGCGCAGCCATTCGGTCGCTGCGGCCACCACTGTCAGGTACGCGGGATCGTAAATACCTTCTGGAACACCGGAACGAATCTCCACGTCGATGTAGTTGGGGCCCCCCAAGTGCTGCTCGGCAAACTCCGCCGCGCGCCGAAATTCGAAGCTCGAATCGAAATACTCGATGAAATCGTCGTTCAAGGAGATCCGCGTAACGCCGGCGACAGTCACCGCAATCACCACCGCGACCAAAGTCGGCATCAGTGCGCCACGTTGCGCGGCCACCCAGCGCACGGCTCGTAGCAGCAACTCACTCGTCGCAAACACGGTGACACGACGCAACCGGGCCAGCACGATCGGTACCACTAGCAACAGCGCAGAGGTCGACGCAACGAGACCGATCGACACCAGATTGCCGAGCTGGCCGAGCGGCGGCGAGTCGGCGAAGTTCATCGACAAGAGTCCCATCAACGTGGTGGCAGTCGTGAGCAGAATGGGCCGCCAGTTGAGATCGAGCGCAATCTTCACCGCCACGTTGCGCGGCACGTCGGCACGCAGCCGCTGGCGTAGAAACGTGATCATCAGATGCAGGCCGCTGGCGACAGCAAGCGTCACGACGACCACGCCCGCAATCGAGGTAGCCGCGTTGACTTGAATGGACAGCCAGCCTGCGATTCCCATGGCAATCGCGGCACCGTAAGCGCCGGTCGCGAGCAGGATACCGATCAGTTTCAGCTCGCCAAGCAGGCCCACCAGCACGACGCTCATGACGAACAGCACCAACGGCACCAGGAAACCCGCATCCCGCTGTGCGGCTTCGTTGAACGCATCCATCATGGTGATGCCGCCGACGAAAACCACGGTCAGCCCGGGGTGCCCTGCACGAAGCTCGTCGGCCAACCCGCGCACGGCGTTGGTGATCGCTTGTACGGCGGTGGGCGATGCGAAGGGCAAGTCGAAGGCGAGATATACGCCTGCAGTCGTCAGGTCGGCAGATATCAATCTGCCTTTGAGCACAGGATCGTCGAGGACGCGGGTGAGCGAGGCGTCGCACTCGGCCGGACACACCACGTCGAG
>QJXZ01000146.1 GCA_003248125.1 Gammaproteobacteria bacterium | reverse complement strand
GAGTGGCCGGACGCGCCGGTCAGCCGAATCGAAAGCATCATGAAGCCTTTGTGCGCATACACCGGCACGAGTCCGGTGGGCTCACCGATGATCGCGTAGTCGGCTTTCGGTCGGCCGCATTCGACCAGTGCCTTTGCGCCGGCCATGGATGATTCCTCGTCCGACGTGGCCACTATCAGCAGCGGCCTTTCCAGCTTGGCAGTGACATATTTGCGCGCGGCTTCGATCGCGATCGGAAAGAACCCCTTCATGTCGCTGGTGCCGAGTCCGTAGAAGCGGCCATCGCGCTCGTCGAGCTGAAAGGGATCGTGCGACCAGCGCCGCTGGTCGAACGGTACGGTGTCGGTGTGACCGGCCAGCACGAGGCCGCCCGGTCCTTGGCCGATCTGGGCGACGAGATTCGCCTTGCCGGGCTTGTCGGGTAGCGGCATCACCTCGGTAGTGAAGCCGAGTGAAGCCAGCCAGTCAGCCAGGTGATGAATGACACCGAGATTGCTCTGATCGTGGGCCGCCGACGTACAACTCACCGACGGCGAGCCGACCAGCACTTTCAGCATCTCGAGCAGGTTAGGAATGCGCATCCCGGCATTCTATGTCGCGCCGCCTAACGAGTGTGAATCGGGTCCGATTTGCCGGCGATGGCTGTTGAAAACGGCCGACGCTTGCCGTTAACTCGGGAATTCCGGCCCAAATGGCGAGGATTCGCCAGCGCGCGGCGTCTACCCAACCGCGCCTAGCTCGGGGCCGCAGAACGCAAGGGCGCCGCGAGGCAAGGCGCGACAAGCAAGGACGCGAGAACCAAGGAAAGGACCGGCAAGGATCTCAATGGCCGCCGTCGACACCCAACTCGAATCGCCCGCCCGCGCCGAACGGCTGCTCGACTTGCCGACGGTACTGGAAGAACTGGTTCGCGCCGGCATCGTCGGCCAGCGCGACGCCGAAGACATTCTCATCGCGCCGCGCACTGCCAAGCAGCTCGGCATGCACCCGTTCGAGATCGTCGCCGAGCGCGAGCTCGACGACGGTCGCAGGCCCGGTCGCAAGCTCGACCTCGATGCGCTGACGCAATGGCTGTCCGAACAGTCTGGGCAGCGCTACTACCGCATCGACCCCTTGAAGGTGAACGTCAACAAATCGACCGAGGTCATGTCGTACGCATTTGCGCAACGCCACAACATTCTCGCGGTCGAAGTCAAAGACGAGGTCGTCATCATCGCCAGCGGGCAGCCGTACATGTCGGCATGGGAAGGCATGTTGGCGCAGACGCTCAGAGGCCGCCGCATCGAGCGGGTGGTCACCAATCCCGCCGACTTGAACCGCTACACGCTCGAGTTCTACACGATGGCGCGGTCGGTGGCGAAAGCCTCGGATGCAGGGCTCGAAGTCTCGAGTGTCACGAACTTCGAGCAAATGCTCGAGCTCGGGACGATGAAGTCACCGGAAGCCAACGATGCACACATCGTCAACATCGTCGATTGGCTCCTGCAGTACGCGTTCGATCAGCGCGCGAGCGACATCCACATCGAGCCGCGTCGTGACAAAGGACACGTGCGCTTCCGGATCGACGGCGTGCTGCATCACGTCTACGAGTTGCCTGCTGCGGTCAATGCGGCAGTGACCAGCCGTCTCAAGATCCTCGGTCGAATGGACGTAGCCGAGAAGCGGCGGCCGCAGGACGGTCGAATCAAGACGCGTAGCCAGGATGACAGCGAGATCGAGCTGCGACTGTCGACGCTTCCGACCGCGTTTGGCGAGAAGATGGTGATGCGAATCTTCGACCCGGAGGTGTTGCTGCGGTCTTTCTCGGAGCTCGGGTTGGGCGGCGAGGACCATGCGCGCTGGCAGACGATGGTGCAGTCGCCGAACGGCATCGTGCTCGTCACTGGACCGACCGGGTCGGGTAAAACCACCACCCTCTACTCGACGCTCAAGCAGCTCGCGACACCGGAAGTGAACGTCTGCACCATCGAAGA
>QJXZ01000040.1 GCA_003248125.1 Gammaproteobacteria bacterium | reverse complement strand
ATGCTGGTCGAGAGCTGGCAACACATCTTGGGCCTCATGAGCTCAACCTTCGATCAAGTCGTGATCGACGTCCCTCGCCATCTCGATGCGCTGGGTATGGCGACTTTGCGCCGTGCCGATACGGTCCTGCTGGTGCTACAGCAGTCGTTGCTGTCCGTTCGAGAAGCGGCGTATCTACGCCAGCTGCTTCGAACCGAGCTTGGAATCCCGGCAGAAGCGATTCGTTGTGTGGTCAATCGCCACGAGAAGCGCGCGGCCGTAGAAATCGCCGACGTCAAGCGAGCACTGCGCACCGATGACCTACTGCTGCTTCCGAACGACTATGCCGCGGCGGCGCAGAGCGTGGATGTCGGTAAGCCATTGCTCGAGCATGTCCCGCGATCACCGTTGGCGCGAGCGACAAGGGAACTCGCATTGGCGATGACCGGCGCGCACGTGGAACGGAAAGGATTGTTTTCGAAAATGTTTGGTGGATGACAAATATGCTTTCCCCCTTCAAGAAAGTTGCGATCAATGGCGAGTGTCAACGTCGAGAGTCCGAACAAGGGCCAAAGACTGCGGACTTCGAAGCGCGTGCGTTGACGACGCTCGAACACGATTGGAAGCGCAAGATTCACGAGCGATTGCTCGAGGTGCTCGACCTGTCGCTGATTCACACCATGTCGAACGAGATGGCCCGCGCACAGATCAGAAAGATCAGCGGAGAACTGCTCTCGGAGGCGTCGGCGCCACTCAGCGCGCCGCAGCGTGCGCAGGTAGTGCAGAGCATCGAAGATGAGGTGCTCGGTCTCGGCCCACTGGAGCGGTTGCTCGCCGATTCGACGATTTCGGACATTCTGGTCAACGGTCCGAGGCAAGTCTATGTCGAACAGCACGGCAAGCTGCGGCTGACCGACGTGCACTTCCACGACGATCGGCATCTGTTGAACATCATCGATCGTGTGGTCTCGGCCGTTGGCAGACGCATCGACGAATCCTCGCCCATGGTCGACGCGCGCTTGGCCGACGGCTCCCGGGTGAACGTAATCATTCCGCCGCTGGCTATCGACGGACCGACGATGTCGATTCGCCGCTTCGGCGTCGATCGGCTGTCGATCGAGAGCTTGGTCGAGATTGGTTCGGTGACTCGAGAAGTTGCCGATCTGCTCACGGCCGTAGTGAAGGCGCGCATGAACGTTCTCGTTTCGGGTGGCACCGGTGCCGGTAAGACTACGCTTCTCAACGTGTTGTCCGGTTTCATTCCCCACGACGAACGTATCGTCACGATCGAAGACTCGGCAGAACTTCAACTGCAGCAGCCTCACGTTGTGCGCTTGGAGACACGGCCAGCCAACATAGAGGACAAAGGCGAGGTGACGGCGCGTGACTTGGTGCGCAACAGCCTGCGGATGCGGCCCGAGCGCGTCATCGTCGGCGAGGTGCGAGGCGCGGAAGCCTTGGACATGCTACAGGCAATGAACACCGGTCATGATGGCTCGCTGACCACGATCCACGCCAATACTCCGCGTGATGCACTGAGCCGAATCGAAAACATGGTGTCGATGTCGGGCGTGTCCTTTCCGATACGAACGCTACGGGCGCAAATCGCTTCTGCAATCAATGTGGTCGTGCAGGTCGCGCGCCACGAAGATGGTAAACGTCGTTTGGTGAGCGTGCAGGAGATAAATGGCATGGAGGGCGACATCATCACCATGTCCGAGTTGTTCGCCTTCACGCGTCGTGGCAAGGACGAAGACGGCAACGTGCTCGGCGAACTCAAGGCCACAGGCATCATCCCTTCTTTCCACAAGGCGCTGACGGCCAAGGGCATCAACTTGCCGATTGAAATCTTCGATCCGGCGCGCGAGGGGCGGTCCAAGTCATGACGGAAGGTTCCATCTCCACGTTCATCGTGATGGTTTTCATCGCCGTATTTCTGCTGGCGCAGGGCACCATCGTCCCAGTGTTTGGCGAGTCGCGGAAGATGCGGCGGTT
>QJXZ01000327.1 GCA_003248125.1 Gammaproteobacteria bacterium | reverse complement strand
ACTAATACCCCGCGGCGGGCCGGGATCGGCCGCTTCCTCGGTGAAAGCGTTCGCCGAGAAGGCTAGTAGTGCAGACGCGATGAAGAATTTCTTCCAAGACATTGATTTTTCTCCTGTTTATTACACGAGGATTGAGCTCGAACGTCGGTGACGGACCGCGAACCAACTTCTTGAAATCAGGCAAGCAGCACGCCAGCCACGAGATCCGCGGATCTCGACCTGCTGGACCTCATTCCTCCCTTCCCCCGTTGGAGGAATGGTCATGCTACCCGCCGGGTCGCTGGACACGCAAACGCACCTCCCCTTCGAGATTTCCCAATAGTTGATCGCAGTTGATTCTCGGCTGACTGCCCGCTGACCCACACACGCTACGGTCACCTTCGGCCGCGCCCTTACTGCGCGACGCGGCGTCTAGCCAACCTCGAGGAGACTGCCATGAATGTGTCTGCATACCTTGGAAGTGGCATTCCCATGACACGGGTCATCTTTCTGACCGTAGTGTTGGCGGGATGCGGCGGCGGAAGCGGCGGCGGCGATGTGCCGCGAGAGAACGCGGTGCCGGCCGGTGCCGGCAACCAGGGCGGCGATGGGGCATTGCAGGCTTGTCCAGCTGCCGAAGCATCGACGCCCGATGCACTCACGGCATGCGGCGGCGGCGTAGACACCATCTGCGTCGGCCAGTTCGACGGAGCACGCGTCACAGAACTTACCGCGGTCGGTGCCGGCAAGTGGCCGTCCTGGTCGCCGGATGGTTCGCAAATCGCATTCAATTGGGAGCTCGAGGAAGTCGACTCAATCTTCATCGTTGACTCGGACGGCAGCGGCCAACGTTGGCTGGCGGCTGGAACACAGCCATCTTGGTCGCCCGACGGCATCAAGATCGCGTTCACGAGCGCCGAAGGTATTGCGACCGTGAAGGTCGACGACGGTGAAATCACAACATTGGTCCGACACGACGCAATGGGTCCCGCATTCGCTACCGCCAATTCGCCAGCCTGGTCTCCTGATGGTCAGAAGATCGCCTATACCGTCTGGCCGACATCCTTCGATGACGCGCCAGTGTCCGTATTCGCTGTCAATTCGGACGGCTCCGACAGGTACCAAGTAGCACCTCAACCGTTTCGTCCCGGCTCGGCGGGCTACCCCAGTTGGTCGCCTAGCAGTGACCGCATTGCAGTGGTCAACACGCCCGGTAGTTGGCTCGGTATCCTTTCGATCTCGGGCGGCGCAATCCGATGGCTTGCGGGCAGCGCCGCATCGTCGCGGTCGACGTGGTCTGCCTCGGACGACGCCATCGTCTACTCAGCAGATGCGAGTTGTGGGCCCGGAGGTTCACTTCACCTCGTCGACGTCGCCGATGGACGCGTCGAGCAACTGATCGGCCACGCCGACGATGCGGCTTTGACAGCCGACGGGACGCGTATCGCGTTCGTGGTACGGGGCTCTGGTGCAACACCGCCAACGACTACTGAGTTTCCTGCGCTGAATGGAGCTGCCGAGACCTACACCATCGAGCAGCCAGACTCGCTCGGAAACGTCTCTCGCTACGTCATCTACGACAACGGCGCGTTCGAACTGCAATATCTGACAGCGCGATTCGGATTCTTGAAGTACGCGGGCAACTTTTCGCGATCAGGATCGCGGATCGACTTCGACTTTGATGGATGGAGCGTGGCCGGCCCATGGGAAGCGAACGGCACGATTGACGGCGACCGCCTGACCGTCGAGTACAACACCGTCATGATGCTCTCCGACTTCGAGGACGCAGTGTATCTGTTGGACCGAAACTAGTGAGCGGTCGTGGTTGACGACGACCTCGCGCGAACCGCAACGAGGCGAGCCAGTGGCTCGAATCGCTCGAGACGCGGGTCGGCCGCCAGTACGTCGAGGACCGGTTGCATGACGGTGAAGTGTTCGGGCGTACCCATGAGCGATTGATCCTCGAACGACCGTTCGAGCCACTGGATCGCATGGTCG